>NZ_AJLG01000171.1 GCF_000258495.1 Pedobacter agri PB92
CAACTCTCTCATTTTCGATATCCGGCTTTAAAATCAACAGCTTAATCAGTATTTTCTAACGGTATCTTCAGGGTTTACCCCTTTTGGCGCCTGCGTGGAATCTTTCTTTACAGTATCATCCAAGTCTTTATAATGGTTGCCTTTTTCTGGACTATAATTAGAACAACCCTGGATAATTGCCACTGTGATAACAGTTAGGCAAAAAAAGTAATTCTTACTTTTCATCTTGTAATCAAGTAATTGAATGAATTAATAATTTCTGCAGCCTAATGGAGCTACTTATTTTATAAAACTAATCAGCATCTTAATAAGTTTTCAAAATATAAGAAATGTTGGAATAACGAGTATATATACTTACGACAACTATGAATATAACTATTTGAATATCAGCAACTTTAATTTAAACGAAATTAATTACGGTTACCTTCCAAGCAAATATCCGGTGACTTCCCGTATCAAAACACGTAGTTATTCCTAAACCATCAGGTAAAAGTATTGTTATCAAAATCAGATCATAATCTGTAAAGCGATAGACATTCAAATAACCATCAATAATAAACATGGAAGCCATGAACCTAGACCGCAAAGCCTTTATTATAACAATATCAATTCAATCCATTTTTCATTCTGTAAAGCAACTGTGCCCACAGTCTAGCCGGCACGGGGCACAGGAATTTGGAAAGGGAGCAAACTGAAACGGTAGATGCTGATAAGGCCACCGCCCCTTATCCGAAAAATTAATCATTTAGATATTAAAAATCATGAGTAAGACTTTAAATGAAGTAGGCGAACTTTTAATTGAAAAAAAGTTGACAATTGCTTTTGCTGAAAGTGCAACAGGAGGACGGCTGAGCGCAGACTTCTCCATGATTGAGAATGCAGGAACCTTTTTAAAAGGAGGGATTGTTTGTTATGATGCCTGCGTAAAGGAGGATCTTTTGGGAGTAGAGCCTGAATTGATTCAAAAATATACGCCAGAATCAATTGAAGTGACAAAGGCAATCACTGAAGGTGTCGGAAAAATGATTCCAGCCGATATACATATTGGCGTTACAGGGTTAACCTGTCCCGGTGGAAGTGAGACCAAGGAGAAACCTATAGGTACAATGTTTATCTACGGGCAAAGTGGAAACAAAACTATATTTTCAGAACGTGTTCGCTTCATCGGGAGTAAGAAAAAGATTGTCAAAGCGGCGGTGAAAGCCTGCGGACAGTTTCTGCTTTCTTATTTACAGCAACTGGATGAATTGAAGTAAATTTTAAGTCGGATAAAAATAGACATTAAAAACAATGATCGTTAATTACGTCGAATCTGGGTGGCAAATTACCACACAGCGTGCACATGGACTTCTTGCAGGGCAAATCTGTGCCAGGTGGAAATTATCAAACCAGCCAGATAATTGGCTGGAAACGTTGATTGCTACTACCGAACATGATGATGTATATAATGAGTTTGACAAAAAGCCGCTTCTCGATGATAACGGAGCACCTATTAACTTCAAAGATACCAGTTTTGAATTGGAGGCTTGCCAAAAACAAATTGATATGGCACTAACTAAAAGCAGATTTATAGCACTATTAATTTCCAGACACATTGCTTTTACACATGGTGAAGATCCCTTGGCGAAGGATTTTATAACAGAGTTAAAACTTAAAGAAAAAACCTGGACCAACGAGGCCAGCGTTTCAAAAAATGATATTGACCAAGCCTATGAATTACTGGAATTCTGTGACGCTTTCTCTTTACTAATATGCCAAAACCTCGTTCCTCCGGAGAATAGGCTACTGGAAATTAGCAAAGGACCAGATGGGAAAGCCTACAAGATGCACGAACAAAATGGATCCATAATTGTCGATCCTTGGCCATTCCTTCCTGATAAATTTGAAATAAATTATGAAACCAGAAACCTGAAGCAGTTAAAATTCGATAGTGATGATGAGTTTCGAGAGGCATTGAAAACAGCCTCCGTTCTGATTAACAAAGTAAAGATTTCGAATAAATAGCAGGACATCGTTCGAAAATCGGTTAATGTTGTCAGCATATTATCAACATCAAATAAAAGGCATAAGGAACTGATACTAAAGCAATACGATCACGATGAGTCAAATAAATGACTAGGGTATTAAAAATTAAAGAATCCCTTTTGCCCGAGTTTACGAAGGTTAAGCCTCTAATTACGACATTAATAAAATTACCCTAACCAGAAAGATTGGCTATCTAATTACCATCTCAATACTTTACGGTGCCTTTTATAATACGCATAACATAATAAAACGTAATTCATACCAACAAATTTTAAAATGAACCAAAGAACGCAACATAACCAAAACAAACCGTGGATATACCGAAATAGCTTGTCCATATTTTTCCTATCCATTTTTTATTACCCTAAGCGGCCAGGCATTAACGGGATGGAAGGAATTAAATAGTGAATTAGCTGAATTGAATGGTAAACAGGTTTCACTGAGCCATTACCTGACCAGTGGACATTTTATCTCTGCTACATTCGAAAACTTTGAAAGTGAATTTCTGCAAATGTCGCTGTATGTATTGATTACCATCGGCCTAAGACAGATAGGCTCTGCAGAATCAAAGAAACTAGAAGAAAATGAAGATGTAGATCGAGAGCCTCGGCCATCCAGCGATGCGCCTTGGCCGGTAAAAAGGGGTGGATGGATATTATGGCTATATTCTAATTCATTATCAATTGCATTTTGCATCTTATTTTTGATTTGTTGGGCACTTCACTTTTATGGTAGTTGGGAAAATAACAATCTTGAACTTTCATTAAAGGGAAAACCAGAAGAAAATATATTACATTACCTTGGAGGTTCAAAATTTTGGTTTGAAACTTTTCAAAATTGGCAAAGTGAATTTTTATCGGTCGCGTCTATAGTGTTACTTACCATTTTCTTAAGACAAAAAGGATCTCCTGAATCCAAGCCAGTTGACTCGCCTGATTGGAAAACCGGGAAATAACAAAGCGTAACCATACAACTTACGAATATTGATTGAGCTGTTCGATTGGCTTAACAAACACTTCACTAAATGAAACTGATATGAGCATATTATTTGAAATGTTGAATAGGGTGGCCGTAATTTATATTTTAATACATTGTTTTCTATATTTATCAAACGTAAGAACAGTTAGGAGTTGAATTTAGTCCAACTGGCCTTAATTGTATCAATTTGTGCGCTCGTTATCTCCACTTTTCGCCGAGGGTATTCCGCTTTCATCCCTTCCATAATTATTTTGGGTGTTTTTATTGGCATTTACTATTTCATCATTTATATCATAAACCATCGAAAAAAAACAGGATTGAAGTTGTCAAAAACGGGTATGCATTTAACAGTATTATTTTCCTAAATCAGATTGTAGGCCTATGAAATTTAGTTACCATTCCCCCGAACCGAACTAGGAAAATAATTCTTGCGGATAAATACAAAATAATCAAAACCAATAAGATACCGATTATGTTTTATTGGAAAGGAGGATGGAAATGATGAAAAAATTAGCTAACAGGAACAAAAAATCCGCGGTAATTGCAAAAGGCAAAGCTGCTAAAGGGGTTTCTTTATTTTTAGTGAAAACATCGTTAACCAATAATAACCATTCAGCTATCTTCCGGAAACGAAATACGAGCAATTTAGTTATTAAAAAATTTTCAGGCGAAATAAAAGTCCTTTCAATCCCTGTACCTAGAAACGGCCTAAAGGACCTTTTATAAGGTAGGTATACCTGTTTAATAGATATGATAAAATTAAAAGAAACGATTGTGAAATTTTGTTGATGTTCTAACCACTCGTACATAGCGGATCAGGAATGGAAAGTGAGAACGTTACGTTCATCCTATCCTGATCTGCGGTGATAAACAAATTAAATCTCAAGAATATGCTAGCAATGAATTATAGAGGCCCCTATAGGGTCAGGACGGAACAGCGCCCAATGCCAGAAATATTGCATCCTGAAGATGCAATCGTTAGGGTAACCAGAACCTGTATCTGTGGATCGGATCTGCATTTGTACCATGGAATGGTCCCAGACACCAGGGTCGGATCAACTTTTGGTCATGAATTTATCGGGATAATCGAGGAGGTTGGTCCATTGGTGACCAACGTCAAAATCGGTGATCAGGTTCTTGTTCCATTTAATATCGCTTGCGGAAAATGTAACTTTTGCAAACAGGGGCTTTATGGAAATTGCCATGAATCCAATTCAATGGCAACAGCAGTTGGTGGTATATTTGGCTATTCGCATACCGCAGGTGGCTATAACGGCGGTCAAGCGGAGTATGTAAGGGTTCCATATGCGAATTTTGGACCAACTGTTATTCCGGCCGATATGGACCCAGATGATGCGGTTTTGCTAACTGACGTCGTCCCTACCGGATACCAGGCTGCTGAGATGGGTGGAATCAAAGAGGGTGATACTGTTGTAGTTTTCGGAGCAGGACCTATAGGCATTATGGCTGCAAGATGTGCATGGTTTTTCGGCGCAGCCCGGGTGATTATTATTGATCACATCGAATATCGCCTGGAATTTGCAAAAAACTATGCTAAATGCGAAGCGTATAATTTTAAGTCCATGGCTGACCCGGTTGTCTTTCTTAAAAAGACGACTGACTGGTATGGGGCAGATGTTTGCATCGACTGTGTAGGGTGTGAAGCGGAGGGCAATGCACTTCAGACTTTCACCGGAAAAGTGACCCTGATGCAGGCTGGCGCAGCCACGGCATTACAGTGGGCAATTAATAGTGTTAAAAAAGGGGGAATTGTATCAGTTGTAGGCGTTTATGGTCCACCTTTCAACTACGTTCCAATTGGGAATATACTTAATAAGGGCATCACGCTTCGCGCCAACCAGGCATCTGTTAAACGGCTGCTTCCTAAATTGATTGACCATGTGCAGACAGGCCGACTAAATCCAAAAGGGTTAATCACTCATCGGGTTCCCCTGGAAGAAATTTCAGATGCTTACCACATATTCTCATCCAAACTTGATGAATGCATTAAAACTGTACTCATCCCATCCGCAAAACACTAGGTTATGAAAAACGAAAAAACAGATTATAAAAATATTCCCGGCTGGGGAATGGATATAGATCCGGGTAACGAACCGACTTACCCGATGAAAAATTATACTGGGGACGACCACAAGCGCAGCGTGTATGAACGAAGTAATCAACAGCATGCAGATGTTGAAATTTTAAAATCCAATGAACGCCCGGCATTAAGTGCTGTTCTTGGAAATACCGTGCCACCCTCGGGAATAAGCGGCATGATTCGGCGCTATGCATTTAAGCATAGCGAAGATCGTTATAGGCATTGGATCCCTCTGATCCTGGCCGATCGGGTCAATGTTGTAGAGGGCATTATCGAAGATCTTTCCCGGGGGATCATTCCTAATATATTCGCAGAAAGTGGTATTCGCGCAGCAATCAGGCACAACCCGAAAGGGCTGCTTAAAAAAGTCATTATTACTAGTGTTGTGGCTGGCGTTATATTATATGCACTAAAAAAGAAAAAATAATACCAGAGCGGAATGAAAAATGTCCGCTCTTATCACACAAATGGCTTTATTGGATTAAAACCGGTAGTACACCTTTTCCCGAAATTATTAATAAAATCCGTTTGATTTTGTTAACATGATGTAGAACCAACCGGTCAACCCCCTGGGCAATATCAGATTTTAGCCATTCTAAATGCTTATCAAGGTCTGAAGAATCCTTACATGATTAGACATCTGTGAGGGCTGTACGAATTCCGATGCCGAATTAAAGTGGGCAACGGTTGTGAGTTCCCCCAAAACACTACCCCGAAAGATATTGCTTCGCCACTGATTGAAAGCGCCCTGCTTGGCATCACTTTGATTCTGGCATGAAATAGCTGCACTTTTAGATGTACGAATTTATCCTGTCCACCATTTTCCTTAAGCCTAATATCACTGTTATTCCTTTGAAGGACGAAGGTTGGTTAATATGCGTCCACCCAACTTCTAGCCCATCTTGCTTTTCAGCACTAACAGCCGCTCCAAATGATGATAAAGGTTATTTTGCCTGCAGGCTATATAGTTTTGCATTTCGACGGCAATAAGGCCATGATAAAACACCCCTTTAACAGATAAAAGGTTGGATATTATAAGATAACTTTCAAGCTGACGTTAATTGCATTTGGGAACATATTTTCTCCTGCCAACCAAATGTTTTTCACATGCTGTGTCAAGCTTGTTCCAGAAATATTATAGTCAGGACATAATTCTGTCTTCTGATTTATTTCCAAAAGTTGAAAGGCAACATGATACTACTTCCTATCTAATGGAAATTAGCATAATAGCATCAAATAACTTTAGGAATAGGGGGAATATGGCTTTCTAATGAATCAGCAAGAAGATCAACGAGATCGTCGTCCAGGTGACCGGGATTCTTACATAACTGCAAGAAATTGTGATGATCAGGGACAAATGCAGCTAAAAGGATACCATTTTCAAAGACATGATATTTACAACGTTCTCCGTCGTGAAACATATATTCCGCAAGGTCAAATTTTCTATTATCCGTACCTACTGTAATTGTTAGCTGATAGTTTTTCATCTTAAATAAGAACCAAAATCTCCATTCATTTGTTTTCTAAAGGGTATTTATTATCATCGCAGTAAATATGTACCTAACACATAATCAGCGTCTATTAGAAATTATGTGTTATAATTTAACGCCGTGTCAACTGTATTATTGATGAATAGAGATATACTTGCTTTTATAGGTGAATGAATTGCTGAAGACATCTATAACAAAGTAATAAACTACTTTCCAAAGCAATGATCCGATAATACCTCACACTTAAGGTATGCCAATTAACACGACCCCTCCATGTATATACAACTTTTTTAATGGGTAATTGACGTATTGCCACTTTTTGGAGCTTTCATTCGCGCCTTATCTTGGTCTTTAAGTAAATTATACGCAATAGTAGCTCCGATCGCAAATACAACATGAGCAGGAATCCGTTGTAAATAAAACCGTCGATAATTCATTAAAGGGCTTAAGGGATGGACTTTAAACGTTGCCTTCCAAATTAGTGATCCGACCACTCCGCTAACTAAACCTAGTAAGACTGAATTTTTACCATCCGGTCTCAATTTCTTTTTTTCCCATAAATCAGTGTAGACAGAAGAAAATGCTGTACCCATTGCAAAATGTGCGCCCCACCCTGCTCCCTTACAAAACGATTTTGAAATAAATGGAGCTAACCTTTTGATCAGTTTGCCGAGTTGTGCCGGTTCCCTAAACTCCTGTCCTATCGTTGCTGACATGATTGCACTGGACAAAGTCATTAAACTTGTTCCCGAAAGGCTACATACCAAAGCTTTTGCTAACTTATCCATAATATAAACGATTTCGTGAAACCAGCAGGGGTAACTACTGCTGGACCGACGCATTTTTAGATCTAAAATTAATTCACAGTTATTATCACAAAGTAAGCGTCGTGTGCTTTCTTTACGATCAAGTCCAGGTGGTCATCAAAACTAACCAGATTCATAACTTCATCCTTTAAAAAAGTGGCAAATATTTCAAGATCAGTCTCCTGTTCAACAATTACTTCCAGCGTTTCAGAACTCTTCCAATCGGTTGCAACCACTTCAGGATATGTGCCCATCAATATCGCCGAAAAGCCATCTCGTGAATAAACATTAGATAACTTTTTCCCGATGTCTGAAACGAAAGGCTTTAGTGCTTCATCTTGGGCAATCCATTGCAAACTGTTTTCTTCATCCTGCCATAGGCTACCGGCATATTTACCATCCAGATGGACAGCGTAGCAATCTCCACCTTGTTCCACCATTGCCTGAATAGGCTGATTATCATTAGTGAGTGAAAAAATATATCTTTCCATAGGGTGGCCATCTTCATAGAAAGGACTTGTAGAGACAAAATCTTTCTTTCTATATTTTCTACGTCTATAGACCAAATAAATTGAAGCAACGGCAATAGCAATTGCCCCTGCAAAAATGATCCTACAAGCTTGCTCATTCGACCGGTCAAAAAATTTGTGCTTCATACGCTTTATCCTAATAACATCCTATTTCACAATAGGTTTTGATATTTACATTTAGCAATATTTATGCAAAACGATGCTGGGCAGAGGCGATCACCCCGTGCATATCAATTCCCTGGCCAAGTACACCAGAAAACAAATCACCAGTTTCTTTCAAACGGTCGATCGCGTTGAAAATCGTGAAATCACGCATTTTCAGCCCGGGCTTCACTTCTTCCCATAACAGCGGCATGGATACTGTTGCACCGGGTTTCGGACGCAGCGAATAGACCCCTGCAATAGTGGCGCCGGGTCTGTTCTGCAGGAAATCAAGATACATCTTTCCACCCCGCTTTGAGATGCTACGTTCAAGGGTAGTAAATTTTGGAAGTTCCCTATTCACCTGCCTCACGATCAGGTTGGCAAAGAGCTGGCTCTGTTCATAACTATAAGCTGCACCAAGTGGGATGTAGATATGTATGCCTGTTGAGCCTGATGTTTTTGGATAACTGGGCACACCGATATCCTCTAAAATATTACGGGTAACCTGTGCGGCTTGGATTACCTGGTCAAAGGAGTTTTTATCCGGGTCCAGATCAATGACACAATAATCAGGGTGATCTGGTGAAGATGACCTAGAAAACCAGGGATTTATTTCAATGCAGCCCAAACTGGCCATCCAAAGTAAAGTTGCCCTGTCATGTCCAAGCAAATAGCTTTTCTCTTCCCCTTTATCATTGGTATGAGGCATTGTCAGGGCCCAGTCTGGCGCAGTTTCCTTTACGTTCTTTTGATAAAAACTCTGGCTATGGATTCCTCCCGGAAACCGGTTGAGCGACATGGGACGATCTAGTAAATATGGAAGCATTAGCGGCGCTACCGAGTCATAATAATTGAACATGTCCCGCTTGCTCACGCCATCTTCAGGCCAGTATAGTTTAGACAAATGCGTGAATTTCAATAAATGTCCGTCAATATTTTTTTCCTGTGTTTCGGCTTGCCCTGTTAATAACGGATTTTTTGCAAGAATGGCTTTTCTTCCCTTGGGCTTTTTGGGGCCATCAATCGAAACCGGTAAAATTGGAGCCTGTAGATCATATTCCAGTTCGACCTCGTTCACCAATTTGCCTGCCCTGGTTTCTAACTCTAAAACAACTTCTTTCGGGTTTTTGTCCTTTCTAAGACCCTTAAAAGATGCCTGGCGAACCTTTCCATCACTGGTTAGCTCTGCAAATTCGATCTCGCAAATGAGCGTAGGCTTTAGCCAGGTCGGTTTTGCCCCTAGCCTTTGCGGCCGGAATTGGGAAGGTTCATCTACATCTGGCTTAATTCCAAAAGGACAGCTTTCAGTAATTAATTCTTCAAATTCCGCCATTAATTCTTTTTGAATGCTTTGATTAAAACCAGTGCCTACCTTTCCAATGTACACGAGTGTCCCACTTTTATCATATACTCCCAGCGCAAGCGCACTAAAAAATTTTTCCGTCCCTTCATTTCTGGTGTAGCCACCAATAACCACCTCCTGTCGTCGCTTAGCTTTAATCTTTAACCAATCGCGAGACCTGCTGTCTGAAGAATAAAAACTGTCAGCACGCTTGGCTATAATGCCTTCGAGCTTCATGCGTTTTGCGGCGTCAAAAAAATCAATACCACTGGTGTAAAAAGCCTGACTGACCTTAATGACAGGATGATCTTTTGGCAAAACTGCCTCTAGGAGTTTTCTACGTTCAATGAGCGAGAGTGATAATAACGATCTTCCTTCCAGCCAAACCATATCAAAAATATAAAAATGAAGTTGGGCACGCCGGGTATTCTTCCAGTTCTGCAAAGCACCAAAATCAGCTCCTCCGTCATCTTTTAATGCAACCACCTCACCATCCAGAATAGCATTAAGTCGTAAAGCACTTAACGCCTCATTGATCTCAGTAAACTGGTTAAACTCCAAATGATTTCTTGAATACAGGCTGGTTTGATCGACATTCAAATAGGCCATAGCCCGGTAACCATCCCATTTGATCTCATAAACCCATCCCGGCTCATCAAAAGGCGCATCGACCAGCGTCGCTTTCATGGGCCTAATTTCTTTAGGCTGATCCATTTCCTCCCCATTACGCCAAACTGCCTTCAGATCATCGGAAAGCAGCATCAAAGCGGAAGGATCCTGCTTTAGCTGAGTTTCCTTATGATTTGATTTTCTGTTTATTTTCCGTCCAGACAATTCAATCCAGACGGGGGCATGATCACTGGCACCTTCCCATCCCCTGATTTGCTTATCCACACCGCCGGATTTGAGCCTGGTAGCCGGATCGGAACTAAGCAGGAAATGATCCAAACGCAAGCCAGCATCTCGATCCCAAGCCTTCCTTAAGTAATCCCAGTAAGTATAAATCCGCTCACCGGGATAGAGGGTGCGGATCGCATCGGTCCAGCCTTGCTCCAATAACGCCGCATAAGCACTTCTGATCTCGGGCTAGAAAAAGTGCTATTCGTTTTATATTTC
>NZ_AJLG01000172.1 GCF_000258495.1 Pedobacter agri PB92
CGGACTCAAATTACTTTAGAACAGGCAATTTTGCTAATCCGGTTAGGGGCTTTGAGGTTTACCGGAAAAGATAAGAAAACCTTACTTTGGGATGTTTATAACTACCTGGGGCATAAACAAAAACGAATTAACTCGGCGGAGCTTTTTAGTGTAACGCAAAAAAGTTTTGCATTGCCTGAACTGGAAAATTCAGCACTTGAAGATGCGTATATTGAATGGGAACTATTGGGCTATCCGCTAAATTTTAACATGTTCGATTTCCTGAAAACGAAATATCGTGGAGAAGTAATGGCTGCCGATATGCATCAGTACATCGGCAAAACCGTTCGAATGGTGGGCAACTATGTATGCGAAAAAACGGTTCATACCGTTAAAAATTCGAAAATGTGGTTTGGTACCTTTTTAGATCACAATGGAGACTTTTTTGATACCACACATTTTCCAAACTCAACGCCGGTATATCCTTTTAAAGGGAAGGGCTGTTATTTGATATTAGGGAAAATAGTAGAAGATTTTGGCTTTCCGAGTGTAGAGGTTTTAAAGTTTGCCAAGCTCGATATTATGATGAATCCGGTCGCGGTTGATTAATCACAGAAGTATGGAGACAAAATTGGAAAAGGATTGGTATTCAATAGTTGTTTACCCTCAAAAGGGGATTATTAATAAAGTCAAAATCATGAAAGATGAATTGGCAGATAGAATAGGAAACTATAAAAGTCGCAATTCAGAAGCTCATATTACGATCATAGAATTTGAGGCTGATTTAAATGAATTTCTTTTTTATAAATATTATGTAAAGAACTTTTGCTTGTATCAAAAACCTGAGCATATTTCATTTAATGAAATAGTATTATCTAAACAAAGCAAAGCACTTGTTTTACTGCCTGCCATTGCTTCAAAAATATATTTAAGAGATTTACTAAAGAATTTTAGAAGAGGTTTAAAACATATGAACGTCACTAATGGCTTAGTGGCTCACATATCAATCGGGAGAGCATTAGATCCAAACCAAATAGAAGGTGCAAATAATATTTTTAATAATATAAATTTAGATTTCAACTGCGAAAAAATAGCGATTAGAAAATTTAATACGTCCATCGGACAATTTGAGGTTATCTATGAATTCTTTTTTCAAGGAAAACCACCAGTAAAAGGGCAACTCTCTTTGTTTCAGTAAAGATGATGAGCCGATTATGAGCCCTAATCGGCTCATGATTTACCTTTTTTTTGAGCCGAATAAATCGTATATTCGGCTCATGAAATATAATTGGGAGCTTTCTGATTGGCCACAGTTCAGCTATTCAACTGAAAAAATTTCTGGGAGGTTGTATGATTTTGCCCAACAAACTGGCGAAGTTAATGCACTGTTAAAAGCATTACCCGGTAATCTTCGAAAGGAAACCCTTTTAGAAACAATTTTATCGGAGGCAATAAAAACCTCAGCGATTGAGGGAGAATTTTTAAGTAGAGAGGATGTGATGTCATCTATTAAGAATAACTTAGGTATTAATAAAATCGCTGAAATAGTTAAAGATAAAAGGGCTTCTGGCATAGCTGACTTAATGATCGATGTAAGGAATACTTTTGAAGCCCCCCTGGAAGAAAGTAGGCTGTTTCATTGGCATGTATTACTACTTGGAGAAAACAGACGGGTTAATGTAGGTGCTTGGAGAAAGAGTGACGAACCAATGAGGGTGATTTCGGGCGGGTTAAATAAAGAAACAATTCATTTTGAAGCTCCACCATCTGCTTTGGTTTTACAAGAAATGAAAGGGTTTTTAAGATGGTTTAATGAAACAATGCCTGGAGGCATAAACGAGCTTAAAGATCCTGTAATAAGATCAGGAATCGCTCATTTATATTTTGAAAGCATTCATCCTTTTGAAGATGGGAATGGAAGAATAGGTCGTGCCATAGCAGAAAAGGCACTATCTCAAACATTAGGAAGGCCAGTTATGCTAAGTTTATCTAAAATAATAGAAAGGAACAAAGCTGTTTATTATGATGCATTGAAAAATGCCCAGCAAAGCAATGATATTTCTGATTGGTTGAGTTATTTTGTTGATCTAGCATTGACTGCTCAGCTTGATGTTAAAGACATGATTGATTTTACACTTAATAAAATCAAAACTTTTGACTTATTTAAGAATAGATTTAATGAACGGCAGGTAAAGGTTCTACACAAAATGTACAGCTTTGGTCCAGATGGTTTCGAAGGAGGAATGACTGCGAAAAAATACATCTCACTAACAAAAGTGTCTAAAGCTACAGCAACAAGAGATTTGCAAGAGTTGGAGAAATTAGGAGTACTTATAGTTTCAGGCGGAGGCAGAAGTGTTCATTATATATTAAATGTTTCTCAAATCCATGATTAACATCAAAGCTGAAATAGAGAAATTCGACCAAATGGGCGAAAAAACAGGTTGGAGTTATGTTTTTATTCCAGCAGATGTTGCCAGTAAAATTAAACCAGATTGTAAGGTCAGTTTTAGGGTAAAAGGAAAAATTGATGCAGTGGAAATTAGTGGCGTGGCAACCATACCAATGGGAGCGGGCGATTTTATTATCGCATTAAAGGCAGCACTTCGAAAGCAATTGAAAAAGGAGGCGGGAGCTAAAATTGAATTATGGCTAGAAGAAGATCAAGATTTTAAAATTGATATGCCTGAAGATTTGGAAATGTGTTTGGCTGATGACGACGGATTGCTGGATTCGTTTTTAGCGCAGCCAAAATCACATCAAAATTATTTTATTAAGTGGATTAATGAAGCAAAAACGGAAACGACCCGGACTAAACGATTGGCGATGACGGTAGATGCGATTGTGAAGAAACAGGATTTTGGTGCAATGATCAGAGAAAACAAAGGAAAAAAGAGTTGAGCGTCTTGAATGCCAAAGCAAGTATTTTCATTGCAATTTAAGTTCATCCAAACTTTTTACTTTCAACTCCTTAATTGCGACTATAATTCCTAAACCAACTGTTTACTTTCATTTGAATTACGCCCAAAAAAGCTTCTCTGAAAATTTTAGTACTCATTTTCGATGTGCCCTCTGTTCTATCTGTGAAAATGATGGGTACCTCCACCACTTTGAAACCAAACTTAATCGCCGTAAACTTCATCTCAATTTGAAAAGCATAACCCACAAAGCGGATTTTATTTAATGGGATAGTTTCCAATACAATCCTGCGATAACATTTGAACCCCGCTGTGGCATCCTGAATGTTAATACGGGTAATAAACCGAACATACATCGAGGCAAAATACGACATCAGGACGCGACCCATCGGCCAGTTTACCACATTAACACCTTTCACATACCTCGAACCCACAGCAACATCAGCACCTTGAACACAGGCATCTCTCAGCCGCGAAAGATCATCAGGATTATGAGAAAAATCAGCATCCATCTCGAAAATATATTGATAATCTCTTTGCAATGCCCAATTGAAACCATAAATGTAAGCGGTTCCTAAACCTTGTTTGCCAGCACGTTCTTCTATGAACAGATGCCCATCGTATTCAGATTGCAGCGACTTCACAATATCAGCCGTTCCATCCGGCGATCCATCATCTATAATTAATACGTGAAAAGGTTGCGTTAAAGAGAATACCTTGCGGACAATCTTTTCAATATTTTCCTTTTCATTATAAGTTGGGATGATTACTAAACTATCAGACACTATTAATTAAGATTTTAGAATAACGATAGACCATTTGTCGGAATGTGGCGAAATTAGCTATTAAAAATCAAAAGCCAGAAATTTTCTTTCTGGCTTTTGATTTTTTGATTTCGAATTGATTTATCTCACTTCTCCCATCAATTTTTTTACCAGTTGAGAAAAGGCAATTAATGCTACCCCAGCAATGAGCGAATAAAGCGCAAGCGCTTTATAACCTTCAGTATAGGCTACTAACTTAGCCATCAGCGAAGCATTATCGATACTTGACATCTCTGCACCGAGTTTACCAGCAGCAAGCTGGCCAAATGCACTCGATAGAAACCAAAGTCCCATCATCATTCCAAACATTTTCTTTGGCGAAAGTTTGGTGATGATTGACATGCCAATTGGCCCTAAACAAAGTTCGCCAAGGGTTAGCAGCAGGTAAGCCAGGGTAAAAATATTTAGTGAGCTAATGCCCTGATCGTTTGCAAAGAACCGCGTGGCGTAAAACACATAAAAACTGAGCGCCAGTAATAAAAATCCGATTCCGAATTTGACCACTGTGTTGGGTTCAATTTTCCTTTTGTACATACCAATCCACAATAAACCAACCAGCGGACTAAATACGATGACAAAAAATGAGTTTACACTATTGTTTACCACATTTGGATCGATGTTAAAAAACAAAAGGTTATGATCTAAATTGTCTTTGGCAAAAAGCGATAAGGAGCCACCACTTTGCTCAGAAATGGCCATGAAAATAAAATAGCAGAAAATAAATACAAAAGCTGCAATCAGTTTATACTGTGCTTTGATATCCTTGATCATTGCGGTTTCGTAAATGAAATAAATCATGGCTATAATACCAATAGTGTACATGAAGTAATCAGTGTAGGCCGTGTTTTTTACCATGATAAAAATAAGCGGAATACAGAGCAGGGAACCTACATAAACAGCAATTTCGTAAGTTGTTCGTTTTGTTTTCTCCAAGTTTAATAACGGGGAATTACCAATCGGGCCTAGAAACTTCTTCGTAAAAATAAAGGTACCTAATCCGAAAGCCATCACTAAAGCTGCCGAAAGGAAACATAAATGCCATGAAACATACTTGCCGAGGTAAATACACATTGCACCACCTAGAAGACCGCCAACATTAATTCCGGCATAAAAAAGTCCGAAACCAGCATCTCTTCTGTTATCTTTTTCATGGTATAACTCACCAACCATTGATGAAATATTGGGTTTGAAAAAGCCAGTTCCAATGATGGATAAGGTGATGCCGACATAAAATAAATCCTGAGGAGAAAAAGCTAAAATCAGGTTACCAATAATCATTAATGATCCTCCCCAGAAAAGCGACTTACGGAATCCCAAAATTTTATCGGCAAATATTCCGCCGATGAAAGTAAAAGCGTATACAAAAGCCTGGATAGCGCCATATTGTAGGTTGGATTTCTGATCACTTAATCCAAGTTGATCAACCATGAAAAACGCTAAAACACCACGCATGCCATAGAAGCAGAAACGTTCCCACATTTCTACTAACGATAAATACCAAAGCTGTTTAGGATACTTACCTTCAAAATTCTGAATCGCTTCTAAAGTTTCGATAGAAGGCGTTTTTTCTGTTGCGATTTGCATGTTATTTTACCCCGTGCATTAGTTTTTTAATGATAGGAGTGAGGAGCATAATGAAAATACCCAACCCTATTGGAATCAAAGTAAAAATCAAAAAGAATGTCGACATGGAATATTTAGCTGTAATCTTATCAATTTCTCCACCCATCGTTCCGGCAATTTTATTACCGATGGCGATAGCCAGGTACCAGATTCCAAACATAATACCGATCATTCTGCCCGGAACCAACTTCGATACATAAGATAAACCTACCGGAGAGATAAATAATTCGCCCATGGTATGAAAGAAATAAGCTAAAATAAGCCAGATCATACTTACAGATGCAACTTTTGCTCCAGATGGAATGGAACTTGAGCCATAAGCCAGGGCTGCAAAACCTATCCCCAATAAGATCATTCCCAATCCATTTTTTACCGTTGCCGTAGGGTTAAATTTGCTCTCCCAAAGTTTTGATACAATTGGTGCGCAGGATATAATAAACAAAGAATTTAAAACGCCAAACCACGTTGCCGGAACTTCAGCCTTAACATCCGCATATTGATTCTTGAGCATGTAAATTACTAAACCCCAAATGATAGCAAAACCTGCAGCCAGAATAATATTTCCTAAGGCAAATTTGGCAAAAGTTTTTCTGAATAAGCTGAAAAGCACATAAGTAATAATAACCAGTGGGATTACGGTTATTAAGGTATTGGCGACATTGAAAATTATTTTCGCATTTCCTTCCAGCAATCTGGCTGTATAATCTTTAGCAAAAATTGTCATTGAACCACCTGCTTGCTCAAAGGATGCCCAGAAGAAAATGGTGATAAAAGCAAGTACAATAACCACAATCATTTTGTCGCGAAGCTGCGGAGTATATTGCGCAATTCTCTTAATCAAAATAAAAATGAATAGTATTAACGCAACAATAATGGCCACGTTATCTCCGGTTAAGCTGCCCACGCTAAAATTAAATACTGTTGATCCTGTGATTTTAGAAGCTGGGTCATTGATAATCCATACTAGCCCGATGATTGAAATTAACCCGATAAGAACGATATCGAAAACCGAAAAAGGATTTCTTTTAGCTTCCGCCGGATCTTCGTCTTCATCAATTACCACATTATTTTTCTCGGGTTTTAAACCAATTGAGCCGAAAATATTCTTGGTGAAATAGAATTGCAGCATGCCCACAAACATGAAAATACCCGCCAAACCAAAACCGTAACTCCATCCCCAATTCGGATTTTCACCAATATAGCCGCATAAAAGCATTCCTAAAAAGGCGCCAGAATTAACACCCATATAAAAAATAGTATAAGCACCATCTTTCTTTTGAGGATGTTTTTTATACATATGCGATAAAATCGAAGTCATGTTTGGTTTGAAGAATCCGTTTCCGGTTACCAAAAGACATAAGCCTAAGTACATGAAGATAGGGTTGAACTCAAAAGCCATTGATAAGTGGCCTAATGTCATCAATAAAGCGCCAAGAATTACGGCCCAACGGTAACCGATAAATCTATCTGCAATAAAACCGCCCAGAATTGGAGTAAGGTAAGCCAATGAGGTATAAGAGCCATAAATAGCTAATGCGTGCTCCCTTGGCCATCCCCATCCCGGATTGTCGCCAAACATGGATGAAGTTAAAAACAAAACGAGCAAAGCCCGCATGCCGTAGTACGAAAATCTTTCCCACATCTCCGTAAAAAAAAGTACGAATAATCCTGCTGGATGACCCAATACTTTGCTACTAAAGAAATCGTCTTTGGTTTCAATGGATGTTTGCATAAAACATTTGTTGGTGTTAGTTTATGAATTCAGAATTTGTGTGTTGTTAAGCTAGTTTGCAAGGCGCAATATAGGCAGTGAGCGGCAAACTCACAAATTTTTACGCCAAGGGCGGGTAATGAACTTGTTAAGAAATGCGAAATACTAGAACTTTCTGATGGGTTTATTATTTTTTTTCGGATCTGCATAAAGCTCGTCCATCGAATTTGCATCATTGTTAAGTTCCAATCCTTCCTGAAGTTTTAATTTTCCTCCGATGACTTTGAAACCGTCAAACGTGCCGTCAGAACCATAATATTTAAATTTACCCAACATTTCAGAATCAAATGGTGCGAGGTGATCAAAAACAATCATACCGGCCTTTTTATCTGACTTTAAAAACATAGCATTTGATTTGGCATATTCAAATATGAACCGGTTTTTGTCTTTGATGTTTTTTCCATCAAAAACCGGTGCGCCGAATGTTGCTTTATCTTTAGTAAAAGATAATATTTCGATTACTTTTTTAGTTGTTGTCTGGCTGTTACCCTTCCATCCCAATAAAACATAATAGGGCAAACGACTACCGCTAGTTACAGGGATAATCTCATAATAACGGGCGCCAAACCAATTCTGGTTATCATTAATCGCATTCTGATCTTTGATGTTATCTGTCTGATCGATTAGTGGAAAAAGCTTTAGTGGACCGCTATTCGTATTCATCTGAATGGCTCCATAGTATCGATAGGCACCATTCTCCAATTGCATGTACCAGCTAATGATTCGGAATGCTTGATCTGGAGATTTTATAACCGAAACATTTTTTAAAGAATCGAAAGGATAATTAAAGGAACCTGTTGTTTTCAAAGCCTCAACTAAAGTTTTAACAAACTTTCCGTTAAGGTCTAGTTTTTTATGATCAAAATTTTCGGCCATCGCGGCGTGAGAAATTTTAATTAGCGTATCTTGAAATACAGCAAGTTTCTGATGACTTTGCTGGGCTTGTAATTTAAGCCCAAACAAAGCAATCACAAAAAAAATATATACTGTTTTAATGCTCATTTATAATAAAAATGCTGAAGAAACAATTCCCAAGGCTTATAATTTTTCGATTACAATAGCGCTTGCACCACCGCCACCATTACATATTCCCGCTACGCCTATCTTTCCATCGTTTTGCTCAAGAACTGATAGTAAGGTAACTACAATTCTTGCACCTGAAGCACCAAGTGGATGGCCGAGCGATACAGCACCACCATTTACATTAACCTGGTCATCTGATAATTCCAATATTTGATTATTAGCTATCGAAACCACAGCAAAAGCTTCATTAATTTCAAAATAATCAACTGTTTTAATATCGATATTTGCTTTGTGTAAAGCTAAAGGAATTGCTTTTGCGGGTGCTGTAGTAAACCACTCCGGCGCTTGTTGCGCATCGGCATAACCCAAAATTTTAGCCAGAGGTTTAATACCCAATTCCATGGCTTTGTCAGCGCTCATTAAAACCAATGCTGCCGCCCCGTCATTTAATGTTGATGCATTTGCCGCGGTTACCGTTCCGTCTTTCTTAAATACTGGTTTCAATCCTGGTATCTTTTCGAACTTAACAGCAGTTGGCTCGTCATCTGTATCGATTATTGAAATTTCGCCTTTTCTATCCTTTATTTCAATCGGCGTTATTTCATTTGCGAATTTACCGGCAGTCTGCGCTGCTTGCGCTCTTTTATAAGATTCTACAGCAAAATTATCTTGTGCTTCGCGAGTAATGCCACATTCCGTAGCGCAAAGCTCGGCTGCAGAACCCATATGATAATCATTGTACACGTCCCATAAGCCGTCTTTTACCAAACCATCAGTAACCTGTCCATGTCCTAATCGATATCCGTTTCTAGCCTTATCTAAATAATAAGGAACGTTACTCATACTTTCCATGCCACCGGCTAAAACGATTTCATTATCACCGCTAGCGATGCTCTGGGCAGCGAGCATAATAGCTTTTGTGCCAGAGGCGCATACTTTATTTATAGTTGTTGCCGGAAGATCAGGTAAGCCGGCAAATTTTGCGGCTTGTGTAGCCGGTGCTTGCCCAAGATTTGCAGAAAGTACATTTCCCAGGTATACTTCCTGTATCTGTTCTGGTTTTAAACCTGCTTTTTCAATGGCAGCTTTAATTGCAAACCCACCCAATTGTGTAGCAGAAAACTGCGACAAGGAACCACCAAAGCTTCCAATCGGCGTTCTGGTAGCCGAAACAATTACAACTTCTCTCATGAATAAAAACTTTTATGAATTATTGGTTAGGCTGCTAAGTTATAAATATTTTAACATTGCAATAACGTATATCATGTCATTTTAGCATAGGGGATAAGTGATATGCCATTCAAAAACAAGAGCTGCAAAACTGCGGCTTTAGTTATTCTTCTCTTGGTTTTGGCTTTTTTCGCGTTTTTATTGCTTGATTAAGCAAAAATTCAATTTGCCCATTGGTGCTTCTGAATTCATCAGCTGCCCAGGTCTCTACTTCTTTCAGTAAAGCATGACTAATTCTCAATACAAAAGCTTTTTTATCTTTTTCTGCCATCCCTCAACTAATTGCTTGAATACTGTATTTTGTTTTTAAATTGATTAGGAATAATTCCAACTCATCAATTTTATTTGAGCTGAATAAAACCTTTTTTCCATCCTTAAATTCAAATTGAAGCCCTTTCGAATAATCATTTAAAATGTAGGCTTTGTCCTTTAGCTTAAACCAAAGTCTATGTTTCACCCCGTAGCCACCATATTCAGAAAAGGCATCAAACTTTCTGATGTATGCTTTCTCGATACTTTCCCATGAATAAATGTTTCCTTTACGATGAAATGGAAAATATTTGTACGATAAACCATTTTGCGTAATTAACAAGGTAAGTTGGTTCTGTTGAATAATAAAAATGATTAGGAAAGGAAGAAAAACTGCAAAAACAGGGGCGAAATACATTGCTTTTAGTTCCGTGAAATTCGGTCCATCCTCAGAAAAAATAAGAATAGCTACCGTAGGAAATATCGTCAAACCGGTGATGAGATATAACCACCAAATTTTCAAACCTTGTTTTTCTTCGAATTCCATTTTATCAATTGTATAGGGTTCCTGTATTTACCACAGGTTGCACATGCCGATCGCCACATAGCACTACCAGTAAATTACTAACCATGGCGGCCTTTCTTTCTTCATCTAAATCAACAATACCTTTTTGTGATAACTTCTCCAGTGCCATTTCAACCATTCCGACAGCGCCTTCTACAATCAGTTTTCTGGCGGCAATTACGGCGGTAGCTTGTTGGCGCTGCAGCATAGCACTTGCAATTTCCGGAGCGTAAGCCAAATGTGAAATTCTTGCTTCTAACACTTCAATGCCGGCTCTTGATAACCGCTCGTTCAACTCATTT
>NZ_AJLG01000173.1 GCF_000258495.1 Pedobacter agri PB92
GGAATGTTAATCTATCTTTTTTGTTCCATTCTGCTTTAGCTTTTTCTAAAGCCTCTTTTTCTAAATTCGAAGCATACGTTTCATAGGTGCCTGGTTTTTTTAATTTCGTGTAAAGCATTTTAAATTCGCGTTTTAATGAATCGCTTGCTTTGCCATCTTTAAACAATTTTTCTGCTTCCACATAAGCCTTCTCATCTTGTCCGTTTTTTATCAGGTAAGTCACTAAACGACCAGATCCATCAGGAGATGGGCCTGATAACTCAATAGCCTTTTCCTGTAGCGACAAGGCTTCTTTAAAATTGCCTTGATGGTATTGCAACAAAGCATAAGTATCAGCGTACATGCCCCAGGTCCTGTCCAAGGTTTTCAAATAATCTTCTTTTTTATTATAAGAAGCTGGTTTTTCATCGTTTTTTGCTTGTTCAACCAATGCCAGTGATTCTTTTGAAAGTTTCGTAGCAAGTTCGATGTTCTCTTTCTTCTCTGCTGATGGCCATGCAAATGAATTATAAAGCCCTGCTCTTGAAAGTTTGCTGTCAATTTTATTGGCATAAAGCTCAAACTTTTCATAGTTTTTAGCCTTACTTGCGGCAGAGGCAAGAATGTTATATACTGAATTCATTTTATTTTGATCCGCTTTCTTGGTCAGGTCAAATTTATATTTCGCAATCAATTCATTTGCTTTTTGCTCTTGCAGGCTAAAATCTTTCGTGGTGTAAAGGCTGTTCATATCCTGGCCATAAGCATAGTTACCAGCTGGAAATTTTTTTAAGGTAATGGCTTTAACTGAATCTGCCTGCGGCTTTCGCTTTAACAGGGTATAAAGTGAAGTTGTAGCAACCAAGTCTTCTTCCTTAGGATCTTTAATGTTTGCCAAATTTTTAATCGTCTCATTAATCAGTTTTGTACCCTCCTCTTTATCAACTTTGTATTCCATCGACAAATAAGAAGAAAGATTTTTCTTTTTCAATTCAGGTTTCAATGCAAATGCTTGTTTATAAAGAGATGCTGATTTTTCAGGATCGAGCGTTAATCCCAAATAGTAATTACCTGCCAATCCATAAAGAAATGCTTCGTTAATGAAGGTCTCAGGAGAAATTTTCCCTGCTTTTGTATATCGAATGATATAGCCTTCTGGTGCTTCATCTTTCTGATCGCCGGAAGAGAAAGCAAGTCCAACCAATGTAGTACTGTCAGAGGTAGTGATCTCCCCTTTGTATAATTCTCCATCCTTTACCAACTCTATTTTTGCAGCCTTTGGATTGGCCGAAGAAAAAAAAAGTATAACTTGAACACTTAATGTCGGTTAGGTTTTGCAAATTGGTTCCTTTTGGCTGGTAAGTAAATGTGACTTTACTGCCGGCAGCTGGTTTTTCGGGAGAGAATTTTACCCCTTGAGCGTTCACAACTCCTGCAAAAATTATTAATAAAAATAAAAGTTTTAATGGTTTCATAATGAAAGATTTAAATGAGAATTTAAGATAACTAAATATATAGTTTAATTTTTAAAATATCAATATCTATTAAAATTTTAAGGAACAATTTTTGCAGGATTTGCAGTATGACTTATGAACAAAAAATTACCCACGATGTAGACTTTTGGAAATTTAAAATTTTACAGAAACAGTCGCTTTTTAACCAGGTTACTGATACTGTTCAGAAGAAAATAAATAGTTACATACCCGAAAAAGTGCATCACGCCATAACTACAGCTATAAAGCAAATGGTTAAAGCGGTACTTTTTGGCTCTACATTTACCACCTCCAAACCGATACTCAATTTAACTTTAATGCATCGCGAAGCATTAATTAAACAAAAGATTGAAAATTATAAAAAAACAGGTGCTGCCGAAGGTGGCATCACGGGTGCAGGCGGTTTTTTAATGAGCCTGGCCGATTTTCCTATATTATTAGGTATTAAAATGAAAATGTTGTTTGATATTGCCGCTGTTTATGGCTATGATGTAAAGGATTACAGAGAACGCTTGTTTATACTCCATATATTTCAACTGGCTTTTTCGAGCAAAGAAGAAGGCAAAAACATTTTTGTCAAAATGCAGGATTGGGATAATCAAGCGCATCAATTGCCAACCAATATTGATGAATTTGACTGGCTAACCTTTCAACAACAATATCGTGATTATATCGATTTAGCTAAACTGGCTCAAATGCTACCCTTCGTTGGAGCAGCAGTTGGTGCCGTAGCAAACTATAAGCTAATTGAAAAATTAGGCACCACAGCCATGATGAGTTATCGTATGAGATATTTTAATTTGGAACATGCCGTTCTTAGTGATCAAAAACTTGTTGAAAATAAACCAGGAAAGAATTAATCCTCATCAAACATCCCACTGATCAGATCATCAGTTTCTCTCCTGTCTTTTTTGGTTGGCCGTCCGCTACCGCGATCACGTTTCAAACTCGGTGCGTGGAAGGCAGATTTAAAAGCATGTGTTTCTTCAACTGGTGTTAAGTCTTTGTACTTCGTAAGCGCAGTTGGTGAATCAGTTCTGTTATAGGAAAACTCCACTACTTCAATCACCTTCTTCTCAATGCCTTTTGATACCTGATAAACATCACCAATTTTAACAATTGCAGATGGCTTAATATTCTGGCCTTTCAATTTTACCCTACCCGCCTTACAGGCATCGGTAGCCAAACTTCTGGTTTTAAACAACCTAATTGCCCATAAATATTTATCTATCCTCAGTTTCTCCGCTTCTGCCATAATTTGTTTTTACTTGTTGATTGGTTCTTCGTTAGTTCGATAATGCTCAATTCGAAACGCCAAGTCTATAGCACAAAGTTAAGTAACCATAAGCTAATAAACCAAACATCTTGGTGGTCTTCAAATTAACCGATCATACAACACGCAAACCAATCATTAAAAAGCTAAAAAACAAAACAAACTCAACTCAAAACCAAAAAAATTGAGTTATTTTGCGTAAAATTTAAAAACATCATGTATTCAGATTTAAAGAAATTAATTGAAGCCGCTTGGGAAGACAGAACCCTTTTACAGTACAGTAACTATTGCGAAGCCATTGAAACCGTAATTTTAGGATTGGATAAAGGTGAAATTCGCGTTGCTGAGCCTGTTTTAAACTCTTGGGGCATTAATGAATGGGTAAAAAAAGCGGTTATCTTATATTTCCCGATTCGCGAGATGAAGGAGATTAAAAGCGGGCCGTTTGTTTATCATGATAAGATGGATTTGAAAACAGATTACAAAGCAACAGGTGTTCGTGTGGTACCAATGGCAAGTGCCCGTTATGGCTCATATTTAGCTAAGGGGGTAATCATGATGCCATCATATGTAAACATAGGTGCTTATGTTGATGAAGGTACAATGGTTGATACCTGGGCGACAGTTGGCTCATGTGCTCAAATTGGAAAACGTGTGCATCTTAGTGGTGGCGTAGGTATTGGCGGCGTTTTAGAACCTGTTCAGGCAGCACCGGTAATTATTGAGGATGATTGTTTCTTAGGTTCGAGAGCAATTGTAGTTGAAGGTGTTAAATTAGAAAAAGAAGTGGTTTTAGGTGCCAATGTTGTTTTAACAGCATCGACCAAAATTATTGATGTAACTGGCGCCACTCCAGTTGAATATAAAGGTGTAGTTCCAGCCCGTTCTGTTGTTATACCAGGAAGTTATACCAAATCTTTTCCGGCAGGAGATTACCAGGTGCCTTGTGCTTTAATTATCGGCAAACGTAAAGAGAGCACAGATAAAAAAACTTCCCTTAACGATGCGTTAAGAGAAAATAATGTAGCTGTTTAAGCTGAAGGCGCAAAGTTGAAAGCGGAAAGCGAAAATAAAATACAAAAAGCCGAAAGTCCTGAACTTGAGCAATCAAGCTTTGGTCTTTCGGCTTTAAGCTTTAAGCTCAAAATTGGTTACGATGGTAAGCGGGCTGCAAATAACTTAACTGGTTTAGGAAATTACAGTCGCTCGCTGATTGAACACCTCGCCGGGCAATACCCGGAGAATCAATACTTGGTGTACTCACCAAAAATCAAATCGGCCAAACAAATTGATACCTTCTTTAAAAACGACAATATCGAGCTAAAGTTACCAAGGGATACCCATTTTCTTTGGCGAACGTTAAATGTTGTAAAGGACTTGTTAAGAGATCACGTTCAGATCTTTCATGGATTAAGTCATGAAATTCCTTTCTATATTGAGCATACCCCGATAAAATCTGTTGTAACCATACATGATTTAATCTTTCTTCGTTTTCCTGAATACTATAAATTTATTGACAGAAAACTTTACGAGTGGAAAAGCAAATCAGCTTGTAAACGAGCAAATAGAATTATTGCAATTAGTGAAAAAACCAAACAGGATATTGTTGAGTTTTATGGCATCAATCAAGATAAAATTGAAGTAATTTACCAAAGTTGTGATGACAGCTTCAAAACCGCCTTTCCTGAACATACACTAAACAAAATTCGGGCTGCTTACGCTCTTCCCGAAAATTACATTTTAAACGTTGGCACGATTGAGTCGCGTAAAAATCTTAAACTCATCGTGAAGGCGTTAAAACAGGTAAAGCCTGATTATAAATTAGTTGTGATTGGTAAACGAACCAGCTATTTTAAAGAAGTGGAGCAAGAGATTGAACTTTTGGATTTAAAAGATCGGATCATTTTCTTAACGAATATTCCATTTGCTGATTTGCCGGGGATCTACCAAATGGCTAGTGTTTTCGTGTATCCATCCTTTTATGAAGGTTTTGGCATTCCAATTATTGAGGCGTTATACAGTTCAGTACCCGTGGTAGCTGCAACAGGATCATGTTTGGAAGAAGCCGGCGGACCAAATAGTATTTATGTTTCACCAAACGATGCCGATCAGCTGGCTGCATCAATCAACAGCATCCTGGCTAACCCTTCATTACAAATTGAAATGAAAGCAAAAGGGCTGGAATTCGTTCAGAAATTCAACAGCCCTTTAGTTACGCAGCAATTAATGAATTGCTATCAAAAAGTTTTAGCTTAATTATTTAGCGGCAATCGCATTTGGTGGATATTGCGCCAAAATCTCTCTCACGCCAGTATATAATCTTTCTTCTCTTTTATTTAGATTATCCAGATTAAAGCCTGATCCTCGTCCATGCCAAAATAATATTTTCTTTGCCGGATCTAAGAAGTCGATGATAATTGTACCTTCGATGTATTGGTTTACGTAGCTTGGTCCACCTCCCCAAAATGGAGAACCCCAGCCACCACGCCAGCCCCAGCCGCCGCCCCAACCCCATCCACCGTAATAGGCAGGGCCATAAACATCAGTTTTTTCTCTGGCAACTACAACTAAATTAACTAGCAAGTCCGGCTTGTCGGCTTTAACAAATCCTTTAGCGTTCATTTCGGCTTCCACAGCAGCCATTAATCTACGTTTATCTAAATTATTAAGTCTTACCCTGGCAATACCTTTATCGTAAAAATTATAAGTTTTGTAGGTGCTGAAATCTACGTTCTTGTCGTAGTCAGATGCTGTCCGAAGACTTGAACATCCGGATAATGCCAATACAACTGTAAATAGCATTAATAATGTTTTAAATGTTTTCATTTGTGCGTTTTTTTATTTGAATAACCTGAAATAAATATACTGAATTTGTATGTTAAAATTTACTACATGCAAGAATTTTACAATTTTATTGTTATGTAAAAAACGAATTAAAATTGAATTAGTTTTACGATATAGCGCTTTGGTTTAGCTTATTACGAAATTTAACATTTGAAGGAAATTAGTATAGCTCTTTCAAGGGTGCCACAAAATGTTTTATACTGCTTGACCCAGTTAAAGTATGATCTATTTTGCCGTTGTTTTTCTCTGTGTCTTGTTTAACCGTTTTCCAAAGGCTGATGAAATCCTGGTGCGTCATCATTTGATCATCCGCGTATGCGTCTGGCACTTTAAGCTCCGCTGCAAAGTTTTCAGTAAATTCAAAGCCCGTTAAGTTGTATTTAAACGAGCCGCTTGCATCCGCTATCTCATAAATTATTCCGGGTAAGCCACCAAATTTCCAGGGTCCGGTCTGTATATCCTGATCATACTTAAACCACGCACAATAGTTTCTTCCTCTGAAAAAAGTTTCGGCTTTTACACATAATATGTCATCAATACTTTTAGTTTCTTCAGAAATTTTCCATTTAAAGTTATTTAAAGAATCGATGACCAAAACCGGTGCTTTCATCCAAATACTTTCGGCATAAATTAAACTTTTGCTAGCCGGATTCTTTAACAGAAATGGAATTTTATTCTTGTTTCCTGGTAGATAAATATTCTTCGTTACAGAAGATCCATTGTAAATTGTAGTATCATTCATCTTTTGGCGGGCAACCGGGAACTCTATTGACCTGCCCTTGTCATAATATTGATCAAGGAAATTTGTAGCTGTTCTCCCAGCTAAATTCTGAGTGTAACTGTAATGAAGTATAACTTTTTTCTGCGCAAAGGTTAGTACAGAAAACATAAGCATCAACATGAGAGAAATGATGTTTTTCATATCATTTAATCGTTCTGATAAAAATAAGTATTGTGTAGCGCAAAATTTGAAGATTAACAACATTTAACATTTTAATAAATAATAACTTTGTAACATGCTTAAAGATGAAATTAATAATGCCTTAGAAGTGATCAAAAACGGTGGCGTGATCTTGTACCCAACGGATACGATTTGGGGGCTGGGCTGCGATGCTACAAATGCTGCAGCGGTTGATAAGTTACTAAAGATAAAAAATAGACCAGCCGAAAAAAGCCTGATTGTGCTTTTAGATGTTGATAGCAAACTTCAAAGTTATGTTAAAGAAATTCCTGAGGTAGCTTATGATTTAATTGAATATGCTGAAAACCCACTGACAATTATTTTTTCAGATGCTAAAAATCTTGCCGCCAACGTAATTAATGCTGATGGAAGTGTTGGTATTAGAATTGTTGAACACGATTTCTGTACGCCTTTAATCCAACGTTTCAGAAAACCCATAGTTTCCACCTCAGCAAACCTCAGTGGTAAACCGTCACCAAAATTCTTTGATGATATTGATCCCGAAATTTTAGATGCAGTTGATTATGTGGTGGATTTTGAGCAGGAAAACCGCACTATCAAAAAACCGTCAACCATTATGAAGCTTACGCCTAGCGGGCAGTTTGAATTTATTCGTAAGTAAATTTTATTACTTTTGTGTCACTTATTAACCTAGTCATCACTCTGATTTTTACAGAGTCTGTAAGGGAAAAGATGCTGATTCCAACTATTCGAACGGCATAACGACTCCAACATTATGCAACAACATCTTCAACATTCCATATTTAAAACACTCTCAACTATTGCTGATCAGAATAAAAATGAAGCCTATGTAATTGGGGGCTTTGTAAGAGATTTATTTCTCAATCGTCCATCAAAAGATATTGATGTTGTAGTGGTAGGCAGTGGAATTGATTATGCCGAAGCTGTAGGGAAAAAATTAAACACGAAAGTCGCCATTTTCAAAAATTTCGGTACTGCTAATATCAAGTTTCAGGATTTGGAAGTAGAATTTGTTGGCGCAAGGAAAGAGTCTTACCGATCTGATTCCCGCAAACCAATTGTAGAAGATGGAACATTACAAGATGACCAGCTACGCAGAGATTTTACCATTAATGCTTTGGCACTTAATTTAAACGCTAAACATTTTGGAGAATTATTAGATCCTTTTGAGGGTGTTAAAGATTTAGAGAATAAATTAATCCGAACGCCTCTTGATCCAGAAATTACATTTTCTGATGATCCTTTACGCATGATGCGGGCCATCCGTTTCGCATCGCAACTCAATTTCAGTATAGATCCTGCAGCTTTACAAGCAATTAAAGCTCAAAAAAAGCGCATCAGTATTGTATCTAAGGAGCGTATTACTGATGAGATGAATAAAATCATTCTATCTCCTCTTCCGTCAATAGGTTTTAAACACCTTTTTGATACTGGTTTGCTTGAAATTATTTTTCCACAAATGGCTCAACTTTATGGTGTGGATATCATAAAAGGAAAAGGACATAAAGATAATTTCTACCACACACTGGAGGTTTTGGATAATATTTGTGCGGTTACTGACGATTTGTGGTTGCGCTGGGCGGCCATTTTACATGATATCGCTAAGCCTGCCACCAAACGTTTTGAGGAAGGGCACGGATGGACTTTCCATGGACATGAAGATCGTGGAGCGAGAATGGTTCCCAAAATTTTCGCTCAGCTAAAACTACCTTTAAACGAAAAAATGAAATTTGTTCAGAAGCTGGTTCAACTGCATCTCCGTCCTATTGTGCTGGCACAGGAAACTGTAACAGACTCGGCAGTACGCAGATTACTTTTTGATGCAGGTGAGGAAATTGAAAGTTTAATGATGCTTTGCAATGCCGATGTAACCACAAAAAATGAATACAAAAAAACCAAGTACCGACGCAACTTTGAACTGGTTAAGCAAAAGTTAAGAGATGTTGAAGAGCGGGATAAAATTCGCAACTGGCAACCCCCTATTTCCGGCAATGATATTATGGAAACTTTTGCTTTGGATGCGGGCAGAGAGGTTGGCCTGATTAAAAATGCAATACGCGAAGCGATACTGGAGGGCGAGATCAAAAATGATTATGATGAGGCGTTTCATTTTATGCTAAATCAGGCAAAACAAATGGGTTTAAATCCTGTTAATAAATAATTTAATTGCCCATCCATCAAATAAAGGCAACATTTTGTACAATTTGATGTTTGAGGTAATACAAATTAACTTTATTTTTACGGTTCCAAAATACACTAATGGCTATTTATAAATTTAGAATTACTTTCGAAGATTTTGATGATGTTGTGAGAGAGATCGACATTAAATCAAACCAAACATTTGAAGACCTGCACAAGGCTATTCACAAATCTACAGGTTATAATGCTGAAAAATCTTCGTCATTCTATGTAAGTACCGACAATTGGTTAAAGGGTGATGAAATTGCCTACCTTCCAAGTGAACGAAAAAAGGATAGAGTGGTATTAATGGAAAACTCTAAACTAAGTGGCTTTATTGAAGATCCGCATCAAAAATTTTACTACATCTATAATTTTGAAAGGCCTTATGATTTTCATGTTGAATTGGTAAAAATTGTACTTGATCCTGATCCAAACATTGAATATCCGTTTTTGGCTAAAAGTACTGGTGAGGCGCCAAAAATTATGGAAAAGAATAGTCCTACTTCCGTTGATCCACGTGGCGACATCGCGTCTGCCAGCGAGTTTGATTTTCTAAATGAAATGAATTTCGTACCAGAAGACACTGATGAGTTAGAGGCTATGGGCGAAATGGGTATTAATGAAAAAGAAAGTGACGATGAAGATGAAAGCGAAGATGACGAATTTGGAGATGAGTTTTCTGACAACGACAGTTATGATGATGATCAGAAAGATGATTATTAGTTTATAACTTGATAATAAAAGACTATAGAAGCTGTCAGAATTTAAATTTGACAGCTTTTATTTTATACGCAACACATGCCAAACACAAAAACATTAATTGCAATTGTTGGTCCTACTGCTATTGGGAAAACGGCATTGGCCATACAACTCGCTCAACACTTTAATACCGAAATTCTTTCTGCCGACTCACGCCAGTTTTTCAAAGAAATGGAAATTGGTACCGCAAAACCAAATACCAAAGAATTAGCTGCTGCAACTCACCACTTTATTAATTCGCATAGTGTAACACAACTTTTTAGTACAGGTGATTTTGAAGTAGAGGCACTGGAAAAGTTGGAACAAATTTTTGAAAATAATAATCTAGCAATCCTGGTCGGCGGGTCGGGTCTTTATGTTAATGCATTGCTTAATGGTCTTGATGAAATGCCAGAGATTGATCTTGCCATTCGAGAGAAACTAAATAAACAATTTGAAATAGACGGTTTATCAGCTATTCAACAAGATTTGGCAAGGCTCGATCCAGAATATTTTGCAAAAGTTGACCAACAAAATCCCCAGAGAATGATAAGAGGCCTGGAAGTCATTTTATCAACAGGGAAAAAACTATCTTCAATGCTCTCGGCAACAAAAAAAGTGAGACCATTCAAAGTGATAAAAATTGGTTTGAATACCGATCGCAAAGTGCTATATGACAGAATTAATAAAAGAGTAGACCAAATGATTAGCGATGGATTAATAGATGAAGTACAGTCACTTGAAAAATTCAAAGAATTAAATGCTTTAAAAACGGTTGGATACAGTGAGATTTTTGATTATTTAGATGACTTAACCTCTTTAGAAGAAGCGATTTCCGCAATTAAACAAAATACGCGTCGTTTTGCGAAAAGACAATTAACATGGTTCAGGCGTGATGAGGAAATCACATGGTTTGAGCCAAATGATGATAAAAGTGTGGTAAATTTTATTCAACATCAACTATAAAAAAAGGGATTCACATTGAT
>NZ_AJLG01000174.1 GCF_000258495.1 Pedobacter agri PB92
ACGTACACACTCTAGTCTTATCAAACGACAACGCTCTTTTTAGTTTGTCGTGAAGGCTTCCTGAATTGCCAAGCTGTATATTTGGCACCTGACTGAACTCAAATGATACCTGCACATCGCTTGCTCCAGCAACATTTGAAGGGAGAACGATTTCCTGGTCATTGCCATAAACAACTGAGGAATTTGCGGGCAGGCCAATATCGATGTTATTCATTGGCGATTCCACATCTTTTTTACAACTGCTGAATGAAACAATCAGACCAGCGATTAATAGCAACTTTGTGTAGTTTTTTAACATTTCCATATTTTAAATTTTTGCGCAAATGTATTTCTTACTTTTTGCAAATGCAATTAAGTTGCTTTAAAAATGCAATATTGTTGCATTTAAATTTTCCTTTTCTATCTTTGCGCCTTAAAAAAGAATTATCGATAGATATGTTATTAGCCCTTAAAAAACCTGTTGCCATCCTTTTTTTAATTATTCCGATATCTTTTCAGGTAAACGCTCAGCTAAGAAAAAGATTAGATACATTGAAAACTGACACACTTAAGGAAGTAGTCATTAAAGGCTACTCAAATGTGAAGGCCAGTGGTTTGATGGAGATCTCCAAAGATCAATTGCAGCTCGTGAAATCCACTACAATTGGCGAAACCCTTAGCCATATTGCAGGTATTCAAAATGTAAGTTTTGGACCTCATTCAGGCGCACCGATGATCAGAAGTCTCAGCGGCAACAGGGTTAGGATATTGAGCAACGGTCTATCGATGAACGACCTATCTGGGATCAGCCCGAATTTAAATGTGGTCTCTGATATGGATAACCTTTTGGGTATTGAGGTGTTAAAGGGGAACGCGAGTGTATTGTATGGCGGCAGAGCAATAGGAGGGGCAGTCAATTTACTCGATAATACGATACCAAAGCAACGCACAGGTAGGAATATTAAAGGTGCAGCGACTCTAGAGGCTGGAAATAATGCGGGATACCGTCAGGCTTTTGATCTGAATGGTGATTTAGGATCGAGATGGTCGTGGCATGCGGGGGCAATGAACCATTGGAATAAATTGATTAAAATTCCTGGAAATACAAAATCCCCTATTGCTTATGACCCAAGTATTGATCACCTTACCCAAACCATGGCGCAGGTGAATGTAGACAAGGAAGTAACAAGGAACCTTACGTTATATCCATACATTAGCCAATTTGTGATTGAAAATATCAACAACCCTGAATGGGGCCTCAGCGAAGCAGACCTTTATACCTTCCAGGAAAATTCTGTTATCGGTGGAGCAAGCATACCTAACCCAAGAAATGCACTATACATCCCTGGTCAACCTCCTGGTACGCCACTATCTACAACTACTGTAAAAGGTATTTATGATTATTCCCCTGTGACTAAAGGCATCATGCCCAACAGTCAGTCAAATAGTTATGCTGTAAATGTGGGTACTAGCTACATCGATAAACATTTTCGTGCAGGTATCGGATTTAGGAGATCTTTTGGTAATCATGGAATACCTGGATTTGCGCTGCGTAAACTTCCCGGTCATACCCATACTCACGAGGATGGGTATAGTCATGAGGTTGAAGGTGAGCAGGTATATCTGCCGATTAACACCAGGTCTGCATCAAATAATTTGCTGATGGAATCAGCATATAGTTTTGATCATGGGGTACTGGACAACCTGAAGTTAAACTACATTTTTCAAAGTGGAAGCGATAGCGAATTCATCGGGGACTATCTGGCCAATGAATTCGCTTCCCACCGTCACGGCGCGCGGATGGAAATCAATCAGCGGTCAGTTTCCTTCTTAAAAGGTATTAGCGGATTTGAGTTATCAAAAATGTCGCTTAAAGGTAATGGCGAGCAGCGTTACCTGCCGGATAATCTAAGCAGGGAATATGGTATTTTTACCCTTCAGCAAGTAAGCTGGCGTATAATAGATCTGGATTTCGGATATCGTCATGAGCGGGTTGATAAAAATGCGATGTTGTCTCCCGGATATACACCCAGTCGTGGACTCGGTGGTGGGAAGCTCTCTGACAGATCATTCAAATTGAACCAGTATAATATCGGTAGTAAACTTAAACTTACGGAGTATGGTTTTTTGAAAGGCTCGTACGTTCATGCGGAACGGGCGCCAGAGGTGAATGAACTTTATGCTGGCAATAATCACTTCGCCATCATGCTGGAAGAAAATGGAGATGACAGGTTGAATAAAGAGGTTGCCAGAACCAGGGAATTTGGAGCCGGTATGAAAGTCAAAGGTTACGAGCTGTCAATTACACATTACTCAACTAGATTCGATAATTATTTATATCTTGCCCATACTGGCATATCTCGTTCAGGTGGCTTTCTGGTAAAAGAGTGGCGACAGGCCGATACCAAAATCACAGGTTGGGAAGCTGAGCTCAAGGTTCATCAATCGATTAATAAGTATATTAACATCCGAGGAGGTGCATACTTTGACCTCGTCAAGAATATTAATGTTTCGGGTGGCAGCATGAGAAATTGGGCGGAAGGAGATTATATGCCGAACATGCCTACCAGCCGATTCGGATTTTCTACGGGCTTGGATATAAAGAAATTGGACATCGATATATTGTTTGATCGGTATCTCCCTCAACGCTTCCTGGGTAAAAATATCAATCCCGAACCACCAATGCCAGGTTATTCTCTACTGACAGCAAGAGTAGCTTATAATAGAGCAATTAAGGGAATTCCCATAGATTACTTTATAAGCGGAAACAACCTTCTTAATATAGAGGCCCGTCCACAAAATTCATTGCTAAAGTATTTAGCTCCCCTGGCTGGGATAAACATATCCTTGGGTCTTAAGATTAATGTATTGTGATTGATAATGTTCAGCATCTAATGCACATTACCGAAAAATAAGTCAAATTATGTATGGTGACCGCTGGTATAACACTATCTATCTATGGTCAATCGTTGAAAGGAAAATATAGTTTATCCTCGAAATCAGGCGCAAAATATGTAGAGAATGTTACACAATAAGTTCTTATATATAAGCTCTACCCTGCACCATTTATTAAACCCGGGACGATTTAGTTTATACAATAAAAATGCTTCTCAGATATGAGAGCCTTCCTTTATGGCCCAAAAAAGACTATAGGGGCAACATAAGTAAAATTTTAGTTTTGTCCTGTTAGTCTTTCCGGGACGATAGATTAAATAGTGAGCGTTTTGCAGGGATATGCAAAACGCTCTTTTTTTAACCAAATATAAAATATTGAGAGCCCTGCTAATGTAGGGCTTTTATACTTTCAATAATCCATATTTATAAGCGAAAGAGACGAGTGAGGCTATATTCTTCGAACGTGTTTTACTAATTAAGTTTTTACGGATACCATTTAAAACACTGCTTTTGACCTCCATTTCTTTACTGATTTCAGCGTTTGTAAGACTATCTGCAATTAGCTTGATCATTTTTAACTCTTGTTCATCGATTCCCATAATAATAGGATTCGAAGTAATATTTTTTTTCATATTATTTGAAACGGAAAATATTTTCTGTTGGTCTTTAATATTTGGCCTCACACATTCAGGTTTTGCTTTTGGCTTCCCCCTGGTCAAATAAACTTTCATGAAATAGGTGAAAACCTTCAACTGTATGCGTCGGAAATGATTTGGTTTTATCATCCCACATTTGATGGTTTTGTTGCCTTCTATTTTCGCATACCCTTTCAGCAACTTCCTTTTCATTATAAGCCTGCGTCATTGTAGTACTGTTTTCATTCACCCTTCCATCCTCACATACAAAATACATTTTCCGGAATTTGAATTTCTTTGCCATTTAGCAAAAATATAAAACGCAATTTGCAATTACTAAAAATATTAGTAAACCTTGCTTTATGAACATCAAAGCAGCAACAGAAAAGAAAGAAATTAAAATCGGTCCAGACCTGATCACCATTAAGCCAGTGAAAGGAGATCAAAACCTTTTTAGAATTTGGACAAATAACGCTTTTAAAGGTTACGTTATTAGGAAGGGTGAAGAATACTCATTGACCGGAGAAAGGAAAATACGTTCTTAGATCTATGCTAGAATTATTGAATGTATTAAAACAAGCTCACGTAATTGATATTCGTTATTGCGACTTTTGCAACATTTGAAGTGTTTTAATTGAATAACACAATTCCAGGTTGTAGTTAGTAAGTTTGATCTTAAATTTATTAGTTTTACTACGCCCGAAGTCGTGAACGGGCTTTTATAAAGAATTAAACGGTTTGAAATATCTTCAAGCCGTTTTTTATTTAAGCTCTTTACTATAGATTAGATTCAATCAGCAATTTAAAAGCTTTTAAACAGTACCAGATTGCAGCATTGGCCTTCGTGTTTGGATTTACTTTTAATGCTGCGATAGATATAACAGGAATTTTTCTGAATCAATGATGGTGGCTCCGGAAAAAAGCATTGTTTCTACTTTTTGTAGCTTTACGCTATTAAACCAATCTTCATATTCCTAAACCGTCATGTGTCAAAGGTAGTTCAAAACCAAATGCGTGAGATCTGTGTTTTATTAACATACCTTGTCGTAAACATGTAAATATAAAACAAGATGGATTATCTAAATTACTCGGAGCGGAAGTGTACCAGGAACCGCCTGGGTTCATTTGCCTACTTCCTAATGATGTGTACCAAAGCGTGGTTAGTAAAGGCAGCACGGTTGCAGAGGCGGTAGATAATTCGGATGTAAAACTACAAGCACATTTAAGAAGTTCCGGTGATGATACTCCAATAGTATTTTTTGTAAAGGGGTTATTGATTAAAGCTGTTCATGTAGTAAAAGCTCGGCCATCAAATATTGGCCAAAAGTCAAGAGAATAGAACATTGTCGAATTCGAAGAACAGTTTTACACCTCTATAAGAAATAAATAATTTTTTAAACAAAAGTATTAGTCCATGGTTTATAAATTATCTATGAAAATATGATCGTAAACTTTGGTTAGTTGAAAAATCATTTAAAAGCTTTCGTTATTAGGAGCTTTTAATTTTTGTTCGTTTGTTAAATTTTAAGGCTGTCGTGAGATAGCCTTTTTTGTTACAAACGATAATTTACTGATATGATTTTTGTTGATGTAAGACTTTTGAGATCATCTCTTTGAACGGTAGCTTGCTTTTATCGATTTATGTTTAATAAAGTCTTTCTTATTATACGATTTTTCTTAGAGTAAATACATTACCTTCGTTTTTTTAGACAATTTATTCTTTTATTGTTGTTGAAAATAAATTTCAAATTTTAATAATCAAAAGACTTAAATCAGCTAGGTCGAGGAAATGTAAGCGCTTTATGAGATCAAAGGTGTATCGAAATTTATGTAATCTTTGAGCCAACCTGACCTAATGCGTCGCGTTAATTGTTCTTTTTGTTATAAGTTTATTTAACTATTATTAGTAAATTATGATCACATGTGACTTTGACCTTGTGAAATTAATCATTCATCGGAAGTCTATTAGCTGATGCCCATTTAGGTGGGATAATAATTCTGGATGTTGGTATAATATTTAATAAATTAAACTTGGAAATTAGTATAATTGATCAGTTATAAATAATGCTGTTCACCTATATTAAATTTAAATGAAATTTTTCACACTAATACTTTTACTAATAATCCCTATAGTTTCATTAGCTCAGAATTGTGATTGTCTGGTTAATTTCGATTATGTTGTGGAAAGCATTACAAAAAATTATGCCGGTTTTAATGATAAAGTTAAAAGCAAAAACTGGGAAGAATTTCTAACATTCACGCAAAAAATACGCAATAAATCAAAATTCACCTCAGGCTTCGATTCCTGTTATGTTAATCTAAGAAATTGGGTTGATTATTTTCACGATCATCATCTTCGGGTTCAACTTGACTGGAAATTCAGAAAGAATAACCCTGATGTAGCGAAACGGTTAAATAAGTTATTTGGCAAATCTAATACGATTGCCAATGGGTCCGAAAATTTGGCGACGGCGACTTCACTAAAAATTTTAGACAGTACTACTGTTTTGCTGAGATTACCTTCATTTGAATGGAGTGAGAAAAAGATAATTGATAGTATTCTTCATGTTCATATGAAGGATTTTGATCAAAGAAGTAATTTGATCTTGGATATGAGAGGAAATAGCGGAGGAACAGATTATGCGTTTAATGGGTTAATGCCTTTGATTTATAGTTTACCCATAAAAGTTAAACCAGATGAATATCTTTCAACACAAGAAAACATTCGGATTTTGGAGTCAAACCTCAGTGAGGAAGGTATTTCTTCTTCTGCAAAAGATTTTTTGAACCAAGTGATATTACTTATGAAAACTCATCCTGGTACTTTTGTTAACCCTTCAGGTAAAGATTTTTTCGAGATAACGCTTGATAGTATTTATAAGTACCCTTCGAGAATCGGTATTTTAATTGACAAAAATACTGCAAGTTCTGCGGAGTCCTTTCTGTTGATGGCAATGCAGAGTAAAAAGGTAACTGTCTTTGGAGAGAATTCCGCCGGAATGCTTGATTATAATAATACACAATTTTTTGATATTCCCTGTAAGAATCTCAATTTAGTGATACCAATCGGACGATCAAAAAGGCTTCCAGAGCAACCAATCGATAATATTGGTATTAAGCCTGATGTAGTGTTTGATTCGAAAGTCACAAATAGAATAGAACTTATCCGTGATTTATTAAACAAACAATAGTTACATGTTAGAATTATTATACATGTCAATTTTTTAATCCTTGTCTTGGCAGAAGAAATAAGTCATTCTGATTATTAATAATACTTATCGGTTTTACAATTTAGGTCACTACCATCCGTAATGCTTCGTATTTTGAGACACAGAATGGATAATGTATTTGCTTTACTGCCAAAAATCACACTGTTTCTTTAGAAAAATTTCGAGGCTTTTGGTTGAATACCAAAAGCAATTTGAAAAGATTAACAGGGCGACCAGTACTCCATTTTAGTTAGTCTGCCACGGGAAAATTTAAAGATTAGACCGTCATCAGCCCCTTTATTATATAGTACTGTTTCATTTCCACTAACTTTGACGCCAAAAATAACCTCAAATTCCTTAATGGTCGTTTTGTGAGAAAGTAAATTCTTTCCAAATGTTATGCTATTTTGTTGGCGAGAACTGAATTGTATTTCTTCTACTTGATAGCCTTGTTTTTTATTTCCTATAAATTTTAAATTTCCGTAGTCAAGTGAAAAATATTTATGCCCTTGTTCTGCTTCAGAAAAAAAGCCACATTCGTATTTAGGTTCAAATGTTCTATTCGGCTTACCGAATTCTTTTAAGATTAAATCTTTATTTAATGAGAAATCTAATCCATTAATTTTTAAATGTGAATATCTTATAATGTTAGATTTATTCTGGCCGAATAGACTTGATGCTAGTAAAAACAGGGGGAGGATTAATAATCGAAAGTGCATAGATTTTTCAATTCAATGATCAAACTTAAATATAATTTTTTAATACTCATATCTTCGTTTTGTGAGACATTTTTCTCTTTGCCGTAATTGGTTGAAGTAAACTTCCAGATGAATGAAAGATTAACAGTAAGTGATGAATAATTTCGTTTTTTAAAACGAAATTGCATGAGGAAAATGCTCAGTCCTATAAAAACTTAGTGCTTTAATATTTTCAATTGATAACTAAATTCGAGCAGTTTTAGCTCATCCTTTGAAACTATACAAAGTTTTTAAAAGTTCAGTTCTAAAGTTGGTCATCGGGTTATTGATCAATTCAACATACTTAGATTCAACATGAATATTTATACCTTCATCAAATAAATTAGTTGAAATCAAAGCCTGGAATGTGTCGGTTTTTTCTAGAAACAAATCGTATAATTTTGTATCAACAGAGAGCAAAGAATCTACAAATTGTCTTCTAAAAATAGAAATAGATTCATTCAGTTTTTTATCCACATTCTGTTTGGACTCCAACGAGTTTTCTGAACCTTCAAGCGTTTTAAATACAATTTCGATGTTGTCGAAGAATGTGTACAGATGTTTTAGACTATGGTCCAATATCAGAGTTTTAAAAGCCTGAATATTCCTATCCTTCTGCTTTTCCGATGCATTAGTCTCTTTAGTTTGCTTAAATACAAAAAAAGCTAATGTTAAGTTTGAACCTGCAATAATTACTGTAGCTATTTTAGCAATGACATCTAGAACAGCCATACTATCCAATAGCAGTTTTATCTCGTAGAACCCGATCAATTGCTTCGTTTAATGGTGTCTCAAACTCGTAGCTCCCCTCAGATACAATCTTTACCTTTTTGAAAAAACCTATTCTTCCATGTTTTGATATTATATTTATAAAAAGTTCCTCAAAGAATGAAGGTATGATTGAATAAATGTTTGCTGGTATGACCACTTTGACATGATTGCTTGAATCGGCTAATTCATCAATGTGACTATCCAATCTAACTTGTCTACCTCTGTCTCTACCTGTGAAAACTTTAGACCCATTTGGTCTAAAATCTTCTAAATTAATTGTTGATTCCGCTGTCATATTAAATATTTTCTGAAAAATAAATTTCTGCACTGATATAAGTACCTGGAAAATAAGTAGGTGCAAAGTTAACATATTTATTGTCTGGTTTGTTCATAATATTGCCACTTTCGTTAAAACTAACACACTGAAATGTTTCACCATCGACAACTGTTGGAGTGATATCATATTTTCCATCGAATATTATTCTGCTTTTACCTGATACGATGGTCATTTTTGACTCATAGTCTGTAAAGTTTTTACCTCGCAATTTAAAGAAGTTTTCTATGAACCTCAGAGATCCATTACCACGTTTTTTATAAACCTTTGGGTCAGTTGAAGTCACACCTTCCTGCAGGGAATATAGCGTCCAAAGTGTTTCTTCTTCGAATTCCGCTGGTGTAAATAACCCTCTTCTTGTATACTGGTCTGATAAACGTCTCATTTTTTCAACACTAGATTTGTTTTTACAATACGGATCTTTAAATTTTTCATAAATCGTCTGTCCAAAATTCATGATTACGAGTCGAAATATTCCATAATGTTTACCATTTTCTCTCTTTTCCGTGAAATAACCTATTGAATACCTGAAATTATTACTAGAATGCTCTTCTGCGTTGATGAGTATCTCGCCAATTACATTACATAGATTTTCAATTTCTGTTCCAGAAAGCGAAATATTCATACGCTCTAAACTATCAATTACATAGTCTGCCAAGGTAGTGGTATCCACATCTTTTTGCGCGATGTTTTTCTTAGAAGTATTAAGACTGTTATGAATACAAAGCTTATATGGGATTATATCTTTAAATTTAATTTCGTAGTCTGCGTGAATAGCTGGAGAACCTACAGAGTACAAAAGTTTCTTAATGTCAGGATTGCTAATGTCATCGCCTCTAATTCTTTTAACTCGAGGCTTGAGTTTTTTATATTGGTTGCATCTTTTAAAAAATGTGATAATATCTTTCAGTATAATATCTAAAAATACTTGAGCTTCTAAACTTATCTTTTTGCATTTTCCATAGCTCACTATGACTGTTCTTGCACGTTGAAAAACCAATAAACCAAGTAATTTTTTTAAGAACTCTATAGTGTTTTTACAAGCTCCATCTTCAAAAGAAAAGTTTATTGGAATCTCTAGTTTTTCTTCGTCTTTGAAATATTTAGGTGGGTCGAGTTTATAAATAGAAAGATCTGAAAAGTCAGATTCAAATAGTATATATTTTATATTCTTTGGTAGAAATTTATGAAGAACATCGTAGGGATCAAGTGTTTTTCCGAAGTACTTAATTAATTCAAGATGCTTAATATCAATTTTGTATCTTAATTTCTTTTTATCATTCTTAGATTTCAATGAACGTCGATGACGTTTTAGTTGGAGTTTGAGAGAGACGTTAGGTTTAATCACATTTTGGTTGTTAAAAGGGCTGTAATATAGCAAGTTTTAATCAATTCTCCCAAGTTTAGTATTGCTTAAAAGTTTGTCTAATTCTTTTTTCTCATCGTAATTGCCGTAATCTCTTCCGACTTGTAAAGCTTTATTAGGATAAAGATTTGAGGTGAGGCAAGCCCTACTTTTAACTCAGTAAATCAGAGTTCAGAATATCTTTCGTTTTAAAAGATGTTTCTATTTAAAATTGTAATATAATGCGAAGTGTGGTAGCCTGTTGTGTTTATTTTAATTTCTTTTATAGCAGTTAAATTTACCGGTCGAAAGGGCGAATATGGTATTAGAACATTATCGTAAAATTAGATTTCGCATGATGATAAACTACCGGTTATAATTGTATCGGTAATGATTGATGGTGTATTGATTTCAATAATTCTTAAATTTAATCCAGTGTGTACGT
>NZ_AJLG01000175.1 GCF_000258495.1 Pedobacter agri PB92
GTTGCTATAGCACAAAGCTTTGTTTTTAAACCTGATAGTAGCGAGCATGAGCCTTGGGACATAAACGGGTGAAGTGGATAGCAAGGCTAGCACATGCAATGAAATACCTGCTTGATTGTCTTGTGCCATGCAAATAATAACTCACTGATAACGAATGAGAGGTTTTACTTAGCGAATAATAAAGCCAAAAAAATATCTGCTGCTAATAAATTAGTTTAGTTACCTAATTAAAATTAACATGGATGTTAGACGAGAAATTAAGTTACTTCTTGTTTTTTTGACGCTTTCGTTGGCTGGTTTTGCTCAAGGTAGAACACCAGATTTTGTCTTTGAACTTGGTAGCACGAGGTACTTTATGGACTTGAGCAAAGGTAACACAAAAGCAAAAAACGATACGGTATTTTATAATTTGTACAGATTTGGTAAAACCCAAAGGATTGGTAAAGAGATTAAACATATTGTAGACAGAAGAACTGGCGATACGATTATAAGCGGAAGTTACGAGGTGATTAAAAATCAAATTTTTTTCTATCAAAAAGAGAAAAACAAAGCTACTGTCTTGAAACTTTACACCCAGAACAATAAGGGCTTACTTTCGGTACAAAGAGCAGTTTCTACTTTTGTAGCACCTCCAAAGTCAGCGCCAATTGAGCCATTGCCACCCTACGACAATACAGGAAATCCTGAAAAAGTTGATATACCAGCAGAGTTTCCTGGCGGGATAAACAAAGCAAGACTATTTATTGCCAACAATATCCAATATCCAGATGAGGCTGTTGAAGAGGGTGTTAACGGAACAGTACGTGTAAAGTTTACCATTGAGCTTGACGGTTCTATCAGCAATATTCAAATTGTGCAAAAGTTAGGTTACGGCTGTGACGAAGAGGTAATTCGTGTGTTAAAACGGATGCCAAAATGGACACCTGCAAAGCTAAACGGTAAATTTGTGAGGTCGTATTTTATCATGCCGGTGAGTTTTAGGACAACCTATTAACCTTTTTATGAATGATGATAAAACTTTCACTGACATTAGCAATATTTCTCGGTATAACTACGCTAAGTTTTTCGCAAGGTAAAAGATCTGATTTTACCTTTAAACTAGAGAACACCACTTATTTTGTGAACCTGAGTAAAGGAAGTACAAAAGCTGAATACGATACCGTGTTTTATAATTTTTACAGGTATGGAAAACCCGAGTTACTTGCAAAAGAGATCAAACATATTGTGAACAGAAATACTGGCGATACGATTAAGAGTGGTAGTTATAGAGTGGTCAATAATCGGGTATTTTTTGATCGGAATGAAAAAAACGAAGCAACTATACTTAAGGTTTATTCATTTCAGGATGCTTTAAAACCAGCTCCAATCGAGCCGACGCCACCTTACCACAACTACGGTCAGCCTAAGCAAGAACAATTAGAAACAGTAGCAGAATTTCCTGGCGGGATAAACAAAGCAAGGCAGTTTATTGCCAACAATTTAAAATACCCAAAGAAGGCTATTGAACATGGTGTGAATAGTACGGTGCAAGCCAAGTTTACGATTGAAGTTGATGGTTCTCTAACCAACATCGATATTGTAAAGAAATTGGGTTATGGTTGCGATGAAGAAGTGATTCGTGTGCTAAAAAGTATGCCGAAATGGAAGCCCGCTACACTTAAAGGTAAATCTGTGAAATCTTATTTTACAATGCCAATAAGTTTTAAAACAACGGAATAATGACAGCAAGGAAAATTTTTAAGGTCATAGCAATTTTTATCGCGGTAATTATCGCTTTGATTTTGCTATTAGTTGCTTTTGTTTGGGGTAGTGTGGAGTGGAACCATTATAGTAAGAAGAAGGAAGCCATTCGTATGCAAAAGGAAGTATGTGATACTATAAAAACTGTTGACGGAAAATTAACCATTTATTTAGACGGTTTCAATAAGAAAGAACTCCAGAAAATTCACTTTTACCTTCAGCAAGATAAAGTGTTAACAAAAGATACTGTTGTTAGCGCAGAACCTAATAATAATAATAAAGATTTGCAAACCATTATCATGCCATTTGAAAATTTTAACGTTAACGATAAAATCATCGTTTATGTAGGCAAACGTTTTTACGTATTATCAGGATTTAGCTACACTGCAGGTTACAATTACGGGATGTTCGGTCCTGTTGGCTCTTGTGAATGCAGGGGCGGAGGTTATGAAAAAATAAACGAAAAAGAGTCTGGCTCGGGAACACTGATTAAAAAATATGGTTTATTGGATTATCAATTACCACCGAAATAAAATTCCTATAAATCTATCTATATAACTAAAACCTATTTTAAATGTAGTAATATCGACTATCGTTTATGTACTGCTATTAAATAAGCAATGCAACATTGGGAAGGGATCAATTGCGCTATTGCTGATTTTGGTAATTGTTTGAATTTTGTAATGAATGCTTTGAATGTTGTAATATTTTTTGAACTATTACCAATTAATTTTGTTGAAGTATAACTAAATAAAATTTATAAAAATGATAGCAACAAAAGGATATGCAGCACAGGATCCAGGTACAGACTTAGCACCTTGGAATTTTGAGCGTCGCGAAGTTGGACCACATGATGTTCAATTTGAAATATTATTCTGCGGCGTATGCCATTCAGATCTTCACCAAATTAAAAATGACTGGTTTCCTGGTATATTTCCAATGGTTCCAGGTCATGAAATTGTTGGTCGGGTAATTAAAGTAGGTGATCACGTTAAGAAGTTTAAGGTTGGCGACTTAGCAGGAACAGGCTGTATGGTTGATTCGTGTCAGGTTTGCGAAAATTGTAAACAAGACCTGGAGCAATACTGCCTGGAGGGAAACACCCAAACTTATAACGGTTTGGAAAGAGATGGCAAAACTCCTACTTATGGAGGTTATTCAGATTCGATTGTGGTGAGAGAGGAGTTTGTACTTCATGTATCTGATAAACTAAATCTGGCTGCGGTTGCACCATTGTTGTGCGCCGGTATAACTACTTATTCTCCTTTAAGGCATTGGAAAGTAGGGAAGGGACATAAACTTGCTGTGCTTGGGTTAGGCGGCTTGGGCCATATGGCCGTAAAGTTTGGTGTAGCCTTCGGCGCCGAGGTGACCGTATTAAGCACTTCACCTAAAAAAGAAGAAGATGCTAAAAAACTAGGTGCACACCATTTTGTGGTAACTACAGATCCTGAACAAGTAAAAGCAGCCAAAGGAACTTTTGATTTCATTTTGGATACTGTTTCTGCAGAACACGATTTCAATATGTACTTATCATTATTAAGAACCGATGGAACGCATATCTGCGTTGGTGTACCACCTAAACCAGCAGAAATTGCTGCATTTAGTTTATTAGGTGGCAGAAAAAGCCTTGCAGGTTCTGGTATAGGAGGAATTGCCGAAACTCAGGAAATGCTTGATTTCTGTGCAGAAAACAACATTGTATCTGAAATCGAAATGATCGACATGAAAGACATTCATAAAGCTTACGACCGCATGGAAAAAGGCGATGTTCGATACAGATTCGTCATTGATATGGCGACTTTGTAGAATAATACTCCATCAAGACAAAAGCCAGCAGATTTATATTTGCTGGCTTTTTTATTTTAAATGCTTTTTGAATCAACCTCCATTCAGGTATTGGAAACCATAGGCCACCTGACTCTGCTGACAACGGTGCTTGCAACAAAAAAGCCCCACATTTCTGTGAGGCTCTCTGTGATCCCGCTGGGATTCGAACCCAGGACCACTACATTAAAAGTGTAATGCTCTACCAGCTGAGCTACGGAATCTACTTTGTTTAAAAACGTTGTCCGTTTCCTTTAAAGTGATGCAAATATAGGGTTCAAATATATCTCCTGCAAATAAAAATATGCGAAAAGTGCTACTGTATTGATTTATAAGGGAATTAATTATTGATGGAGCTGATTTTTGATAGTATTCATGATTTTCGGCGTTTCTAATCTGGAGACTTACATAGATGACGCTTTGCGAAATTATTGTTTTCATCTCCACACATGCGCAATCTTAATGAATACTTCATATCCGATTTATTAATTTTCTCAAGATTGAAAAATCACGCAAACGTTTGAGTGAAAAAAATAGATTTTATTTGCTTAGTTTGGTCGTATCAACTGAACAAACCAACTAAACTTACTTTTTAAAATGATTAATTCACCTGCAACTCAAAAGAGGACAGCATTGTTACCCATGATCATCTGCTGTGCACTTTTCTTTATTTTTGGTTTTGTCACCTGGGCAAATGGAACGCTGATTCCTTTTCTAAAGTTAGCACTCGACTTAAAAACTGACTTACAAGCATTTTTTGTCACATTTGCTTCTTACATCGCCTATTTCTTTCTGGCATTACCAAGCTCATGGATTTTGAAAAAATTGGGCTTTAAGAACGGCCTGGTACTCGGCATGGTGATATTAGGTTTAGGTTCGCTTGTTTTTATTCCGGCAGCAGATAACAGAAGTTTCGGATTATTCCTCACGGGCATCTTCATTCAGGGATCAGCTATGGCATTGCTACAAACAGCAGTAAATCCTTATCTGAGTATAATTGGGCCAATAGATAGTGCTGCTGCACGAATTTCCATTGCCGGCTTGTGCAACAAAGGAGCCGGCGTAATGGTGCCTATTATTTTCGGACTATTGTTTTTAGATAATGCGAAAGAGGTAACTGCGAAATTAGACGCAACAAGCGATCCCGTTGCTAAAAATGCTATTTTAGATGAACTCTTGCATCGTGTACATACTCCGTACATTGTGTTGGCAGTAGTGTTTGTGCTTTTTGCAGTCCTCATAAAATTTGTCCACTTGCCAGAAATAAATGCAGAAGATGATGAAGCGATAGTTGAAAATGATGATGTAAAGTATACAGCTGCTAAAAACAGCATTTTCCAGTATCCTCATTTATTTTTAGGTGCTTTTGCCATTTTCTGTTGTGTTGCGGTAGAGGTAATGGCAGGTGATATCATAAATACCTATGGCCGAGAATTGAATATCGATGCCAACATATTGCGATTTTCAACCTCGTTTACTTTGATCTGTATGCTAGTGGGCTACGTTCTAGGAATAGCAACCATTCCCAGATTTATCTCGCAACAAATGGCACTAAGAATTTGTGCCCTTTCGGGTGTACTATTAACAATTGTATCTGCATTCACAGCAGGTTATGTTTCCTATTATTCAGTGGCACTGTTAGGTCTGGCAAATTCCTTAATGTGGCCAGCAATTTTTCCCCTCGGAATTAAGGGCTTGGGCAAATTCACAAAAACAGGTTCTGCCGTTATGATTATGGGAATAGCAGGAGGCGCCATCTGGCCATTGGTTTACGGCTTTTTAAAAGATAAGATGCACATCGATTTTCAGCATGCTTTTTTATTTAGCCATGATTCCAGCTTATTTATACATTATCTATTTTGCGATAAAAGGACATCGGGTTGGGATGAAGAAATAAAGCCTTAGCTATTGGCCAGGTTAAACGCTGTCCTTTTTTATTTCTTCATTTTTAACCTATCTTGCGCCAAATTCTCTACATAATATAATATGAATAAAGCAATTTTCCTGGATCGTGATGGGGTTTTAAACCACGAAATTTACGACTATATCTGTCGTGTTGAAGATTTTAAGATTTTAGATTACCAAATCCCGGTATTGAAAAAACTCTATGATGAGGGATATTTATTGATCGTGATCACCAATCAAGGTGGAATAGCATTGAAAAGATATTCTGAACAAGAACTGGCAATCATGCATCAAATGCTTAGAAATGCCTTTGTGGCGAAGGGTGCAGATATTGCAGGCTTTTACTACTGCCCGCATCATCCAACCGTTGGAGGAGAGTGTAAATGCCGTAAGCCAGCATCTGGAATGATTTTAGATGCTATTGACATGTATGATATTGATCCTGCTCAATCGGTAATGATTGGTGATAAACCCAGAGATGTAGAAGCTGCAAATGGGGCAGGGGTGAAAGGGATTTTAATTGAACCTGATGAGCAAATTAATTACCAATTGGTAAAAGATATACTTAGTCGTGAATCACTAGTTTAGAATCTTTGGTCAATTCCAATAAAAAAAGTCCTAAGTAAGAGTTATGCAACTCCATACTTAGGACTTTTTCATTATTAGACCCCAGCTCTAGGACTGAAGATTAATACTTTATTTACCAGCTGCTTTAGCGTGATCGGCTAAGAAAGTTGCTAAACCGCTATCTGTTAATGGGTGTTTTAATAATCCAACAATCGCAGCTAAAGGAGCAGTGATAACATCAGCACCTAATTTAGCACAGTTTACAATATGTAATGGTCCGCGAATCGATGCAGCTAAAATTTGTGTTTCATATCCGTAGTTATCAAAAATCGTTCTGATATCTTCGATTAAAACTAAACCATCGCTAGAAATATCATCTAATCGGCCCAGGAATGGAGAAACGTAAGTTGCACCAGCTTTAGCTGCCAATAAAGCCTGTCCTGCAGAAAAAATTAAAGTACAGTTGGTTTTAATTCCCTTTGAAGAGAAATATTTAATGGCCTTTACACCATCTTTAATCATAGGAACTTTAACAACAATTTTTGGATTCAATGCTGCTAATGCTTCACCTTCCTTTACAATTTCATCAAAAGTTGTAGAAATTACTTCAGCACTAACGTTATCATCAACGATATCGCAAATTGCTTTATAGTGGTTAATTACATTTTCTTCGCCAGTAATACCTTCTTTAGCCATTAAGCTAGGGTTGGTGGTTACGCCATCTAAAATGCCAAGATCTTGCGCTTCTTTGATTTGATCAAGATTAGCTGTGTCAATAAAAAATTTCATGGTTATAAATTCTTAAATGTTTGAGTTTTTGATAAACCCTGAAGAATTTAATATCCCCCCTTCAGGGGGTTAGGGGGTAAAAAAAAGGGCAAGCACCTTCTATCGCACCGCTACAACCTTCTACCCTTGCTATGTTCCCATCCTGGGGGAGTTCAAAGGGAGCTGGTCGTAAAAGACTTGCCCGGCACAAAGGTAGAAAAAGAAGTTGTTTTGCGAAATGCATTTTGCTAATTTTTCAGTCATTTAGTCTATCTAACTGATTAGTAAATTAATAAAATTTATTTCCTTTGTTTTGACGAAATTTTAAAATACGAGAATTCATTATCTCATCATTGAATATTTGTTCATTTATAAATACCTATTTTATATATAAATATTTTGGTTAAATCGATTTATCAAATTTTGTCGGTAAAAACCATGAGTTTTCAGCATAATTACGAATTATAAATTTCATAAAATATCAAGCTTTATGTTGATAATGTTTTATTATATGGGTTTAAATTTGCTTATAAACTAGAATAATCCTAAAAAGCATAGCAACTCTGTAATTTAATATTCGTTTTTTGTATCTTAGTGTTTCCTATACACTAACAACTAACGAGCAAAGAATGGAACCAAACAGTGGATTGTACGATGCGCAATTTGAACACGATGCCTGCGGTATTGGGTTCGTTGCACATGTGAAAGGGCGAAAATCGCATCAAATCATCTCCGATGCACTTACTATTTTAGAAAATCTAGATCATAGAGGGGCATGTGGAGCAGAACCAAATACAGGCGACGGTGCCGGTATCATGATTCAGATTCCCCACGAATTTTTTTACGATGAATGCCTTAAAGCAGGCTTCAGTTTACCTGAAACCAATAATTATGGTGTAGGTATGCTGTTTATGCCTAAGGATATCAGATCGAGAGAAGAGTGTCGCGAACTGATTTATCGTGCCGCTGAAAAGCTTGGCTTGGAGATTTTGGGTTTTAGAAAAGTAGCAACCGATACATTTGACATCGGAAATATGGCGCTTTCGGTAGAGCCGGAAATTGAGCAGGTTTTCATCGCAAGACCGTATGCAGTTGCTGCAGGTGCAGATTTTGAACGTAAACTTTATGTTTTCAAAAATTACCTTATCAAACTCATTACCAATACAGTTCACGGTGGTAAAGATTTTTATATTGTTTCACTTTCAGCACAGACCATTATATATAAAGGTCAGCTAACCTCTTTACAAGTTCGTACTTATTTTACTGATTTAAGCGACAAACGTGTGGTTTCAGCGCTTGGTTTGGTTCACTCACGTTTTGCTACAAATACTTTTCCGTCGTGGAGATTGGCTCAGCCTTTCCGTTTCATTGCACACAATGGTGAGATTAACACGCTGCAAGGAAATCTAAACTGGTTTAGGGCTGGGGTAAAATCTTTTGCTTCTGCTTATTTTACACCAGAAGAATTAGATATGTTGTTGCCTGTAATTGATGAAACCAACTCTGATTCAGGCTGCCTGGACAATGTGATCGAATTGTTGTTGCATGCAGGAAGAACTTTACCTCATGTTTTAATGATGTTGGTTCCTGAGGCTTGGGATGGCAACGAAGACATGGATCCGGTTAAAAGAGCTTTCTATGAATTTCACGCTACTTTAATGGAACCGTGGGATGGGCCAGCGGCAATTGCCTTTACGGATGGAAAATTAATTGGTGCAACATTAGATAGAAACGGCTTACGTCCCTCACGTTACGCCATCACTTCTGATGATCGTGTGATTATGGGGTCTGAAGCTGGTGCTTTAGCCATTGATCAAAGCACCATCATCGAAAAAGGTCGGTTAACACCTGGGAAAATGTTCGTAGTGGATATGGAACAGGGTAGAATCATCAGTGATGATGAAATCAAAACTCAGGTTTGCAGCAAAAGTCCATATGCCGATTGGATCAATCAATATCAAATCCGTTTGGAGGAATTGCCTGAGCCTCGTGTAATGTTTACCGGACTTTCAGAAGAATCTATTTTTAAATACCAGCAAGTATTTGGGTATAGCAGAGAAGATATCGACCTGCTTTTAAAGCCAATGGCTATCGAAGCCAAAGAACCAATTGGTTCAATGGGTACAGATACGCCACTTGCTATCTTATCAAAACGTCCTCAGCATTTATCTAACTATTTTAAACAGTTATTTGCTCAGGTAACTAATCCGCCAATTGATCCTATCCGCGAAAAAGTGGTCATGAGTTTGGCTAGTTTTATGGGAAGTAATGGGAACTTGCTTGAGGAAAATCCTTTGCAATCACACTGTGTAGCCATTAAACATCCGATTTTAACGAATCAGGAACTGGAAAAACTGAGAAGTATTGATACAGGGGTTTTCCAGGCTAAAACATTGCAAACTTATTTTCGTGCGGATGGAAAGCCGGGTGCGATGGCGAAAGCCTTAGATCGCTTATGCCGTTACGCAGTTGATGCAGTGGAAGATGGTTTCCAGGTTATCGTGTTAACGGATAGGGCAATCGATTCGGAACATGCCGCAATGCCATCGTTATTGGCAGTTTCAGCAGTACATCACCATTTAATTCGCAAAGGTTATCGTGGTGCGGTGGGTATTGTAATTGAAGGTGGAGATATTTGGGAGGTGCATCATTTTGCTACCTTATTAGGTTTTGGTGTTACTGCAATCAATCCTTACCTAGCTTTGGAGACTATTAATGGTTTTCAGGAAGAATCAGGTTTATCAGCAGAGCAGCTAACCAAAAATTATATTTACGCAGTAAATAGCGGATTGCTTAAAATCTTCTCTAAAATGGGAATTTCGACTTTGCAATCTTACCAAGGTGCGCAGATTTTTGAAATTTTAGGCTTGAACAAGCAAGTGGTAAACACTTATTTTACTGGTGCGGTTTCCCGGATTGGTGGTTTAGGTTTGGATGAAATTGCGAAGGAAACTTTGATTAAACATCATCGCAGTTTCGGACCAGCCACGCAAACCGAAAACTTATTGCCAGCCGGTGGAACATATAAATTCCGTCGCAGGGGTGAGGCACATTTGTTTAACCCGCAGACGATACACTTGCTGCAAAATGCAACACGCAAAAATGACTACAACATTTTCAAGCAATATTCGAAACTGGTAAATGAGCAAACACAGCAAGCTTATACCATTCGCGGATTGTTTGATTTTAATTATAGCCGTCCATCTGTTCCTTTAAACGAGGTAGAATCTACTGAAGCAATTTTAAAAAGATTTGCAACCGGAGCGATGTCGTTTGGTTCCATTTCCCATGAGGCACACTCAACCCTAGCTATTGCAATGAACCGCATTGGTGGTAAAAGTAATACCGGCGAGGGTAGTGTGTGCGT
>NZ_AJLG01000176.1 GCF_000258495.1 Pedobacter agri PB92
GATGCTGCTCGAATCGCCAGATATCTTATCAAGAACCTTCAGGAATTGAAACTGTGGGTACCTCACAGAAAGATTATAGATGAGCTCAGTAGCTTATCAACATTAAGGGAAAGAATGGTGAAGGTTGGTGTTATCATAACCACCCCGTTGAATGAAGATATTAACTTTGTTGATCCAGCGATATCTTTAACAAATATCAACCTATGCAATCCCTCAATTATTCAAATTGAGCAATTGATAAGAAATATTGATATAAAGATCAAAGCGCTTTATACAAATGATGATCATTGTAACCGACTTATGAAGATTATGCTTTCTGTAATGGGTATAGGCGAAGTAACTGCTTTACAAATCCTAATACATACGAATGAGTTCAAAACAATTAAAACTGCAAGGACATTTGCATCTTATTGTGGTGTGGCACCGTTTGAACATGATTCTGGGACAAGTGTTAAAAAAAGGGCTAGAGTTTCTCCTTTAGCAAATAAGCGGATTAAATCATTGCTTCACAATGGAGTAAGAACATGTATTGGACATGATTCTGGCATTAAAGCATATTACAGGCGTAGAGTAGACGTTGATAAAAAAAATAAGATGTCAGTTATGAATGCAATTAAATTCAAGTTGATATGTAGAGTTTTCGCATGTGTTCGTGTTGATAGATTTTATGAGAAAGGGTATGTTTCTGTAAAGCCAGTTACTAATAAGATAGCTAATTAACTTCGGTGATGAGCACATCTTTTATAAGCTTATACTTTTCAGGCGGCCATACCAGAGATGTGGCTGCAGGAGAAAACTCAGTAACCTGAAAAACATTCACCAATTCTACACTGATACAAATACTTTAGGGAACATCAGTTGCGAAATCAGCTATGTCCTCTGCCGCTGCATAGAAATTAACAGAAATCAGGATTTTTTTCATATTAGCTCTATTTAATTAAACATAAAGTTTGTAAAAACCCGATGTTACAGGCGAATTACGACGAGTGGCTAAACTCAAAAGAAATCCAGAGTTTTTAAACCTCTGGATGAGACAATCTATCAGTGAAATTAAAGAACATTCAACGGCAGAGATTATAAAGAACTTAATCGAACAAACGGAAAAGTTTTCTTAGTTTTAGCAACTAACACCTCATTGTTGTAAGCGTTGATATGTTTTTTTGAGCGAATCGATTTCTGATTTTGAATGTGCTTTTGCGCTGAAAGTATTGAAAGCATCCGCATTGAGCATATTGCTGAAGTGCGGATGATTTTATTTAACTGTCTTTAAATAATTTTTGTATCGTTATCGACAATTCGGAATTACATATGAAAGCACCGAAAGCAATTGATCAATGATAGCAAAAAAGCTTAAGATAAGTTAGTTATTCGTTTTACAAAACGGAAAAATCATAGCTGGATGTATTTTGATCAGAAGAAAGCCTTGTCAACTGAAACACGAATCTGTATAAATACTCCAAAAGAGGTTATGCTTTGTAAAAAGTTGTACTGGTTGAAATCTATCATCAGGATGAAGAAAGCTATGTTCAAACGAAAAAGAGCTCCGAAGAACTCCTTTTTTGCTTATAATAAACCTTATACGGCATCGATAACCTCACGAAGTGCTTTTGCTGCTGCCGCTGGATCTTCAGCGCCATAAATTGCTGCGCCTGCCACAGCAACCTGAGCACCAGCTTTAATTACTGCGGCTACATTACCGATGTTTACCCCTCCTGCAATTGAAACCGGCACACCAGCTCTCGCAGCCTCATCAATCAAAACCTGAATTGAATAACCAGCTGTCCACTGTTCATCAAGTCCAGCATGCAGTTCAACAAACTCAACACCTAACTCAATTACTTCTTGTGCTCTCTTTACGCGGTCAGGATAGCCAATCGTATCGACTACAACCCCTTTGCCGTGTGCTTTTGCTGCTTTAACTGCACCGATGATTGTCGCATTTCCAGCAGCGCCCATAACCGTTACTAAATCTGCACCTGCCTTGAATGCGATATCCGCTTCCAGTTGTCCTGCATCAGCGGTTTTTAAATCAGCAAAAACCAGTTTGTCCGGATGTGCATTTTTCATTGCCGTGATGACTGTTGATCCCATATTTTTGATCAATGGGGTTCCCAGTTCGATGATATCTACATATGGAGCAACTTTTGCTGCCAATGCCAATGCTTCTTCAGTTGTTAATAAATCTATTGCTACTTGTAATTTTGCCATGATTGTATTTATTTATGATTTGTATTTATTTTATTATTTATTATTATTCAAGGTTTGCGTGCCGCTCCCAAAGTACTTCTGCCGGAGTTCCGTCCATTTTCCACAGCGACTGAAAAACTGCATCCATTAATAGAAAAAGGAACTGCTCAAATAAACTACCTGCATATTGTTTGGATTTTCCACCCTCAAAGTCCTGTTTTCCTGCAGCGGGTATGAGTACGGTATGGCACGCCAGTTTTGCCAGCTCGGATTCCGGAGCAGTCGTAATTGCGATTACTCTGGCTCCTACCGAAATTGCTTTTTCGGCAGCCCTTACCATTGATACGGTGGTTCCGGATCCCGAGGCCACAATAAGCAGGTCATCCTTTTTGATTGACGGGGTGGTCGTGTCACCCACAAAATAGACGGTAAGTCCAAGATGCATCAAACGCATTGCTGCTCCCCTAAGCGCAAAACCGGACCTACCGGCCGCGATCAGAAAAATCCTCTCCAGGTGCTGGATAGAATTGATCAGCGGGATGAGGTTTTCGGTATCTATATTCTTGGCAAGCTTCAGGTTTTCCTCGAGCACTAAATCCACGTTCATCTGTAGTTCCCAATTCAATCGCTGAAAATCCAGGCTTTCAAGTTCAATTCCTTCTGTGTTCATAATCTTATTTCTCTGTCCAAAGGTAGGTTTGGATGGGAAGCCTATCATTATACAAACAGCGCATTTAGGGGTACTATCTGGAAATTCGGTAGATTAAAAGTCATAATAATCCATCATTTATTTACCCATTTCCGAATTGTCCACCATAATTATCCATTTGTCCAATAAGAATAATGTGAACAATATATCTTTGTAATATGAATGATGAAAATACCCTTGGATTGGAAAAGGCAGTGCTTTACATACGCAATCTAAATAACTGTCCACCAAGCTACCTGAACGATCCCGGTAGAAAGGATTTTTTTGAGATCGTATGGTTAAAGAATGAGGATCCCTTGCATGGAATTTCCGATCCGGCCTATAGGATTAAGGGAGACTGGATTTACCTGATTCCGCCATATAGGGTTCACCAACTCAATAAAGCCGGGAAGAATGGAGAATTAATTTCCTTTAAGCGTTCCATGCTAGAGGAAGAAGATAAGGATTTTCTGCTGGATCTATTCCGTATTTTCAATGTACAAGGCGAGTTCTCCTGCCTGAGGCTTGATGAGGATGCATCCAAAGCACTTGGCAGTATCTATAGTATCATGGAAAGTGAATATCAAAAGGAGCACAACTATGGAATAATGAAAGCCTTGCTCAAAGTACTTCTTTTAAAGTTGATATCCGTTAAGGACCTTGAGTTTACCTCCCATGATATCCATCAAAAAAGGGTTTATGAGTTCTTGATGCTTTTAGAAAGCAATTTCCAGTCGGTAACTAATATTGATTTCTACGCCGGAAAACTAGGCATAAGTTCAAAAAGGCTCAACCAGATTTTAAAAGAAAAACTAAGTAAAACTGGCACACAGATCATTCATGACCGGATTGTATTGGAAGCTAAACGGAAGATTATTCACAGCGAGGTCACCATCAAGGAGATTGCCTACGACTTAGGCTTTAGCGATCGGCCGTATTTTAGTAGGTTTTTCAAAAAACAGACCGGACAAACACCGGAAGAATTCCAGAAAATGGCACGGGCACATATTGAATCTAGCAAGAATACATTGATTTAAGCCCGCCACAGAACACAGGTTAGCAACTTCTTGTCATAGTTTAAGAATTTTACTTGAACTATGTTATTAACAGTTGCGAAGTAGATTACTGAAATTTGCATTTCAAAATCACTAGCTATGAAAAAAAACATCACCAATTTGATCCTGACGATTACCTTGAGTACCTCATTTACATATGCCCAAAAGATTTCGCTTAAAAAAGAAAATCTTTCTCCACACCTTGTCCAGGTTTCTTTTGATGGACAGCAGGGGAAAAATGCGGTACGCATAGTAAAGTCACCAGAGATTATCAAAGTGGATGAACCCACCTATGTAAAAATCAAGAACTTTAACTTCGGTGAAGGAACCGTTGAACTGGAAGTCATGGGGAAATTGTTGCCCAACGCACCCGATAGTGCCAGGGCATTTATAGGACTGGCCTTTCACATCAATAGTGATGATTCAAAATTTGAAGGTATCTATCTTCGACCGACCAATGCGGTTGCCGAAAACCAAATCAGGAGAAACCGATCTGTGCAATATTTTTCATATCCGGATTTCAAGCTCAATCATTCCAGAAAAATCAATCCCGGAGAATTCGAGACTTATGCCGATATTGCGCCAAATGAATGGATCAAAATGAAAGTTGTCGTTAGAGGTGACAGTACAAAGCTTTACATTAATGGTAGTCAAAACCCTAACTTTATCGTTAACAAAATGAAAATGGGCGCTAACCAGACAGGAAGCTTAGGTTTGTGGGTAGATATAGGCACTGAAGGGTATTTCAGAAATGTGACAGTAAGGAAAAATAAGCAGGCTGCTATCTCCCGATGATTTTCCTTTTGATCTTACTTAAAAACTCGGAAGTGATCCCCAGGTAAGAAGCGATCTGCGTTCCAGGCAATCTCTGAACCAGGTCAGGGTAGTTCTTCTGGAACAACAGATAGCGTTCCTCAGCTGTGTAGCTGATGTTTTGCAATACCCGATCCTGAAGTTCAATGAATTTCCGTTCTATTACGATCCGAAAGTTCCTGTCGAACCTGGGATAATGAGTGTATAGATGAAGCAGGTCATCATGTTCAATCTGCAAAACTGTACAAGGTTCAACTGCTTCAATGTAAAGCTTACTTGGACTTTGTTCATAAAAGCTGTTAAAATCCGCAATCCACTGATTTTCCACCGCGAACTGAAGGTTGTGTTCAATCGCATTATGATCTACAGCATAAAGCTTTAAGCAACCCGAGATCACGAAAATGTAAAAGCGGCAGACGTCGCCCTGTTGAAGCAATAAGCCTTTGCGCTTATAGTTACGCAGGCTGAATACCTGCTTCGCTGCCTCCGCAGCTTCTTTGTCCAGTGGAAAAATACCGTTAAAAAACCGGTTAACATGTCGTGCGCATGGTTAGTCTTTATTGCTATTGAGTGTGACAACATTCTGTATTTAATATTGTAAAGATAGGAAAATACGGATTCATCAAAACTTTCTTACGGATAATGACAAATCCTCCTAAAGATTGTCCCGATTTTAAGCACAAAACCTTAAACTAGTTCAATGATATTTCTTGTACTGGTTCATAACCTTATATCCCGGAAGTTCCGGAGATTTGCAATCATCAGACAACGCTGGGTAATCCAGCCATTTCAAAACATCATTATAACTCAACATGCCACACATCACTATCAAAACCTATCCGGACGTAACTGAAGCGCAGAAACAAGAATTAACAAAAGCCATCATCGACAATATTGTGAGCATCACCGGAAAAAATGAAGCCGCAATCTCTATTGATATCATTGAGGTTCCGCAGGAAGAATGGATGGACAAAGTTTATGACACCGACATCAAACCCAATATCGAAAGGTTGTATAAAAAACCCGGGTATTAAGAGCCGGGGTTATCAAAGCAGAAACTAACTAACAGCACTATGAAAAACCAAGATCAAACACAGCAATTGAGGCAAGCTATTGATGGATTTGCCGCTACGCTGAATACTGCAAACGGCACCTTGATTCAGGACTTTTTTACGGATGACGGGAAATTTATGCCGCAAGGATTCGAAACATTAAGTTCGCAGCAACTTGAAGCCAGTGCAAACATCTTTCTGGCCGCTAATGCATTTCACATCGCTTTCGAAATTCAAGATATTAGTATCGACGATGATTTTGCGACCGTAATTGCAAAGGCAACAACTTCTCAAAGGAAACCAGGTTCAGCTGCAGCGATAGAAAAAACGAGCAGGGATTTTTTCGTCTACAGGAAAATTGATAACGCCTGGAAAATTTATCGTTACATTTTTAACAATGTTATCTTCCACTAACATGAAGGCAGCCGTGCTCCATCAGTCTGGCAGTGCTGAAAATATCAGTATTGAAGAGAGAAAAGTACCTAAACCCGCAGAAGGCGAAGTATTGGTCAGGATCAGGTCTTTCGGATTGAACAGGTCAGAACTGATGACGCGAAAGGGCTTTTCGCCGGATGTAAGCTTTCCAAGGGTACTTGGTATAGAATGTGTTGGAGAGGTAATCAATGATCATTCCGGAGATTTTCAGCCCGGAGAAAAAGTGGCAGCCTTTATGGGTGGCATGGGCAGGCAATATGATGGCAGCTATGCAGAATATGCGATACTACCTAAAAACATATTAAGTCCATTTGAAAGCAGCTTGACCTGGGAGATCCTGGGTGCTTTACCAGAGATGTTCCAAACCGCTCATGGCTCGCTCAATCTGGCTTTAGGAATACAGGCAGGAGAAACGCTGCTCATTAGGGGCGGAACTTCTTCAGTCGGCCTGCTTGCAGCACAACTCGCAAAGCTTGCAGGGCTCAGGGTTATTTCAACGACCAGAGATCAATCCAAAATGAATTTGTTAAAAGATAATGGAGCAGACGAAGTATTCATTGATAATGGGCATCTTTTTGAGCAACTAAAAGAAAAGTCAATACCTTTGGTTAATAAAGTTCTGGAACTTGTGGGCACACCTACCCTAAAAGATTCCCTGGCCTGTACGGCAGCATTTGGAAAAGTTTGTATGACCGGTATGCTGTCCGAACAATGGTCCATTCGCGACTTCGATCCAATGGGTTATATTCCGGCCACGGTAAGTTTAACGGTTTACGACAGTGGACAGATCCGGGTAGAACATGCAGCGTTCCTAAATTTCATCAAACAGATTGAACAAGGCAAAATCATCCCGCCAATTAAAAAAATATTCCATCTCGATCAAATCGTTCAAGCACACCAGTTTATGGAAAGCAATGCCGGAGGTGGAAAAATTGTGATCACAACCTAATTAATAATAAAACAATGACGTCAGGTCTGGAACCGGGATTGCTATCTCAACCTAATAAAATTGAGGCTGCAGAGCGGGAGTTTTCGAAAGATGTAAAAGCTGGTCTTTCTGCTTACCCAAAAAAACTTGCATCTAAATACTTTTATGATAAAACCGGCGATGCGCTTTTTCAACAGATTATGCAGCTTCCTGAATACTATCTCACCAAATCAGAACTGGACATCTTTCAGAACAAAATCGCTGATCTTGCCAGCCTTATTGGGAAAGGCCCCTTCGACTTGATCGAACTTGACGCCGGGGACGGATCGAAAACCATTCACCTTCTTAGATTCCCAGAATTTCGGTTACGGTTATAACTATGCCTTCAACAGTTATTATGAAACCGTAGGAGCCAGGATTTCAAGAACAGATCGAGGAAAGCATAGAAGGCCCTCAGTGACGCAGATTTACCTTTACCGTAGGCATGCCGATGAACACATGATGATCTTGCTTCAACACATTAATGAAAGTCAGGTTTTTCAGATCTTGTTGAACTTGAACTCCAGAAAGTAGCAGCATCAGAGCTCCTCACAAATGGAAAAAGTAAAACAACCTTTTACTCCAAAGAAAAGATAAAAACAAATAGAAATCTCAATCTTCTAGCAGGATGGCCTGAAGATTGAGACTGATGGTAATTGTTGACTACCCTATTAAAAATTAATCCGGAAGCTCATCAATGCTTCTGGGTTCGACCCTTGGCGCAGCATTCATATGATGACGGTATTTTGAGGAAGTTTCATAAGCTAACCTGCGAACCCTCATGATATTACCCAGCGGTCGGTGAGCAGGAAGGCAGTGAAATGGATTATAACTTAATACATCATCACCATATACCCGTCTTTGCGGACTAAAAGTATCCTGAGGAAGGATGGTTAAACTCGCAATCGGCTGGTAAGGGCTATCCTCTTCCATCCACTGTACAGAACCGTCCTCTACCGGCATTTTTTTCAGGTCCTTACACAATTGTGCCGAAAGCTCATAAACCGCAGTTTGATCCTTAAAGAAATTCTTCACGATGGTGGTCAGAAAGCTTTCCGGTTCATCTTTTTGGAGTTGCTCATCCATATCTTTTCCGTGAAGGGCAGCTACATTTTCAGACTTCGGCCCGATAGAAATCTTGGCTACATAATCACCATAACGAATCGCAGCCATAGAAAAATAACCGGTCACCCAGGATGTGCGAACCTGGAGTGCTGAAATTATTTGGCTCCTCCTCCTGACCAAGCAGGTTTTTAATCTTCCGCCCTGCAACCAACATCGCTCCCTGAACAGTTTGAAAAAGATCCGGCGTATTGATATAGTCCTCAATCTTTTTCTGCTGATCAAGATAATCCTTGACAGTTCCCGTAGGGATAATTGGATAATTAACCAATAGAAAATCCTGAGTCAGTTCATTTTTCTCCTCAGGAAGAAATTTTTCCCCTTCTACACCAATGATTTTAATCGCCATTCCACGTTGGGAAGATTTTTTATCCGGCTCAATCATCCCCGGAGCGGTAGAAAAACGAATGATCACCGGATATTTTTTTGGTTGCTTAAAGAGGCCCTGAGCAAGGTGTTCAGGAAGATTATCATAGACCTCCAGCTCCCCACGCAATATACCATGGTTCTTTGCATGGGCATCACGAATCGCATGACGATAGCGTTCAAACATAATTTTGTTTACCCTTGCCATTGATTCGACCACAGCTCTGCTGTCTTCATCTTCGTTAGGCTGCTTGACCTCAATGTCGTCTGAGTACCTGATGTACCCGTTTGGATTGGGAGATTCACTTTCTTCCATTTTTTCTGTTTTATTTATTTTAAATTTTAGTCAGACTAACCGTAGCGTACAATCGGAACGGAATTGTCACCGTGATCTAAAGGGCAGAACAATCTTAGTTATCTGCCCCACTAAAAGATTTCATAGCACTTACGGCTTGAGCACAACTTTTACACAATCCTCCTCTTTCTCATCAAAAATCTTATAGCCGTGCGCAGCATCTTCAAGGGGAAGGGTGTGTGTGATGATATCGTCCAGAACAACTTTATTCTCATTCACCAGTTCAATCAGTTTATCAATATAATTCAGTACCGGAGCCTGTCCCTGTTTGATGGTAATGCCCTTATCAAATATTCTATACATCGGGAAATTATCATAAGGAGAACCGTAAACTCCGACGATCGATACGGTACCCATTCTTCTCACCGCCTCAAAGCATAACTCAAGAACCTTAATTGATCCTTTTTCAAAATTGATTGTTGCCTTCAGCCTGTCAAATAAAGATCTTTCCGGCTCAAAGCCAACAGCATCAACACATACGTCTGCCCCACGGCCCCCGGTCATTTCACGAATTGCTTCCACAACATCAACATGATGGGGATTTAAGATATCAACATTATTGACGGCTTTTGCCTTTGCCAGTCTATAATCTAATGGGTCAATGGCAATGACGCGACTGGCACCATTAATCCAGGCAGCCTTCTGGGCCATCAGTCCTACCGGGCCCGATCCAAAAATAGCTACAACTTCCCCACCTTTGAGTTGCGCCCAATCAATAGCAGACCAACCTGTGGGAAATATATCAGTTAAAAACAGTGCCTTCTCATCGCTTAGGTGCTCAGGGACGATTCTCGGGCTGATATCTGCATAAGGCACCCTTACATATTGCGCCTGTCCCCCTGAATAACCGCCATACAGATCTGTATAGCCAAAAAGCGCACCACCTTTCTGATCTGCAACGTTTCCAGCAGGACCATAATTTTTGTAATTTGAACTGTCACAAGCCGGTGAGGCCTCATGGGTACAGAAAAAACATTTCCCGCAAGAAATTGGAAAAGGCACGACAACACGATCACCTTTTTTTAAATTAGTGATTGCAGATCCCACTTCCTCTACAATACCCATAAATTCATGTCCCATCAGTGTGTACGT
>NZ_AJLG01000177.1 GCF_000258495.1 Pedobacter agri PB92
GCATCCTGAGCTGAATTGGCCGTTAACAATACGGTGCGAATATTAAATTGCTGTGTAGCATTAATCGCCAAAGCATTCAATTTGCCTATTGCTGCCTGATTGGTATTTTTTAAATCGTATGCTACATAAACCAGACTATAGTATGGATTTTCAATCAACTCTTTGGTGTAGTCAGTCCCCGAGGCATCAGTTATTTTTAGATCTTTAATTTTCGGCTCATAACCTTTCTTAACTAAGCGCTGTACAGGCTCGCCAACAATTTCCCAATTATTGTCTTTCCAGATTTCGGTTTTCAGATAAGCTTTGTCGCTCATGTCTTTCTCTTCCTTCGTTTTCTTATTCACAAGGTGATACATGATTTCATACTCATCTGGCTTTTCTCCTGGAGGGATTACCATTTGAGAAGGAATATGTGAGCCCACTTTATAAGGTAAAAAATCTATAATCGGAAGTACATTATAGGTAAAAATCCCAAAACCCAACGCAATTAAAGTAATGGCTATTGCAATATTTCTTTGGGCTGCTTCCTTTTTAAATAACGGATGAATACGGTCTTTGTAAATGAAAATCACGATAATCAAAACCAATAAAACCAAATCTTTACTGAAAGACTGCCAAGGTGTAATCGGGATGGCATCGCCAAAACAGCCGCAGCTGGTTACCACTTTGAAGGCGGCTGATACAAATGTTAATAAAGTGAAGAAAATAATTAAAAGCAATAATCCCCAGGCAACCTTCCTGCTCCAAAATCCAAGGAGTAAAAGCGCACCAAGTATAATCTCAAGCGTACAAAGCAGAATGGCAATACCAGTTGCCGAACCACTCAGAAAATTCATGTGAAAGACCTCGAAATATTCCTGTAATTTATAACCAAATCCGAGCGGATCATTGGCTTTAATTAAACCTGAAAATATAAAGAGAACGCCAACAAAAATTCTTGAAATGCTTAAGATTATATTCTTCATTGTTTATTTTACTCCTAGTTTGATCAGTGCAAATACCGAATAGTTGAGCATATCCTGGTAATTTGCTTTAACACCTTCAGATGCTAATGTTTGTCCTTCGTTATCTTCTATTTGTTTTACTCGGAATATTTTCATCAAAATCAAATCAGTTAATGAGCTAATGCGCATATCTCTCCAGGCTTCGCCATAGTCATGATTTTTTGCAAACATTAAATCCTTTGTTTCGCTAACTTTTTCTTCGAATGATGTTTCCACAAGTTCATAAGGCATCTCATTCGGATCAGTCTCCGTTAACTCCAACTGCATCATCGCAATAACGCAATAGTTAACAATGCCAATGTACTCTGAAGTGATGTTCTCCCCTACTAAGCTTACCTTTTTTTCTTCCAGTGTGCGGATGCGTTGCGCTTTAATAAAAATTTGATCGGTGATGGAGCTGGGCCGTAAAATGCGCCAGGCGGTTCCATAATCTTTTGTTTTTTTAAGGAATAGCGATCTGCAAACAGAGATCACCTCATCAAATTCTATAGCGGTATTTGTTTGTGCCAATTCGGGTAAATTATTTAGTTTTAATGTATTTTTGTTGCCAAAGAACAAAAGCTAAAGATACATTTTTAAAGCGAAACCCAAATCCCGGAAGGGTTTATTATGGCAGAAAAAAACTTTTTCGAACCCAAAAAAAGCCTCAACGTAAAAGGCAGGTTAATTGATCTGAGCAAGCCTAAAGTAATGGGAATCTTAAACATTACGCCAGATTCTTTTTACAGTAACAGCAGAACCAAATCAATTTCAGAGGCGCTTTCTCAAACACAAAAGTTTTTACAGGAAGGTGCAACTTTTATTGATATTGGAGGTTACTCATCACGACCTGGAGCTATTGATATTTCAGCTGCTGAAGAATTACGGAGACTAGTGCCGGTGGTGGAAGCGATTTCAATAATGTTTCCTGAAGCCATTATATCGATTGATACATTTCGGGCGAAAGTAGCCGAAGAAACCATTTACGCAGGCGCACACCTGGTGAACGATATTTCTGCAGGAGACATGGATGAACAGATGTTTGCCACTATTGCGCAACTCCAGGTACCGTATATGATGATGCATATGCAGGGAACACCCCAAACAATGCAACAAAACCCTGTTTATCAAAACGTAACACTTGAAGTGATAGATTATCTGGTAAAAAAAATTGCAGTGCTGCGTTCGCTAAAAATTCACGATGTAATTATTGATCCCGGTTTTGGTTTTGGAAAAACCATTGCACACAATTACCAACTGCTTAATGAGATGGAAGCTTTCAAAATTTTCCAGCTTCCGGTTCTGGTTGGATTTTCGAGAAAGGGAATGATCCACAAGGTTTTGGGCAATACAGCTGCCGATGCGTTAAACGGCACTACCGTTTTAAACACAATCGCATTACAAAAAGGTGCAGGAATATTACGTGTACACGATGTTAAGGAAGCAGTTGAGTGCGTGAAATTGGTGGAAATGCTAACCTGCGTTTAAATTGGTTATTTGTTTTAATTGGTTAACCGATTGCTAACAGAATGATGCAATATTTGATTCATGAATTGCTTAAATTGCAATACAAATCCCATTGTTAGATTGCATTGACGATTGATTCTAAACCAATTATTATGCATACGTACTCATTTGAAAAATTAGAAACTTGGCAGAAGGCAAGATTATTCAGAAAAAACATTTATTTGTTAGTTAAGAAGTTCCCCAGAGATGAGATTTTTGGTTTAACAAGCCAAATCAAAAGATCATCAAGCAGCATTGGCGATTGCCTGGCTGAAGGTTCTGCCCGAATTACAGCAAAAGATAAGGCCTATTTTGTTTCATTATCTTACTCAAGTGCCATAGAAACAATCAATCATATTATTGGCGCACATGATTTAGGCTACATTACCGATGCTGAATATAATTCATACAGATTAAATCTTGATGAACTCACCAACAAACTAAACGCTTTAAGAAAGTCTATTTTAAAGACTTGAATATAAAATCAGAACTCAATTTCTTACTATTAACCGATTCAGGCATTTAAACAATTAACCAAAAAAAACTATCTTGTGGCTGATGAAAGGTTTTGATTTTGATTTTCTTAAAGTATCGCCAACTGATGTAGTTGACATTGTGCTGGTTGCGATTTTAATTTACTACGTTTACACGCTTATTCGCAATACCTTAGCCGTAAATCTACTGGTTGGAATGTTCATTATTACGGTGTTTTACTGGATAGTAAAAGCCCTTCACATGGAATTATTAACCACCATCATAGAAAAGTTTATGAGCGTGGGCATCATCGCTTTAATTGTAATTTTTCATCCCGAAATCAGACGTTTTCTTTTGCTCATTGGTAAAAATGCTTTCCTTCAAAAAAATAAGGCCTGGTGGGGTTATTTATTTGGCAGAAAGGAGATAGAAAGGAATAATTTGACTAGAATAAAACCCATCATAGACGCTTGTAAAACGATGAAGAAAACCCGTACAGGGGCTTTGATTGTTTTTGTGAAATTTTATGATGAACAGTTTTTCGCCAACAGCTGTGAGGTTGTTGATGCAAAAATATCTAAGCGCTTACTAGAAAGTATCTTTCAAAAAAATAGTCCGCTGCATGATGGAGCAGTGGTGATTTCAGAAAATAAAATTAAAAGTGCGAGTTGTATTTTACCTTTAACGGATAACGATCAATTGCCATCGCAATTTGGTTTAAGGCACCGGGCTGGAATTGGCGTTTCGGAAACTACAGATGCCGTTGCGGTAATTATTTCGGAAGAAACAGGTGAAATATCTTACGCCAAACAAGGTCGGGTGAGGATGAATGTTTCTTTCGGAGAGTTGGAGAAACTGCTGAATAAAGACTTCTAGGAGCAAAAAAAAGAAGCAAGGAACAAAGATAATAAGCCGCAAAGCCCAAAAAAAACAAGGATTAAAAAATAAACTCTTTAATCCTTGATCTTTAATCCTTTACCTAAACTAGCAGTATTGCTCAAAAGCACCAATCAGGTTATCAGCAATCATTGCCGCTGGTCGGCCTTCAATTTGGTGGCGTTCAATCATGTGAACCAATTTACCATCTTTAAATAACGCCATTGCCGGAGATGATGGAGGAAAAGGCATCATATAATTTCTGGCCTGATCTACCGCTTCTCTTTCCATACCAGCAAAAACTGTTACTAACTTGTCAGGGTGTTTTTCATGCGCAGCTGCTGCTCTGGCCGCCGGACGAGCATTTGCCGCTGCACAACCACATACAGAATTCACAACCACCAACACAGTTCCTTCACCTTTAATGGCTTGATCTACTTCTTCTGCATTTTTTAACTCTTGAAAACCTACGTTGGTTAATTCCTTACGCATTGGCTCTACTAAATATTCTGGATACATTATCTTGAGATTTTTATTTACAATTTGAATGGTACAAAAATAACAAAATCGGATGGCATGTATCATCCGATTTATATTTTTAAGGTAAAATAATAGGCAACAGTTATTTAAGTCCTCTTAAAATCTCATCATAAATGCGAGGGTTGGTAATGGCACCTACAATGGCCAACACGAAAAATAAAATTGTTAACGCACTTAGTATCGTGGCAATCATCCCACAAATTTTTCCAGCTTTGGCATTTTTGTATGATGATTCTGTATACATTGTTGGATTTAACTGATATTTTTTAACGTCTCCAGCACCTAGCACCCATGCAACAATACCAAAGATTAACCCAAATACACCATAAAAGCAACACGCCGGAAGTGCCAAAATTCCTAACACCAAAGCTACGGTAGAATTTGGCAGATTTTGCTGCCCCATTCCACCACCAAATTGTCCAAACGGAGGTTGTTGTTGAAAAGGCGGAGGTGTAATCGGACCAAAGCCTGAAGGTGGATTAGCTGGTTGTTCGGGTTTATTTAAATCGATAGGATTATTTTTCGGGGTATTTTCCTGTTCTTCTGACATACTTAAGCGGTAAGTTGATGATTGTATATTTTATAAATGTAGTTGATTAGTACAATTACTGCAACAGCAAAAAATGAAATTTTGATTAGCGCTGCACCAAACTTAAAATCGAACTTTAAGTGTACCAAAGTAAAAATGATTAGGGCTATTAAAGGAATACTTGCAGGATAAAACTTAAATGAAGCTGATAAATCACCTTTCAATAGTGCAATAAAAGAGCGTTGCAAACCGCAGCCAGGGCAGTCTAAACCAAAATAACTTTTAAAAGGGCAAGCAAAAAGATGACCATTTAACCAATCGAGAAAGCTAAGTTGCTGCAGGATCATTTATATTTCCAATAATTTTAATTTGAGCATCTTTCCAAACTTTATATTCCTCCAAATCTTTCAGCACCTGTTTGTAAACCAGGTTTAACACAAAAATATCGTCGATAAAACCTAGCAATGGAACAAAATCTGGAACAATATCCAGCGGAGAAAGAAAATAAATCAAGCCGCCCAAAATTGCAACAATGGATCTTTTTGGGATTTCGGTATACTCTCCGTTCACATAATCTTTTGCCACACCAAACAATAGGAGCATTTTTGCCCAAACGCCTTCAAGCTCTCCCTTATTTGTGATGGCTTTACCTAAAGCATCTTTAATCGTGCTGCTGGCTTTCGACTTATCATCCAAAATTAGCGCCGCCCTGTTTTCAGACTTTCTAAAAAAATCAAGTATTTTCTTTCTGTTGAACCTCATAAATAATGCTTTACAAATTAACGTCCAAAAAGATTAAACCCGTATGCTAGTTGCAACATTTACCAGAAAACGGTTACTTTAGGTAGATTGAAACGAGCACCTTTTTATTTTGCCCATATCATATTTAATTTAGGCTGCCGATGCACTCATCATTTCCAGAATATCGTCAATGTATTTTCTTTCGTTAGCTAAACGCGGAACTTTGTGTTGCCCACCTAACTTATCTTTTGCCTTTAACCAATTGTAAAAAGTATTGGCTGGAGCATTATGTACCGTAGGCCTGCAAAGCGCCATATCCTTGAACCTCTTCGCGTCGTAATCTGAGTTTACCTCACGTAAAGTATTATCCATTACATCGATAAATTTCTCAAAATCGTTCGGTTGTTTATCAAACTCAATAATCCATTCATGCCCGCCGGCCTTTTCGCCCTCAAAATAAATTGGGCCTGCTGTATAGTCTTTAATTTCTGCCCCGGTAGCCAGACAAGCTTTGGTTAGTGCCTGTTCGGCATTATCGATAATCACCTCTTCGCCGAAGGCATTTATAAAGTGTTTGGTTCGTCCGGTAATTTTTATCCGATATGGAGCAAGTGATGTGAATTGTATCGTATCACCAATCATGTATCGCCATAAACCACCATTGGTAGAAATCACAATTGCATAGTTTTTATGCAATTCCACTTCGCCCAACAATAATGCTTTTGGATTTTCATCTCCAATATTTTCCATTGGGATAAATTCATAAAAAATTCCGTAATCGAGCATCAAAAGCATCTCATCAGAGTCATCCTGATCCTGAATGCCAAAGAAACCCTCGGATGCATTATAAGTTTCCAGATAATACATATCATTCGATGGAATAAGCTGTTTGAATTGTTCACGGTAAGGTGCGAAGTTTACTGCACCATGGATATAAACTTCGAGGTTCGGCCAAACTTCTAGCAGATTACTTTTACCGGTAAGTTCTAAAACTTTTTTGGCCAGCACAATTGTCCAGGTTGGTACACCCGAAATACTGGTTACATTTTCGTGGATCGTGGCTTCAGCCATCCGGTCCATCTTAATTTCGTAATTGTCCATTAAAGCAATAGACATGTCAGGTGTACGGTAAAACTCTGCCCAGATTGGAAGATTTTTAATCAGCACAGCTGATAAATCGCCATAAAAACAATCTTCGTTTAACTGATTTACCTGATGGCTACCGCCCAAAACCAAGCCTTTTCCTGTAAACATCTGGTTATCCGGGCGGTTATTACAGTATATGGAAAGCATATCTTTCCCCCCTTTAAAGTGGCATTCTTCTAAACTTTCCTGAGAAACGGGAATAAATTTACTCCGATCGCTGGTGGTTCCGGACGATTTTGCAAACCACTTAATATCAGAAGGCCATAAGATGTTCTGCTCACCCGCCAACATTCTTTCAACGTAAGGCTTCAGCGTATCATAGTTTTGAATGGGTACGCGTTCCTGAAATTGCTGAGGCGTTAAAATTGATTTGTAATCATACATTTTTCCCCATTCCGTGTTTTCTGCACTATCTATTAAAGTGTGAAACCACTCTTGCTGAACGTCATGCGGGTATTTCATGAAAAGCTCGATCTGGTGGATCCGCTTTTTCATTAACCAGGTAAAAATTGAATTTACGATTGCCATTTGCTATAATTAAACATCAAATTTCTTACGCTTCAATACGAAGTTAGCTCCTAAATATACTTTTCTTACCATCTCATTTTCTGCCAAAACCTCTGGAACACCTTGCTCAAGAATTTTTCCTTCGAAAAGCAAATAGGCCCTATCGGTAATGGAAAGTGTCTCCTGAACATTGTGATCGGTAATCAATATACCAATATTTTTATGTTTTAGTTTTGCTACAATACTTTGAATTTCCTCTACCGCAATTGGGTCTACCCCTGCAAAGGGTTCATCCAAGAGGATAAAATTAGGATTTGCCGCTAAAGCACGTGCTATTTCAGTTCTTCTTCTTTCCCCTCCTGATAAAAGATCGCCCCGGTTTTTACGCACTTTATGTAAACTGAATTCGTTAATCAGTTCTTCCAGTTTGTCTTTTTGCTCTTCTTTGGTCATGTTGCTCATTTCCAAAATGGCCAGAATATTATCTTCAACCGTTAGTTTTCTAAAAACTGATGCCTCCTGAGCTAGATAACCGATCCCTTTTTGTGCCCTGCGATACATGGCATCTTCCGTGATATCTTCATCCTCTAAAAAAAATGCGCCCTTCGTTTGGTTTAATCAAACCCACAATCATGTAGAAAGAAGTAGTTTTACCTGCACCATTCGGACCCAAAAGCCCAACAATTTCGCCCTGGCTTACATTGAATGAAACATCATTTACAACAGTTCGTTGCTTGTATTTTTTGACCAGGTTTTCGGCTCTTAATATCATTCTTATTTACGATTTTTGATCTACGATTTACGATTACCATAAATCTGAATCTATAACTTCCACACCAAGCATCCTGAATTTGTTTCAGAATCTTTTAATGCTAATTTACTTTTATCCCTTTTATATTGAGTTGCAAACGTTTTTTATCTCGCCACACATTTTCTTCGATTGTATAACAAACAGAAAATGGAACTTTTGGTTGTAGAAGATTTTGAAATTCTGCTAAACCAAAGGCAATGCCTTCAAAAATAGGCGAATTTTGTTGCTTTACATTAATTTTTAGATGATTTGCACCTACTGCCATGGCATGTCTATCTAAGTAAACATTATGCGTAACAAAAATTGGCGCCATGTTTTCTGGCCCGAAAGGCCCCATTTGCGATAAAACGCGGAAAAACTTGCCATCAATTTGCGCCAGTTCTATTTCTGCATCTATTTTTATCATTGGCGTAAGCAACTCTTCGGTTATGGTAGCCGATACAATTTCTTCAAATTTATCGGCAAATGCACTTACCTTATCTTCTTGCATGGTTAAACCCGCCGCAAACTTATGCCCGCCGTACTGATCCAGAAATTCTGCACAACCACTCAAGGCTTCATACAAATCGAAACCAACTACAGAACGGCAGGAACCGGCTACATGACCGTTTGATTTAGTCAAAACGATTGTTGGGCGATAATATTTTTCAGTTAAACGAGAAGCCACAATTCCAATTACGCCTTTGTGCCAGTTTTCATTGAAAACAACGGTGGTTTTTCTATTGATTAAAACCTCACTATCTCCTATCAAAGCCAATGCTTCCCGGGTAATATCCTGGTCGTATGTTTTACGTTCGGTATTTTTAAGGTTTATCATTTCACTTTGCTCTAAAGAATTTCCCTCTTCTTGGCAAAGCAGCATGGCTACAGCGTGTTTGGCATGATCAATTCTGCCTGCGGCATTGATCCGCGGACCTAAAGTGAAAACTACATCAGTAATGGTATAATTTTCGGTTTTACCGGAAACTTCCATTAAAGCTCTTAAGCCCTCGCATGGATTAGTATTTAATTTCCTTAAACCATAGTAAGCTAAAATTCTATTTTCACCCACAACAGGAACAATATCTGCAGCAATACTGACCATGACCAGATCTAGGTATTGCAAATATGTTTCCTTTGCCAAGTTATGTTTTTGCGCATAAGCTTGCGCCAGTTTAAAGCCGATGCCACAACCTGCAAGTTCCTTAAAAGGATATTCGCAATCTGTTCTTTTAGGATCTAAAACCGCAGCTGCATTGGGCAATTCATCACCTGGTAAATGGTGATCACAAATGATAAAATCGATACCTAAGTTGTTGGCATATTCAACTTTATCGATGGATTTTATGCCGCAATCTAAAGCAATAATTAACGAAAAACCATTCTGATAAGCATAATCGATACCTGCAGTAGAAATCCCATAACCTTCTAAATAACGATCTGGAATGTAATATTCTATATTTTCTGTAAGTTGAGAAAAGAAACTGAAAGCCAATGCTACAGATGTGGTGCCATCTACATCGTAATCGCCATATATTAAAATTTTTTCGTGACTGGCCAGGGCTTTCTCGATTCTTTCGATGGCCTTATCCATGTCTTTCATCAGGAAAGGATCATGAAGATGATCGAGCTCTGGTCTGAAAAAATACTTTGCCTGATCAAAATCACAAACGTTTCTTTGTACTAAAATTCGCGAAAGTGATTGATCTATATTGAGTTGTTCTGCTAATTTCTTTACCGTGTCATCATTACAATTTGATGTCAGCACCCATCTTTTTTCCATTATATTTGTTTCCGAACAGTAAATATACTTTTTTAATTTAAATCTCTACATTTTGCAAGTTCATACCTTATTCGAAGGCACCTATTCTGTAGATGCCTCAAAAAAAATTTATTCCTTTTGATTCTGCCATTCATAGTTTCAAAGACCGTCCGGCATCTTTATTCATCAATGTTCAGCCTTTTTTGGTGGAGTTAAAGAATGATTTAATCCTTTTTGATACCGGTTTAGGCTTTAGCGATGATCACGGCGAGCTG
>NZ_AJLG01000178.1 GCF_000258495.1 Pedobacter agri PB92
ATGATGAAATCATCGCCGGTTTTAAGTTTCAAACGGTTTGCGGTATAATTTGAAACTAGTAATTCCTGCATAGCAGCCGTACTATCCGAAAAATCAATAATAGTTCCGCTAATAATATGTTGTTTGATGTAATCCCAATTATAGCTTTTATCAACTCCCTTAAAATTGATACCCTCTATTTCCTCATTAGCTGATAATATAGCGGGTTTGGTAGCGAATGGATAAAAGTATTCGACATCTGGATTTTCTTTAAGCTTCTTTGCGGTTTCGCTATCCAATACAAAAGGCGAATGCTCAAAAGAATTATTAAGATCGTAGCGGGTAATCTGAACATCACCCAAATACCCGCGAACCTTATCCTGGATTTCCGTTTTAAAGCCTTTAATAATTGCAATAGACAGGATCATCACTGCCAGACTCAGCATCACACCAACAATGGCAATACGAACGATAAGCTTTGAAAAAGTACGCTCTGATTTTATGGCAATACGCCCGGCTATGAAATATTCGAAATTCAACTTGATTATTTTGTAACAGCAAAAATGCTTAAATCCTTTTTAAAAATGGTATATATTTGGAATATAATGGTCATGAAAAAAGAATCCTGTTTAAATACAATAATCAAATAAAATGGTAAATTGTTTTAAGGTTGATTGACTAACATTAACCGATTTAAAATCCTATATAATGAAAAAATACATCAGCTTCGCTTTGACATCGTTCATTGCATTTTCAGCCTGTGGCCAGGGCCCGAAAATTACAGAGGAAGAAGGAGGAAAAAATTCCTTAGTTAACGAAACTTCTTTAAACGAAAAAAACGATCCTGCAGCTAAAACCATTAAAACAGGCGCAGAACAAACGGAAAAATATCTTCCGCTGTTAAAAGGCAAACGCGTTGGAATGGTTGTAAATCCAACATCGATTATTGGCAATCAAACCGCTGTTGATAGCTTATTAAAACGTGGTGTTAAAATTCAGAAAATATTTGGTCCGGAACATGGTTTTAGAGGCGATGCCAGTGCGGGTGTTAAAATTGATGATGCTATTGACACCAAAACAGGCATTAAGGCGGTTTCGCTTTATGGTAAACACAGTACACCAACTGCTGAAGACCTTGCAGATATCGACATTATGGTTTTCGACATTCAGGACGTGGGTGTACGTTTTTACACCTATATCAATACTTTGCAGCATGTAATGGAAGCTTGTGCTGTTAATAAAAAAGAGCTTTTGATTCTGGACCGTCCGAACCCTAACGGTTACTTGATTGATGGCCCGATTCTCGATCCTAAATTCAAATCTGGAATAGGCATTCAGCCAATTCCCATTGCACATGGCTTAACGGTTGGCGAATATGCCCAAATGCTGAACGGCGAAGGTTGGCTGAAGGATAAAGTAAAATGCAAAATAACCGTAATTAAGAATGCAAATTACAACCATGACATGGAGTATGTTTTGCCAGTTAAACCATCTCCGAACCTGAATACCGCACAATCAATTCTTTTGTACCCATCAACGTGTTTGTTTGAAGGCACATATTTAAACCATGGCCGCGGAACCATGTTTCCGTTTACTATTGTAGGCGCTCCCTACCTGAAAGGAAAATTTGATTTCAGCTTTACACCAAAAAGCATAAAAGGGATGTCAGAAACGCCTTTGTTTCAAGACCAACTTTGCTATGGTTTAGATTTGAGAAACTACGACACGAAAAAACTCCGTGAATCAAAACAAGTAAATATTTCCTGGTTAATTGAGTTATACAACGCATCGCCAAAAAAAGAAGATTTCTTTAACAGTAAATTGAGCAAAGAAATGGGAACCATTGAGCGATTGGTTGGTGTGGGCGATTTCAGGCAACAGGTTATTGCCGGAAAAAGTGAGAAAGAAATTCGGGCCAGTTGGGAACCAGGTTTAAGTGCGTATAAAAAGATGCGCCTGAAGTATTTGCTTTATAAATAGTGATTAATTGAGCAGATGATTGAGGAATGGCAGTAGGATTCAAACAATCGTATAAAAAACTTTGTTATTATCATCAAGAATGGCCTTTTGTCATTCTGTACTAATTTCAATCATTCACATCATGAGCGGACCAAAAAAAACGAATGACAATCCGGGCAGCAATTATGAGGAAGAAATTCCAAAAGGAAGAGAGCCTGAAGATCATAAAACAGTTAGGAAGCCAAATGACAGTACACCTAACAAGCCACCAAAAACAGAAAATCCGGCAAAACAACGGGAAAATGAAGAACAGCCTGTTGATCCGATAAAAAAGGCACCTAAAGAATAATGTTTGAAACAGACCTGATTACGTTGATGAAAGCGTAATCAGATCTTCAAAGCAAAATAAAAGGTCGAACCCTCGCCTTCTTCACTCTCCACCCATATTCTTCCACCTTCATTTTTGACAATTTCTGAAGAGATATACAACCCTAAACCCAAACCAGGATATGTATGTTGCAAATTGCCGCCCACACGATAAAACTGATCAAAAACCAGATGCTGAAGTTCTGTAGAAATGCCAATGCCGTAATCACGAACACTCAAAACAACTTCTCCATCGCTTGCATAACTTGCCACATCAATGCTGTTTGCATCAGATGAATATTTAATCGCATTTGAAAGAAAGTTGGTTATTACCTGCCCGATTCTCTCCTTATCTACATAAACATTCGACCTGCTATTTAAACTGGTATTGATCAGATGTTGCGATGTAGTATGCTGCATCTCATCAACCATCTCCTGAACCATGGAGTCAAAATCAAAATGTACAGGATTGAATGTCATTTTGCCGGCCTGTATCTTTGTTACATCCAAAAGGTCGCCAATTAACCCCGTTAAACGGTTTAACTGCACATCCATTTTCTGTACCATGTTGGCTTTTTTCTCATCACCTTCATTGCGAATCATCCGTTCTAAAACCTGTGCATAAGCTTTTATACTGGTTACAGGGGTTTTCAATTCGTGGCTGGCAATGCCTAAAAACTCATCTTTTTGTTTTTGTAGCTGAACCTGTTTTGTAACATCAATAGCTGCATGTAAAATGGCATAAACTTTACCTTCGGCATTTTTTAAAGGCTTGTAAGTAAAGTTGAACCAAAATTTTTGCAAGCTACCGTTTACCGATAGTTCTGCAACCTGCTGATCGGCATGGTAAGCTATTCCAGTACGAAATACGTCTTTCAAAATCCCAATGAAAGGTTGGCCTTCCAGTTCCGGAATGGCAACTTCCATGGTTTTACCAATCACACTTGCATCTTTATCCCAAAGTTTAAGCATTTCATTATTGGCAATTTTAATTATAATGTCCTCGGTTTCGTAAAGTGCTGTAGGCATCGGGTTATCGTGCACCAAATTCCGGAAACGTTCTTCGCTTTCCCTAAATGCATCACGCGATTTTACCTGAGCGGTAATATCATTGGCAACCACCATCACTCCCGTAACTTTATTATTTTTATCGCGAACAGGATCGTATACGAAATTGAAATAGTAATCGTCTAATTTGCCATTGTGTTCTAACCTTGCACGGGTTTCATATCCATAATGAGGTATCCCGGTTTGATAAACCTGCATCAGCAATTCTGGAAAGGGCTGATCGTGAATTTCTGGTAAGCCTTCCAGTAATTTAAGTCCAAGTATACTTTTATCTTTACGCCAGATGTGCAGTAAATCATCATTTGCATCTTCAATCACAAAATCTGGTCCACGCAAAATGCCGATGGCAACCGGCGCATCGTAAATCATCTGCCTAAAAAGTTCTTCGCTTTCTTTGACTTTAATTTTAGCATTTACAAGTTCGGTTACGTCGGTTGCGTTATTTAACACGGCCCATACCTTACCATTTTGGTCTTTTAATGGTTTGTAAACAAGGTCAAAATAAAATGTTTGTCGTACACCATCTTTTATTATTTCCGCTTTGTCCTCTTTCGCTTCGTAAGCAACCCCGGTTTCGAAAACCTCCTGTAAAATTTTAATAAAAGGCTGCCCGTCTAGTTCAGGCAATGCTTCAACTAATGTCATCCCAATAACAGAGGCATCTTTTCCCCATGCACTAAGTATGGCTTTATTGGCCACTTCAATTTTAAAATCCTCGCCCACGTACAGGCCGATAGGCATTTCCGATTCTTCAATAAGTATATTAAATAAAGAAACTTTATTTTGTAAATCTATTTGCATAAAACTGAACAAATATAATTTGTTTTACTTACTTCCATTGGCTTTGAGAAATGATAGCAACACTTTCTCATCATGTTCAAGGCCGAGCTTTCCAATCGCCTTCTGGTTATTCATTTTTTTTAAATATTTCTCCAACTCGTTGTTTTCATAAGCCGTAATCAAAATTGGGTAAACGTAAGAACTTTTACAAACCGCCCGGGTATTACCGAGTTTCTCTGCCACACAATCTAGTACACTCACTACCGTTTTTTTAGTGTTGAGTTCCCAGTCTTTATCTGCAGCACATTTAGAAAACTGGCGTAAAGCTTCCAAAGTGCCACCCCAGGTCCGAAAATCTTTTGCTGTAAAATCGTTGCCGGTTATTTCTTTGATATAGTTATTTATTTTCCCTGAATCAATTCCCTTATGTTCTTTTCCATTAGTGTAAAACTGAAATAAATCCTGACCAGGAATATCACGGCATTTTTTTTACCAGTTTAGCCAATGTCCGGTCATTCAGTTCTAAATTCTGCTGTACACCCTTTTTACCAATGAAATTGATATTGATTTTACTTCCGTTAATTTTAACGTGCTTATCTCGTAAGGTAGTTAATCCAAAGGAACCATAAAGTTGTTTGTAACTTTCGTTACCCACACGGATTAATGTTTTCTGAAGCACATCAACAGAAATGGCTAACACTTTACGTTCATCCAGTTCTTTTCTTTTTAAATCTTTTGCTAGTTTTTTTCTGGCCTCAGGTAAAGCCTTCCCAAATTCGAACAGGCGAAAATATTTATCATCCGAACGACGGCTCGTCCATTTCGGATGGTATTTATATTGTTTTCTTCCGGCAGCATCAATGCCTGTAACCTGCAGGTAGGCATTTGGTTTATTTGCAATCCAAACCTGTTGCCAAGCTGGTGGAATCACCAGCGATTTTATACGGTCTAAATGCTTTTCTTCACTTATTTTATGACCATCTTTATCCTCATAATGGAATTTACCAGGCTTTCCTTTGCGATAAATCCCGGGCATTGAATCGGTTACATAAACCAATCCGTTTGCTTTAACAACATCTTTGCCTTGTACCATTTTAACCTATAAGGATGATTTATTTTTAGTTATTTTGTAAAAACTTAATGCGCACATTCTCGTTAATTTAAAACACAACACCTTTGGTATGAAAATAGTTTTTATGGGTACGCCCGATTTTGCAGTTGCTTCTTTAGATGCTTTGGTGCAAGCCAACTTTGATGTTGTTGCAGTAATTACTGCTCCAGATAAACCGGCAGGTCGTGGTCAGAAAATGAATGAAAGTGCTGTAAAAAAGTACGCTATAGAAAAGAACATCCCGGTTCTGCAGCCGGAAAAACTAAAGAATCCTGAATTTTTGGAACAACTAAAAGCTTATCAGGCCGATTTACAAGTGGTTGTAGCATTCAGAATGTTACCTGAAGTGGTTTGGAATATGCCGCCAAAAGGGACAATTAATCTTCATGGCTCGCTGTTGCCACAATATCGCGGGGCAGCGCCAATTAATCATGCCGTTATTAATGGAGAAAAAGAAAGTGGTGTTACTACATTTTTCCTGACACATGAAATTGATACAGGAGCCATTATTCAAAGTGCATCAACCCCTATTTCAGATGAAGAAACTGCCGGAGACCTGCACGACAAGCTGATGCACATCGGTGCCGAGTTGTTGGTAAAAACCGTTACGGCAATTGAAAAAGGAGATTATACCGAACAGCCTCAACCACAAAATGATGTTTTAAAACACGCTCCGAAAATTTTTAAAGATGATTGCAAAATCAACTGGAACAATTCATCACAGCAGATATTTAACCTGATTCGCGGATTAAGTCCGTATCCAACAGCATTTACTTTATTAAATGATAAAACGCTTAAAATTTTTAAGGCAGAATTAGAGGATAAGGAACCTGCAATAGTAGCAGGCGGTTTTTTAACTGATGGAAAAACTTATTTAAAGTTTGCAACAAAAGATGGTTTTATTAAACTTTTAGATATTCAATACGAAGGAAAAAAACGCATGGCTATCGAAGATTTTCTCCGTGGAATGAGACTGTAAATGATTTATTAGCCCATTCAAGCTAATTACATTTGCACCAACAAAAACTAAAGTGCATTCAGCTTATCAATTAAAAACTTCGAAACCTCATTGAAATATCTTTTTCTACCATAACCCATTACCCATTGGATGCCTTGTGTGGCATTGGTAATAAAAACTTCTTCAGCTTCCTTCAAAATTTCCGGGTTAATTTGTGCTTCAACCAATGCCAGATCGTTCATTTTACAAAGTTGCATCACTGCGCTTCGCATCACTCCACCCACACAGCCTTCAGTTAAGGCCGGCGTATAAATCTGATCATTGTACACTACAAAAACATTTGCACTGATACTCTCACACAAAAAACCGTTTTGATTTAAAATCATCGCCTCATCTAAACGATTTTGAATCTTAAAAATCCCGGCCATTACATAAGGTAACGCATTTGATGTTTTATAATTCGACAATTTGTTAATCGGCTTCGCTATTTCATCATAAACATCAATAATTAAACCTTTACTATTTAGCTCATATTGATTGCTTGTTAATGGCATTCCTTCCAAAACATAACCTGCCTTGTTAATTTCGGGCGTGTAAACTCCTGCACCCTCACGGTAAACCGATAACCGGAAACGAACATTGCCGTTCCATCTGTTTTTTTTCACCAAATCAGCAGTTTTCTGGCGCAAAAAATAATCATCCATCAAAGCATGACCATCCATTTTAATGGCTTTCATTCCACCAATTAAACGATCGGCATGAAAATCAGCAAACTGAAGTTTATGATCGATCATGCGCATACTTTCGAAAAGCCCATCACCAAACTTAAAACTTCTGTTCGAAGCCGTTAATATCGGAGCATCAACCGCATGAAATTCATCATTAAATAAAAGATACTTTTGAGACATATATTAAGATGCGGCGATGTAATTTTCCCATTTATTTAATGCAGCTTTAAAATCAGCCGGAAGTGGCGATTCAAAATGCATATATTCTTTTGTTGTTGGATGAATAAAGCCCAGACTTTGTGCATGTAATGCCTGCCTTGGCAGTATTTCGAAACAATTATCTACAAACTGTTTATATTTATTAAACGTAGTTCCTTTTAGAATCTTATCGCCGCCGTACACGGCATCGCTAAATAAGGGATGCCCGATATGTTGCATGTGCGCTCTGATTTGGTGTGTACGACCCGTTTCGAGTTCGCAACTAATTAAGGTTACATAGCCTAAACGTTTTAAAACTTTGTAATGCGTTACAGACCATTTGCCTTTTTCTTCATCGTCATAAATGTCCATCACCCGGCGATCTTTTACGCTTCGCCCAATATAACCCGTTACTGTCCCATCATTTTCTATATCGCCCCAAACCAGCGCAATATATTTCCTGGTAATGCTGTGATCAAAAAACTGACGGGCTAAATGGGTTATTGACTTTTCATTTTTACTGATCAATAAAAGTCCGGAAGTATCTTTATCAATTCGGTGAACCAACCCGGGTCGGCCATCGTTTCCAGGCAATTGCGGCAACTGTTCAAAATGGAAAGCCAAAGCATTTACCAGCGTGCCGGTGTAATTATTAAAACCCGGATGAACGACCATGCCCGCAACCTTATTTACCACCAACAAATCACTGTCTTCATAAATAATATCTAGTGGAATATCTTCAGGATAAACTTCTGTATCGCGTGGCGGATGAGGAAGAACTATTGAAATTTCATCAAATGGCTTAACTTTATAACTGGCCTTTATCTGCTTTTGATTAACCAAAACATTGCCGGCATCAATGGCATTCTGGATTCGGTTACGTGAAGCATTCTCTACACGAACCATCAAAAATTTATCAATACGCAATAAGGATTGACCCTTATCTACCACAATTTTTAAATGTTCGTATAACTCCTGCTCTTCTGATTCTGGTAACTCGACCACATTTTCCATGGTGCAAAAATAAACTTTTAAGGCCAAGATTTTTCTAATGACTTAAGTTTTAGCAAAAAGTGCTTGGTAACGAGCTATCTCTTCCGTTTTATCTCTGCTCGCAGTCAATGTATTGCGACTTTAAAAGAACAAAAAATCAATGAAGGAAATTAAATTATTGTTAAGAAACTAATTTCCTTACAACTTAAAACAATATTGGCTTATTTTTTGTTGACACCTAGATCTAATCGATAACAATTATGAAAAATTTTACTCAAAACGTTAAGATTGTACTTAATTTTTTTCCTTATCTAATGAGGAAAATATATTTCAAGTAGAAAAAATCTAAAGAAAACGCCCAAAAGACACTTGCATTGTGCAGGTGTTTTTTATTTTTACACGTGTTTCAAGAAATATACAGTCCTGTACAGAAAATAGAAATAGATCTGTTTGATAATCTTTTTGTTAAGCGTGATGACCTGATTGACCCTTATGTTTCTGGAAATAAGTGGAGGAAGTTAAAGTACATTTTAGCAAAGGCTTCGAACGAAAATAAGAAACATCTGATCACCTTTGGCGGAGCGTATTCAAATCATCTTGTAGCAACTGCCGCTGCTGCTGCTCGGTTCGGTTTTAAATCAACAGCGTTTGTTAGAGGAGAAGCAGTGCAAAATGAGATGCTGCTGCTTTGTTCCCTCTTTGGAATGAAGTTGATTTTTGTAGATAGGCAAAGCTATAAAAACAAAAATTTACTCTTCAAAAGTCATTTTGAAGATGACTCGAATGCGTACTTTATTGATGAAGGTGGAGCATCTAAAGAAGCGGTAAAAGGTTGTACGGAAATTATAACAGAACTAAACGAAACTTATGATCATATTTTCGTTGCAGCAGGAACAGGAACTACAGCTGCCGGTTTATTGAAGGCTATTCAGTACAAAAATCTACATACCATACTTCATGTCATTCCTGTCCTAAAAGGAGGAGACTTTATTAAAGACGAAATTTCTAAATATACTTCCATCTCTGATCACCTCACTTTACATACCGGCTTTCATTTTGGTGGATATGCTAAAACCACTCCAGAATTGATTCACTTCATCAAAAATTTCACTGAAAAAACAGGAATGCTTATAGATCCTGTTTACACCGCGAAAATGTTCTATGCCATTGCTGATCTTCAGCGAAAAAACATCATTAATGCCAATGATAAAATATTAGCCATACATACAGGTGGATTACTGGGAATTTTGGGCATGAAAGATAAATTTTAAGCTTAACGCCCATTAGGAATACCCCAGTTAAACTAAATTTTGAATCGATTTAATTAAAAAAGTTTTCCACATTCCCGAAGTCTAAAATCAATTTTTGTCTATAATCATACTTTAAACTGTTTAAACCTATTTTTTTAGCTTTCGGTACAAAAAGTGCTTAAATTTTGCTTTTAGGCACATTTTACTAAATTTGAATTATACCAAATCCAAGTTTATGTACCAATTAACAGTACCTGCCGATCGCGTTAACGAAACTTTGAGCAAGCACATTTTAGCTGATGGTTTCGATCTTACCTATGATATGGAGAAAAGTCATGGAGCTTATATTTACGATTCGAAATACAATAGAACACTTCTCGATTTTTTTACCTGCTTCGCTTCCGTTCCGCTAGGATATAATCACCCTAAAATGGTGAATGATGAAAACTTCAAGAAAAATTTGTTGCTTGCGGCAATGGCCAACCCCTCAAATTCTGATGTTTACACCCAGCAATATGCACAGTTTATAGAAACATTCTCGAAAGTTGGCATTCCTGATTATTTACCACATGCTTTTTTTATTGCCGGAGGTGCACTTGCGGTTGAAAATGCGATTAAAGTAGCCATGGATTGGAAAGTACAGAAGAACTTCGCCAAGGGATATACCGAAGAAAAAGGATTTAAAGTATTGCATTTTGAAAG
>NZ_AJLG01000179.1 GCF_000258495.1 Pedobacter agri PB92
AACTTGCTCCTGCTGTTGCCTTAAACATGATGAGCACATAATGGTTATCATAATATAGTATTTCCGGAGAATAGTAGGATCTTCCAGGGGTGAGATCTTTATAGCTGATCACATAGTCTGCACCCTGACGAAAGTCGGAAATCACTTTTTTTCCGTAAAAGAAAGTATAATCCTTCTTTTGAAAGAAGGGCCGGGTATTTGGCCCGCCTTTGTTATCTTTTTGCGTATACATCATCAACTTAATCGGCTCATCCGGAAAATCATCACTAAGCTCGCTGAATAGAAAATAGGTTCGGGTTTTAGCGCCAGGCTCTTTTATGGCAAGCGCCTTTTCAGCGGTATAACTGCTCTTTTCGGTGAAAACTTTATCTGTAATCGGGAAGAAAATTCGTCTCTTACCGTCATTGGTCACAAGTTTTAGCCCGTCTCCCCATTCACTTCCAATAAATTCTAATTGTGCAATCCCGGCTGCGAGTTCCTTATGGCGGGAAAAGAAGTCCGCCGGCACATCGCTCAATCGCGTATTTATCTGATCAATCTTATAAAGTAAGCTTTTATTGCCAATGGCATAAATATCACCATTTTCAAACCTCCTGAAAGCGGCGTTATTTAACCGTTCCTGCGGAAGTTTCATTAGCCGCTGTTTACTTAATTCCTTTCCAGTTATTGCATCATAAAACGCAATATAATTCCCTGTTTTTTGATTGTTTTCATCAAATTCATATTCACGGTAACCCATAATCGCAATGATTAAAGCTCCTGCCCTGTTTTCAAAAGCAATCACTTCCCTATCACCCCAGCGGTAAGCGTTACTATCTACCAATACGGGAATCTGGATTAAATTTGACTCGACCCGTTTGCTATTAAAAGGCAGTGGTAAAAGAATGCCTGCAAGCACAATAAAAATGACCAGGGCCACAATGATCATGATAATCTTTTGTGGCGCAGTTGTGGCAGGTTTAATTGCGCTACTATAACTGATATTGTGGTTGATATTGATATCATCATCGTCCAGAAAATACTCCGTATCGCAGTCTTGGCACCTAAAATATCCTTGCCTTAATTCCTCTTTTTGAGTAGAGCCACACTTAGGACATTGTATCGCTTTTATTTCTTTTGGCATCGGGCGTCTAATCTAATAAAATAGTAACAACTACTCGCCTGCAATGTTTGCCATTCAAAACCTTATTCCGCCCTTCCAAGTTGATAATCATTCATCATTTTACCGCTATTTGAAACTACCATTACCCCATGCACATAGTCAGCTTCTTCACCCTTACGGTATTCTATAGCGAAACCCTGTTGGCATCTGGAGGTGCTGTACAGGTAATATGTATTTGGAGCTAAAGTCCAGTTTATTTTCCCGGTAGATACATTGATGTTTTGTATAGTAATGGGAGAACTGGCAGAAGCAGTTGTATTTACAGTGATCAGTAGATTTTCCCTATCCTGATAAATAATCTTTGGGCCAAAATATTTTCTTCCTGGAGTAAGATCGCGCTGCGTAAGTTTTCCTGTCGAGCATAAATACTCACTCTCAATCAGCTGGTTATATTTATGCTCATCCGTCCAGTTGCCTAAATAGCCAAATTCAAATAAATGTTGGTTGAATTTCGTTTTCCATACTTTTTCGGCTTCTTGCGGAGAGGGAACCAATAATTTCAAGGTTGGGAAATAGTAGTAACTGTTACCTTCGTTGTTCATGATGTTAATCATTTCCTTAACATAATCAAACTCAATGCGTGCGATGCCGGAACTTAGCTGTGGATAATCCTTAAAAAGACTGTGAGTAATATTTTGAATTTTATTATTTCGGGTATCCAGCTCGAATAAATTCGTATTGCATCCGATAGCATAAATCATATTGGGCTGGTAGGTCTTGAAAGTTAAGCCGCATCTTAAGCTGGTACGATAATCACCCTCCATCACCCTGTCTTCAATAACTTTCCCATTAGCTGCATTCACAAACTGCGTATGCATTTCCAATTCGCTTTTGCCATTGCCCTTATCAATATGGTCAGCGCCGATGCGAAGATAAACAGGGTCTCCAGTTGCTGTATTTTGAAAAACAAGACTGCTATAGTGCATACGTGGCGTCTTATAAGTGGCATTAGCACTGTAGCTAGTTTGCCTTCTGAGTTGAAAAGTCATGACTAAAAGATAGGCTATAGCGATGAATACCACAGCTCCGATGAGAATAAAAACTGGTAGATTGGTATTCACTGGCTGAGTACTGCCAGAACGAATTGCAACTGGTTCCTGATGATGGTAAATATGTACATTATCACTATCAAGAAAATATTCGGTGCCGCAGTTCTCGCAGCGATAAAATTCTTGCTTAACCTCTGTTTTATGAACGCTGCCACAATGCGGACACTTTATTGCTTTAATATCTCTGGCCATTGCACCATTAACAAATAACATCCGCGTTGAGTTTTATTGGCATGAAAACTCCTCTTTCTAATCATCAACTCAATTGTATCTTCTAAGAATTTATTCCGCTATGTTCAATCGCTGAAAATTAACAAACAGGAAAAAATTGCGGGAATTTGGATCCTGGGATAACAAGGAAATATATAAGACTCGTTTATCTCACTTATTGTAAATCATTATATTTTTCAAAAATTATCTATAGTGAATTTATTAGATTGATAATATAAATCGTATCGATTTAACTTTTGTTTTAGTCATTTCATTTAGGCAAACCTACGCATCAGTCTTCCGTGATACTAGCAAAGCAAATACTTAATCATTTCAGATATAGAGAGCAACAAATTGCAATTATTTTTAAAACAAATCTACCTCCATATCGTATTACTTATAAATTATGATATGAGCAGCAGCAAAGACCTGAATCCTGAACTACAGAAATTTATTGATGCCTTTGAGCCTAGTAAATTTAAAATCCTCAAGTCAGGCATAGAAGTGAGGGGTATCACTAACATCCATAATGGAATTGATTACGCCAAACAGATTATACAGAAATTAAAACTGAATTTATTAATCAGGCATACTGCCGATATGACGATGTATGGAGGATTTGAAATCTTGGAGAAATAAGGTTCATTTTAAGTAGCTTTCAAGAATTTAAAATAAATTTATTTGATACCAGAAGGAATTGATAGATCCTTTTGTACCGACATTTTCCAGATTGAATCATATACACTGAAAACATCTCTTCATATTACAGTAACATTATTACTGCTCAATGGTAATTCCATTTATTGAGATTGAACTACAACTTAATGAAATTGCTACATTGCCGATGGAATCGCCATAGTAGGTTGAAGAGTATTGGTCTGAAAAGCTATAGAGTGATGCCTTAAAGAATTTTATCGTTCTGGTAGGCAATTTCCCATAGCTATCGCTAATAGTAATTGTCCCATCAAAGTTACTTTTTTTAGCAGCCATTAGTTTAAGTATTTCATCAGGTAGGTTTTTCGCATCCAGATTCAGATAAAATACACCGCTTTTATAGTTTGTTAATGCGAGAGGGGTTTTGGTTGCAACCGTATCTTTTGTGTTGGCTAATGCTGGCGTAGTCGGAAAGTCTTCGTAATATCTCGAAATAGATGTCGATACACTGTTCAGTACTGTTGTCATGTTTTTTCCACTAGCCATGATAACCATAGTAATTTTTATTCTCGATTCCTCTTGAGCATGGGATAATGAGACAAATAGCATAAGACAAGTAGCAAGGGCCAACAATTTTTTCATAAGTGATTTTTATGTAGGTAGAATTATTGTGAATTGCTTAATTTAACATCTTAAGATATAATTTAGTTTTTAACTAATTCTATATTTATTATCCAAAGAAACTTCGAACGTAGATTATCTACATAAACATTCATATTAAGAATGACAGTCAAATGCTTTTATTAAACCTTATTAAAATTATCTATTGGTGTTTTCCTAGATGGTTTTTAATTGAAAAGAGAAAACTAACACCATTCAGTGCCATTATGCTGAACACATTCGTAATAGCCAACTTATATAAAACAACGCGACTGCACTGAACTATAATTGCATGATTAGTTTGACGAGAAAACCTATACAGATTCACTTACAAAGATCAGCTAAAATCCATAAAAATTGGTCACGCATTTTGTTTAAACGATATAATTATATCCGCGGCATAGTGGATTGAAAAGTTGGAGCAAAAATAACATTAATAGCAAGCCTATCGTTTTTCAGCAATAAAAACAGGTTGTATAACTATAGACAATCAATATCGTATTTCATAAGTGCTAAGTATGCTCAGCACAACTATTTCTTTTCATTTTACTTTTACCTATTTAATTATATAAAGCTTTTTATCACTGTTGGTGAATAATGCGTAAGATAAGTTAGGGTGACTATAGTACATATAAGCCTCGATAGAGGATATCGGCCGGACTTTGTTTTTTGTGAACGTACCCAGACTTTCGCCAGCTATTTGAATCGATGAAGAAGCCCGGTCCTGTTCCAGATACATAAACTCCTTCACTCTTAAAGTGTCATTTTTATACACCAAATCGGTGAAAAGGTTCCCGTGAAAAAGAATTTTATCATAACCTGGCATATTACCTCCACCTCCCGGAAAGCGCACCTTTTCCCTTTTAAGCTTTTGAAAGTAACGGTACCGGATAAATGGCGTTTGGATAATTTCCTTGTCCCCGCTTACCTTTGTGTTAATCCGCTTAAAAATATTATTCATCAACAGTTCCTGAGTGGCAGCATAAGGGAATTGTTTATAGACGTTTAGTGTTGTAAAAAACTGATAACAATTTCCCCCGTCAAAATAGGTTAATTTTGCAAAAGTTCTTATGGAGGGTACTATCTGAATTTTATCACCTTCCATCTTTTGTGGCGCAGGGCTATCCGAATCATACTCAACGTAAACACTTTTGGCAGTATGTACAACTTTTTCCAAAAGTTCTTGCTGGCGAGTCGAATTCCATTTAAAATCTTCATTCTGCATGACAATGTTTTTTGCTTCGCTGCTTCCATCAAAGCTCCATTGGTAATACTGATGTTTTCCTTTATTGATAACAAGTCCGTCAATAAAAGCGATATCAGACGGTTTGCCATGTATGATTAAGGAGTCCGTTACCTCGCCTTGCTCATTGAATTTAGAAAAAACATTTTCTTCAGGCCTAGGAACTGCATACACAATAAGCTCGTTAGATGCTGTCATAAAATATTGAATATCCACTGTACTTTCCATAACAAGTCTCATCGAAACCTTTGAGGATGTGATTACTTCCGAACGATCCAGCGACTGATATTGCAGAAAGCTTTTCGGCAATTCATCTATCGCTGTCTTGCGGTATTGAGAAAAATTAAATGCAGCGGCCACCAATACACCCAAAATTAAAACGGTAATTACATAATACCACATCTTCATACTTTAATTTTTTAAATAACTCGTCACATTCCTTATCAGCCAAATCTAACACCAACAGGAATGCCTTTTAACTTCTGTCTTCGTGATGTTGACCTGATTAATAACGCCGCAGATATGTCTTTCTATAGGTCAGCACTAAAATTCAGGTAAATTTAACTCATCCATCAATAAAACTTAGATGACTAGAAAATTTTCATCATAATAAGCAAATCTCTATAAGACACTCCACACGTAACCACTTTCCCTGTATGCTAACATTCCAAATCAACTGTTTTGAATACTTCACAGTACCTCTTCAAGCCTAAAGTAATGATTTGGCGCATTTCTTCACTGCTCTTGAAGGTATAAAAATGTTCTATAGGTACACTATATGGAGAGACGATACCGGTAGGCTTCACATAGATCGATTGTACTTTGCACGCCAACATACTTTGTATTTATTAGTCTTTGCTAATCAGGCATTATCTAGAAAGTCGCTTAAATCCCCCAAAATAATTGTCAACTAGCCCTAGTTGTTCTCAATCAATTAATTTAGTGATCCATTTATCTCGTATTAAACTTTTTATCAGAACAAATGTTCAAAATCAATGGCAAATAGCGATGTGGGCAGAATTTGATCACAATCTAAAATAACAAAACATGATGGATGAGTCTTTAGCTCTATCAATCCATTTGCAAAAAACAAAAAACAGAAATAATATCTTCGGCCTATCCAACTCATGAAAATTAAATTTTCCAAACTGCTATTATGTCTTACGCTGATCACTCACTTCACCAATGCAAAATCATTTTTGTTGAGTCATACAAGTAAATCGAACTCCTTTAGCCTGGAGATCAATTGTTTTGAGGATGGTCAGGCGGCCTTTGCGCAGTACAAGGGCCAGAAAGATACATGATTTTAAATCTGAGAAAATTTACAACCAGCGTACTCACCAATACCAACCACCAGCCTGAAGGATACTATTACCAACGGGATGAGCTGCTGGGCAAAAAGGTGAATGGGCGTTATGGTATTGTTGAACATTCAGGCAAAATTACAACTGCCTGGTATACCCGAATTAGCGATGGCAAACAATTTAACCTCACGGGAACAGTGAAGAATGCGGCTATTGATCAAATGCAGAAATTGTTAACGCATAATGTTAAGATTACCTTTGCCTGGACGGGCTTAGACAGCCAGTTTATGTTCAATTATCCCGATGGGATGGTTAGCAGCCCTAATTTTTCATCCCTCGACGCCGAGGGAGTATCGAGATCATGTTACATTAAAGACTATAATTTCGATGGCTACAATGATATTGCCTTCTCTATTGAAGATGCGGGGATGGGGTTTACCAGAATTTTGACATCTGGCTGTATGAACCTAAAACCAAACGTTTTCAGCCCTTAAAGGAAAGCCAGGATCCGCGCGCAAAATGTTCTGGACTGTGCGATGTGAGTGTAAATGCCAGACAAAAAGTCCTCTATACTGCCTGCCGGCGTGGCGCGAGGTGGTGGCAAGATGTCTACCGCATTGGAAAAAACAACCAGCTCATCTGGCTCTGGTCGAGCGAGAAAAAGTGAAAACAACATCGAAAAACATCGCATATGTTTTCTAAAATCACGTTCAAATATTGCACACAGTAGATTCGCATCAAACAAAAGCTGCTAAAACCTGAGCATGAATGAACTCGTTTATGCATTTTCACCTAATAGCAACCGCTCAAGCTGCTCATAACCGATAATTAAAAATGGACATATCAAAGCAGCCTATCGTTAAAGCTAATCAAACAGCTGACTACAAACTTTCAAATCATTGCTCAGCCGGCTGAACATAAAAGCTTGTAGATTGCTAATCAACTAAGTTTTCAATGATGAAAATAATTTTATACTTACTTTGAATGCTAGACAAATACAGGCAGTAGAAATTAATACTTTTTTTGATCAGCATAGTTCAGATTAAAAGATTGATTGGGCATAAGATAAATGACATCTTTTTGAAAGTCAAGAAAGGTGTTAAATCGTTTCAGAATTTCGTTGCCCAGAATATGGATATTAATCCCGCGCATGGGCTTATTTTCTCCTAGCAACTGAGCGGGAAGATTTTTAAGCAAAAAGGGGCCCAACTCTAGTTTTTCGAGATTTGCAGTAATGACAGGAATCTCATTATTTCTCGTCCCGTGCAACATCACCTTTTTGATGACCTCCATTTTATCAGCAGGAAAATTATTGTTTTGTAAGAGTTCCCTATCAAGCATAACTGTTCTTTGGTAGCCTAAATCAAACAGAAACCAATTTTTATTGATTACCCCGTTCTGGGAAATTTTGCTTTCTATAAATGGCTTGTCATTAATATAATTAATTTTAAACTTAGAAAAACTGCGGTTTAGCGAGACAGCCTTAGGTAACTTCGAATGGATGACCATAAGGTTCTTATCATAATTTAACTCTATAACATATCCATCAAACAAATCCCAGCCCATTAACCCATCCGCCTGGTCGCCGACGTTCTGCGTATCGTATATTTTACTGTAATAGCTGCGATGCCCCAATTTTATCTCATTTAAGGAGTTATAAAGTTTTGGTTTCGATTTGACTTTGGTTTCAAGTACCTTCTCAAGCAAGGAAAATTCAGTTGCTCCGGTATCAAAATTCATCGACAGCGTATCGATATTATTTAATACCACATTAACCAGATTGGTATTGAATTTATTTACATTAAATGGAATTGAGTCTGGGATTTCCGGTTTGAGGGTGCTATAGTTTTTAGCTTCACGTCCCTGTAGCCTTGTTCTGCAGGAATCTTTTCTATCCAGTAGAACAATAAAATCAAACTTTTCACCCTGTTTTAGTTTAACGCTGATTGAATCGATATCGGTTTTAAATTTAACAGTTTTTTTGCCGCTAATTTTACTGGTGGTATAAGTGTCCAAAGCAACCTTTGGATCAATCCCCCAACCTTTCACTGAATTTCCCTCCTCGTAAATTCTGGCACTTCTTGACTGCGCATTTATGACAGGCAATTTCTGCTGTGCAATGAGCTTTAAAGACAGTAAGAATAGTAAGGCACACAGTTTAAATTTCATTGGGTTTAATTTTAAAGCGCAAAATAAACATTTTTAAGAGATAAGGTTACAATTTTCAACAAAGCACGTACAAATATGCTCTTGCCATTATATCCCGTCATCAACGATAATATTTTCAATTTATCCTAAATAATTTATTTCTATACTGTCGGGCTTTATGCTAACTTATCTCAGCAACCTAACATAAACTTTTGATAAATAGAGCTTTAAAAAAATCATCATCACGCTCCTTCCCGCACTTATGCAAGCCAAGCTATGGGTCTGAACAAAAACGCTTAATATAAATGCAGGAGGCTGTGCAACTAATTATTTTTTTTGGGGTCTATTAGCAAAAAACTTATGACTAAATTACTTACCTTTTTTTTGCTATTTTTAAATTTCATCCTCTTTGCCCAAAACATCAATCCTAACCTAAATGGTTCAAAAAATATCCTTTACCGGTGAGCAGGAACTTCACTACAAAGTACATTTCAAAAAAGATGAAATTTATGTGATTGAAGCCTATCATAAAAACATAGATATAGATATCAGTCTCAATGATGAGGCCAATCAAAAAATATCTTCCACTGATCTCGCCGACGGCAATAATGGGACGGATAGATTAGAGTATGAGGCGAGCTCAAGCGGGATTTACACAATAATCATCAAATCTGTCTCGCCTAGGCCTGTACAAAATGGTATGGCCACTGATTAAAAACAATTAAAATAGACTTTATATATTTTAACTTTCAAAATGAAAACTTTACTTTTTGCATTGCTCATCCTTTTTGCAATAAATAGCGGCATGTATGCCCAGAAATTACAGTACTTCCAGCACCTAAATAATGCACTACAATTATATCAGGACAAAAGATATGCAGATGCAGGAAAAGCATTTGATCTGGCTATAGCTGAATTAGGCGGCGTCACTACACAAACAAATTTCTATAATGCCGCGTGCGCATGGAGTCTGGCAGATGAACGCGATAAGTCATTTTTTTACCTGCAAAAAATTCTGAACGGAAAGATGATAAAAGGCTGGGATGACCCTGTAGAGTTTTACGATATGTTAATTAAGGATGTTGATTTTAAAAACATCAAAAGCGATAAACGATGGGTAACCACAGTAAAAAAGGCAGAACGAAAAAAAGATAACTTTTTAAAGCGTTTAGACAAAGGGATCGCCATCCGGATTGAACGCATGGGCGAGGCAGACCAGGACATAAGAACCAAACTGGACTCATTAAGAAAAAAAGACGGCCTGAATTCTTCAGCTGAAAGAAAAATAATCAAAGTCATGAGGCAACAGGACTCAACTAATTTTGCCGCCTTTGAAGAAATCATTAAAAAATTTGGGTGGTTGGGACCAGAAGAAATAGGCTATAAAAATAACCAATATCTTTTTCTAATTCTGCAACACGCTGATTTGGAAAATCAACAAAAATATTTACCTCTTTTCAGGAAAAGTTTTCAGGCTGGCAAGGTCCTCCCTAAAGATCTGGCTTATCTCGAGGATAGGATAAATATGAGATTAAAAAAGATGCAACAATACGGGTCACAAACGATAATAAACAACATCAGT
>NZ_AJLG01000180.1 GCF_000258495.1 Pedobacter agri PB92
AGTTGTTCGTGAGAATTTACTTAAATCTTTCCCTGAAAAATCAGCCGATCAAATCATTAAAATAGAAAAAGATTTTTTTCTTTTCCTTTCGGAATTGATTTTCGAAATCATTAAAATGACTACAATTTCAAAGCAGGAAACTTTGAAAAGAGTAAAATTTACCGGGCTGGAACAACTTGAAAAACATTTCAATGCCGGAGAAAGCGTATTGGCTTGTACCGGGCATTATGGTAACTGGGAGCTTGGCACTCTGGCCTTAGGCCTAAGTATCTCTGCAAAAACAATGGTCATTTATAAGCCACTTACCAATAAGATTTTCGAATCGTGGTTTAACACATTCAGAACAAAATACGGAAATGTTTTTATCGCCATGCGCCAAACTTTAAGGGGAATGGCTGCATATAAAAATGAGCCTACATTATTATGTTTTGCCAGCGACCAGGCACCAACACGTGAAGAAACCAAATATTTTGTAGATTTTTTGCATCAGCCAACTGCTGCATTGTTAGGTGTAGAGAAAATTGCGAAAGCTACAAACCGGCCAATTTATTATTTCAAGGTTAATGTCGTGAAGAAAGGCTATTACCATGTCGATGTATTGCCGATGTGTTTAAATCCTGCTTCAGCAAATGAATTTGAAATTACTAATTTGCACTTTAAATTTTTAGAAGATATTATTAAAGAACAACCTCAATACTGGCTTTGGAGCCATAAACGCTGGAAGTTTAAACCCGAATAAAAGAATGAATCCCTCAGTAGCTGTTGTAATATTAAACTGGAATGGTAAGGCATTTCTAAAACAATTTTTACCCGGAATATTACTTTCTCAATACGATAATTTGCAAATCGTTGTTGGCGACAATGCTTCAACTGATGATTCTGTTGCTTTTTTGCAGGAACATTTTCCATCAGTCAAAATCATTCAAAATGATTTAAACTATGGTTTTGCCGGAGGATATAATAAGGTGCTCGAACGCGTAGAAGCAGAATATTTTATCCTCTTAAATTCAGATGTAGAGGTTACGCCGAACTGGATACAACCTGTTATCGATTTAATGGAAAAAGATGACAGAATTGCTGCGGCGCAACCGAAAATTAAGTGGCAACTGAATAAAAACCAGTTTGAGTATGCAGGTGCCGCAGGTGGCTATCTGGATATATACTCCTACCCATTCTGCCGCGGACGCTTATTTAATGTTTACGAGTTTGATCAGGGGCAGTATAATGCCGCCCAGGAAGTTTTTTGGGCCAGCGGTGCGGCATTTTTTATTAAAAGCAAATGCTGGAAAGAAGCTGGTGGTTTAGATGCCGATCTCTTTGCGCACATGGAAGAGATTGATTTATGCTGGAGACTTAAAAATCTGGATTATAAAATTATGTATTGCCCTGATTCAGAAGTTTACCATGTTGGTGGTGGAACGCTGCAAACTGAAAATCCATTTAAAACCTACCTTAATTTTCGGAATAACCTGATTATCATGCAAAAAAATCTTCCTGCGGGCGATGCTATTTTTAGGATAACAATCAGGATGTGGATTGATTTTGTAGCCTGGTGGCACTTTCTTTTATCAGGAAAGCTAAAGTTTACCATGGCTGTTAGTAAAGGCCACTGGCATTTTATTAAATCAATTGCCAAGACAAATAGAAAACGTAAAGCCATTCAAAAGCCTTATACTAAACATGCTGGCGTTTATGATAATAGTGTTGTCTGGGCTTTTTTTATTAAAAAGATAAAGTATTTCAATAAGCTTACTTAGTGCTTAATGATTCATCTATCGACTTTTTAATCCAAAGAACGGTGTTTGCTGCTAATCCATAAGTACTAAATTTAACTTTTCCACCTTTATCTATTACAACATGTGTGGGATATGAATTAATAGAATATTGATTACTTATTGGGCGGCCATTAGCAATGATAGAATATTTATAAGGATTATTTTTTAAAAATTCCTGTAATCGAACGCTATCATCTAATGCAATTGCCAAAAAAATAATATCCTTGGTATTTTTATAAGAATCAATCATTTCATTTAAAAATGGAATTTCAATTTTACAAGGCGGACAGTTTATAAACCAAAAGTTTAATACAATAATTTTGCCTTTAGCTTCTTCCAGATTAAACTGGTTTCCATTTAAATCGGTTACCTTGAATCCATCAAACTTCTTCCCCGCAGGAAATGCTAAACTCTCTTTCGGCTTAGGCATGCTAGCAAGCATTGCTTGTGTTTGTTCTGTTGTTAGTTTGTATAGTAAAAATTCAGGTTTCCCTTTATTATCATTGGTGTTTAATGATTTAACTGAATATTTTCCAGAAAACCACATCAATTTCCATTCATCATAAGCGTATATTTTTCCGTCCTCCCCTTTTACTACCGATTTTTCATTAGGCTGTAAATTTTGTAAAGATTGATTTTGGGAATAACCTGAAATCGTAAATAATATTATTGTGAGTAAGAGCGATAACTTTTTCATAAATGTTAATTTTTTTAATGTATTAAACTTTCAATTGCTAAGCGATAACCTTTCATTCCAAAACCTGTTAAAACGCCCTGACAATTTTTGCCGGTTAATGAAACATGGCGGTATTCTTCTCGGGCATAAATATTTGAAACATGCACTTCAACAACCGGAGTTTTGATGGCTGCGATAGCATCGGCAATGGCGACAGAAGTATGCGTGTAGCCACCTGCATTGAGTACAATTCCATCGAAGCTAAAGCCTACTTCATGTAATTTATTAATGATTTCGCCTTCTACATTGCTTTGAAAGTATTCAATTTCTATTGATGAATAATGTGCTTTCAGTTCTTTTACATAATCTTCGATGCTTGTATTGCCATAAATTGATGGTTCACGAACACCTAGCAAGTTTAGGTTTGGGCCATTAATAATTTGTATTTTCATTTTTAACGTTCTTTGTGTTAATGATGAAACAATCGAGATTTCCGAGATTTCGAAAATTTGATGATTGTTTCATAGTGGTAATCATTATTAAATATTGTAACGTTGCAATGTTATAAAAAATCTCCATAAAAACATGCTTTGGCAATCATATATTAAAGGATTTAAAGCTTACTTAAAGTTAGAACGCTCACTTTCTAACAATTCTGTTGATGCTTATCTAAATGATATCGACAAGCTGGCGCAGTATTTTAAGTCATTAGACGAAGAACCTGCGCTGAATAATATCAAAGCTGCTGACATTAAATCATTTATCAGCTGGCTGAATGAATTGGGGATGCAGGCAACTACTCAAGCCAGAGTTATTTCGGGCTTAAAGGCTTTTTTTACTTATCTGATGCTTGAAGAAGTGGTGGATAAAGATCCGATGGCTTTAATTGAGGGACCAAAGTTGAGTAGAAAACTGCCAGATATGCTGAACATTCATGAAATCAATCAACTTATTGGTGCTATTGATGCTTCGAAACCTGAAGGCATGAGAAATAAGGCGATTATAGAAGTGCTTTATGGCTGCGGTTTGAGGGTTACGGAGTTAACAGAATTAAAAATTTCGAATTTATATCCACAGATTGAATTTATTAAAGTGATCGGTAAAGGAAACAAAGAACGATTGGTTCCGATTGGTGGCGTTGCTTTAAAACTTTTAGATATCTACATTAATTCGATCCGTGTTCACATGAACATCAAAAAAGGCAATGAAGATTATATTTTTTTAAATCGTTTTGGGGCTAAACTATCAAGAATATCAATTTTCAATTTAATTAAAAGTTTAGCGGAAAGTATTGGTTTGAAGAAAGCAATTAGTCCACACACGCTTCGCCATTCGTTTGCCACCCATTTAATTGAAGGTGGTGCCGATTTAAGAGCGGTACAAGAAATGTTGGGGCACTCGAGTATTACCACAACAGAAATCTACACACATGTGGATAGAGATTATTTACGGGAAGTAATCACCCAATTTCACCCCAGATCCTAGGTTAGGTTAATTATTAGTAAGTGTTGCTTTAAGCATCCTATCCTTACCCTGCATATCTCGCCTTAAAACAATATCGGTAAATCCTTTTTCTTCTAACATCTGCGTAGTTTCTTTACCTAGATATTCGTTAATTTCAAAATAAAGGTTCCCCGATGGCTTGAGATTAGTTTTAGCAAAATCAGCTATTACCTTATAAAAAATTAGCGGGTCATCATCTGATACAAAAAGCGCCAGGTGTGGTTCATGCAATAAAACATTTTTGTGCATTTTATCCTTCTCTAAATATCTGATATAAGGTGGATTACTAACAATGACATCAAACTTGTCTTCACTTGAAAATGCTGCAATATCAGCTACGATGAAATTGATATGGACATCCATGATTTGCGCATTTTCTTTGGCTACGGCAATTGCTTCTGAAGATATATCAAGGGTGCTTACTGTAGCGCCTGGTAAATATTTTTTTAATGAAATCGGAATGCACCCGGAACCTGTTCCAACATCAAAAATAGATAGTTCGGCTTTCGGTTTTGTCTTGCAATCGGCGATAATCCAATCCACTAACTCCTCCGTTTCTGGTCGTGGAATAAGTACATTTTGGTTTACTTTGAAAACTGATCCATAAAAATGTGCTTCACCTAAAATATGCTGTATTGGTTTTCCAATCATTAAATCATTTAAAATGCTCAGAATTTTTTGGAGATGAACAAAATCTGTATCAATATCTCGCATCATTTTTAGTTTAACAGGCGTTAAATTAAAAACATGTTCGGCTGCTAAACCAAAAAGTGCTTTGGCTTCATCCTGATCGTAAAGGGGTTCAAGTTCTAATGCGAAATGCTCTTCTAATTCTCCAATTTTCATTTGATGTAAAATTACCTATTTGTAACCGTATCAAATCTATTTTATTAAGGCTATGATTCATTTTTTACTATTTTTGCCCACATGGTGGATGAATTTTACATTAAACGTTGTTTGGAACTGGCCTCACTTGCCATCGGAAATGTAAGTCCGAATCCTATGGTAGGATGTGTAATTGTTCATAACAGTAAAATTATTGGCGAAGGATACCACCAGAAATATGGTGAAGCCCATGCAGAGCCAAATGCAGTTAAATCAGTTATTGAGCGGTTTGGCGCTGAGGCTGAAATATTACTTCGGGAATCAACCGCTTATGTCAATCTGGAACCTTGTGCCCACTTCGGAAGAACCCCTCCCTGCGCCGATTTATTTGTAAAGCATCAGCTTAAAAAGGTCGTGATAGGAAACCGCGATCCGTTCTCAGGTGTTGATGGAAAAGGGATAGAGAAACTAAAAAACGCTGGAATTGAAGTAATTAGTGGAATTCTGGATGATGAATGCCGGGAATTTAACAGGCGATTTTTCACCAGGATTCAAAAGCAGCGACCCTATATCATATTGAAATGGGCGGAAACCGCAAATGGCTATTTCGCGACTAAGGATGGTCATCAAAAATGGATTAGCGGAGCTTTGGCAAAGCGACTGGCGCATCAATGGCGAACAGAAGAAGATGCTATTCTGGTTGGGAAACAAACTGCCATCATGGATAACCCCCAATTAACGGCGAGAGAATGGCCCGGGAAAAATCCGATAAGGTTGGTTATTGATAAAAATCTTCAGGTGCCGCAAAGCAACCATATCTACAATGCTGACGCTAAAACCATCATTTTTAATGAAGTTAAAACCGATGTTGCTGGAAATATCCACTACATCCAAATAGAAGACATGCACTTCTATCTGGCACAAAAAATAGCTTTCCAACTTTATCTGATGGATGTCCAATCGGTTATTGTAGAAGGTGGTGCAAAAATCCTAACTCAATTTTTAGATACTAATCTCTGGGATGAAGCCCGTATCTTTTCCTCATCTGAACGCTGGGATGATGGCGTTCCTTCGCCTGTAATCAACGGACATTTGAAAGAACAAATTCAGGTTGGATCAGATAAACTATCTATTTACAAAAATATTTTTAACTAAATGATATACATAATTTTAAGTATCTTTTGTAGTGTTACTGTCGCGGTATTATTAAAGCTGGCGAAACGTTATGAGATTAGTATTGTTCAGGCCGTTTCAGTAAATTATTTCGCAGCATTAATACTTTGCTTTCTATTTTTTAAACCTGATATCAGCTCGGTTTCTGTAAGTGCACCCTGGCCAATTTATATCGCTCTCGCCATATTACTGCCGGGTATTTTCTTAATCCTTGCCGCATCAATCAGGAATATGGGTATTGTAAAAACTGATATTGCCCAGCGCCTGTCGTTATTTATTCCCATTCTTGCTTCGTACTTCGTTTTCCAGGAGAACTTCAACTCACTCAAAATAATTGGTTTAATCATTGGTTTTCCGGCAATATTTTTAACTTTTTTAAAGAAACCAACCGAAGCTAAAAAGGACGGCAGCTGGATTTATCCTGTCGGCGTTTTCCTTGGATTTGGTGTAATTGATGTCCTTTTTAAACAAATTGCACTTTTCAAGGCATTGCCATACACCACATCGCTTTTTACCATATTTTGTCTGGCATTTATTGTTTCACTAATCATTGTAGTCGCCCTGGCGTTGTTAAAAAAGATTAAGATACAGCCCATAAACCTGGTTTGTGGATTAATTTTAGGCCTGTTTAATTTCGGAAACATTCTGTTTTATATGAAGGCGCACAAAGCATTGGTTGAGAATCCTTCCACAGTATTCGCCGCCATGAATCTTGGTGTTATTGTTTTTGGAAGTTTAGTGGGTGTAATTATTTTTAAAGAGAAGCTAAACAAACTCAACTATATCGGGATTATTTTAGCACTCATTGCTGTCATCATCATAACCCTTTCGCAAAATGCTGTTCGATGATGCTTATCAAACTATAGAAAGTGCCGCAGAAGGTATTTTCAGGGATAAAGGAAGTAAATTTATCGCATACGCCTATCCCATCCGCATGGAAGAAGAAGTGAAACCCATCCTCATTCAACTTCGTTCGGAACATCCAAAAGCGAGGCATTGGTGTTACGCTTATCGCCTTACTCCAGATCGATCGATATTTAGAGTAAACGACGATGGTGAACCATCGGGCACTGCAGGCAGGCCGATCTTAAATTGTTTGTTATCTGCAGACCTTACAAATATCCTGATTGTAGTGGTTCGGTATTTTGGGGGCACTTTATTAGGGGTTCCGGGTTTAATCAATGCTTATAAAAATGCAAGTTTGGAAGCTTTATCTGCCGCTTCAATCATTACCAAAACCGTTAACGACTGGTATGAAGTTCATTTTGAATATTTGCAAATGAATGATGTAATGAAAGTTATCAAAGATGAAAATCTTGAAGTTTTAAATCAGCAGTTTGACACCAATTGCATCTTGAAATTTGAGGTACGAAAGGCGCAACTGAACCAGGTTTTAAGTAAGTTTGATAAAATTGAAGATATCAAGTTAAAATATCTTCAAACTGTTTAAATCAAAACGTAAAGCATTCTAACCAATGAAAATATCTGAAAGCGATTTAATTATTAATCCTGATGGAAGTATTTATCACCTTAATCTTTTACCAGAAGATGTTGCAGATACCGTAATCACTGTAGGCGATCCTGATCGTGTGGGTGAAGTAAGTAAATACTTCGATAAAGTAGATTATAAAAAAGGTAAACGAGAATTCATTACGCATACCGGATACGTAGGCAGCAAAAGAGTTACCGTACTTTCTACGGGTATTGGAACGGATAATATCGATATCGTTTTCAATGAACTAGATGCACTGGTTAATGTTGACTTTAAAACAAGGGAGATAAAACCAAATTTTAAATCACTGAACATTATTCGTATCGGAACTTCTGGTGCAGTTCAGCCAGATATTCCAATGGGCACTATCTTAGCTTCGAGTTATGGTTTGGGTATGGACGCTTTGATGAATTATTATATCCAGGAAATATCTGAAGATGAAAAAAGTTTGAAAGATGATATTTCCGCTCATTTCGGACATTTGGGAGCGATAAAGCCTTACCTAACTGGGGCGAGCAGCAGCTTGATTGATACGATTGGAAAAGATTTGCCTAAAGGAATAACGATTACTGCACCAGGTTTTTACGCACCGCAAGGCCGGCTGGTTCGAGCAAAAAATGCTGTTCCTGATTTTATTAAATTAATAAACAGTTTTAGGAGTAACCAGCATCGCATCACAAATTTAGAAATGGAAACGGCCGGCATTTATGCTTTGGCTAAAGTGTTAGGGCATCAGGCGCTATCTATTAATGCAATTTTAGCTAGCAGGGTAAATTTTGAATTTAGCAAAGAGCCAAATAAGATTGTAGAAAGCGCTATAAAGCTGGTATTGGAAAGAATTTAATTTCAGGCCTCGATTTCGTTAAATACGAGGCCTGAATAATTAGGCTGTTGGTATTTTTTCTTTTACCAGTTCATTTCCTTCTGTATCCAGGTATGTACAGGTCATATGACCTAAATCAATTACCCATTTTTCCACTCCTGCATCAGCAGCCTGTTTACAAAAGGTAAAGTAATCGGTTTCTCCCTGCTGATGTATTTTCAAGGCGTGCTCCAGCTTCGCTGCAGAAGACTCATCGTTTACAATAAGTGAAGGATATTCTTCAGGGCTGGCTTGCTGCGCATTATCCTCATCATCGAAATAGATTGATAAACCGTTGGATACATAAACATCATTTCTGACTACACCAATAGCTTTAATTTCCTGAATAAACTTCGGGAAATCTGCACCAGTTTTTATTTTCGATTCTGCTGCTTTTATTTCTTCAAGACTAAACATAAATTTATTTTGTTAATGATACTTTGTAAATCGTGGTTTGCGTGTAAAGATCTTCTGGTTTTAATACAGTAGTTGGGAATTCAGGAATATTGATTCCATTAGGATGGTGTTGTGTTTCAATACAAAACGCATCGTAGCCTACATAATCCTTCCCTCCTTTTCCACTCTTAACATCTACATATTTTGCTGTGTATAAGTGCGCTACCGGCTCGGTGGTATATACATTTAAAGTTAAGCCACTTTCGGCTTCGGTGGTTTTGCTTGCTAACGTTAAATCCCCGTACGTTTTATCCAATACAAAAGATTGGTCATAACCCTCAGTTTCGTCCCAATCTCTGCCAATTTCTTTTAGTTTCGTAAAATCCAGTGCTGTTCCAGTAACGGGTATCAGCTTTCCGGTAACACAATAATTTTCATCCTGTTCTAAATAGTTTGATCCGAATATTTGCAGTTGATGATTTTTGACGTTTCCACCGCCGGGAGCTAAATTAAAATAGCCATGATGGGTGAGATTTATGGCTGTCGCTTTATCTGTTTCAGCTTCATAACTCAATATCAATTCATCATTATCCGTTAACTCAAAAGTTAAATCGATCACTAAATTTCCTGGAAAATTTTCCTCTCCATCTTCACTTTCATATTCTAAAGTAACGGTCGATTTTTCATCATCTACCTCCACGATATCCCAAACCTTTCTATCAAAGCCTACAATACCCCCGTGTAAAGTGTCAGCGCCATTATTTTGCGCTAACTGATAAGTTTCACCATCAATTGTAAAGGTGCCATTTTTGATTCTGTTTGCGTAACGCCCAATGATCGCTCCGAAATACGGATAGTTTTTTAGATATTCAGGGTTTAAGTACTGTTCAAAATCATCGAACCCGAGTACAATATCTTGCATTTCTCCCTTGGCATTCTGAACAATGAACTTGTTAATGATCGCACCGTAGTTAAATATTTTAACGTAAGTGCCTTTGCTATTGGTGAGTTCGATTGCGATAACTTCTTCGCCATCAATAAATTTTCCTGTTGATGTTTGCTGAACGCTCATAAATTGTAACTTAGGATTTTTGTTCCTGAAACAAACATACTATTATTAGTTGCTTTTAATAAATATTTTAACCAAATGAAAATTGAACTTGACCAAAAATTTGCAGAACAATACCACAAAAATGCCGATGCTATTTATTTTAGTCCAGGTCGCGTAAATCTGATTGG
>NZ_AJLG01000181.1 GCF_000258495.1 Pedobacter agri PB92
ACGTACACACTGCCAGGCATACGATGAAGTTTTTATCAGCAACTGGAAGAACCACGTTTGGCCGCCGCTTTAGAGCGAATTCAGAATGGAGCAGTGGTAATTACCAATCCTAAAAGTTTTACGCCGCTATCTTTTCCGATAAAAGTTGATAGCTTGCGAGAAAACATGAGTTCGGAAGAGTTGGAGCAAAGAATTGCAAGAATGAAAGCAGAATCGGAAAAGTTTAAGTAAACTATTCTTTTACTTTTTCGTCATTGCGAGGCACGAAGCAATCTCAACTAAAAGATTGCTTCGTGCCTCGCAATCACGAACTATATTAGATAAAAATTAATGACCATAACAAGCCACGGAGAAGAACTGATTTTAGATAAAGAAAGGGCTTTATATTTACCTGAACATCAACTTTTAGCCATTAGCGATTTGCATTTGGGCAAATCGGCGCACTTTCGTTCAGCGGGTGTGCAGGTGCCATCAACCATCGCTCAGAATGATTTACAGCGCTTAGGTTTGCTTATCGAAAAATACAATCCTAAAACCCTGCTAATTAATGGCGATATGTTTCACCATGGTTTAAATTCAGATATTGATGAATTTGCGCAGTGGAGAAAACAATTCAGCGGACTAAATTTCCTGTTGGTTAAAGGCAACCATGATCGATTGGCAAACGCAGATTACGCGTCCATGCAGATTGACATTCACGAACCCAGTTTTTGCCTCGGTCCTTTCTGCTTCATTCACGATGCGCCAAAATGCACTGAAGAGGAACTGTATCCAATCAGCGGACACATTCATCCTGGCGTTACCATTGTAGGTAAAGCGAAGCAACGCTTAAAGTTTCCATGTTTTTATTTCGGTAAGGAGTATGCGGTTTTGCCCGCTTTCAGTACGTTCACTGGCTTGTATAATATTTATCCGAAAACAAACGAGCAGATATTCGCTGTTACACCAAATTTGGTTTTAGAAGTATAATTTATTGTCTTTGAAGCGCAATGGCAGAAGCATTTATATTCGTCACTCCTGCTTTCACTTCAAGTCCGCCCGATACACAAACCCTCTACACTTCGGGCTTTTCGTTCAATCAGGGCTATTTAATTTCTGTTCTTCAAGATAGGTTAAAATCAAGCGAACGAATCAATAATTTGCTTCAACTGCGAGGCCTGTAATACACCACTTTGACGCCAAACTTGTTTGCCTTGCTTAAATAACATTAATGTTGGAACACTTTGAACGCTATATGCTGATGCAGCCGATTGGTTTTTATCAATGTCTACTTTAATAATTGAAACTGAATCACCAACCTGAGATTTTAATTGCGCTAGTATCGGTTTCATCATTTTGCAAGGACCACACCATTCAGCAAAAAAATCAACCAAAACAGGTTTATCGCCATTTATTAATTCTGAAAATTTAGCCATGTCTTTAGTCTTTAGTCTTTAGTCTTTAGTCTTTAGTCTTTAGTCTTTAGTCTTTAGTCTTTAGTCTTTAGTCAAAAACAGACAAGAGATAATTTGGTTTAAATAAATGAAATATTGATAGAGAATTGTATAATCCTCGATGCTGTCACGTTGAGCTTGTCGAAACGCTATTTAAAGTATTTAGCAAGTCCTTCGACAGGCACAGGATGACGTTATCTCTAAATCTCTCTATTAAAATCCCAATTTTCTAAATAATCAGCAACCCGGCGAACAAACATTCCACCTAAAGAACCATCTACCACTCTATGGTCGTATGACAAAGAAAGGAACATCATGTGTCGAATCGCAATTACATCACCATGCTCAGTTTCTAAAACAGCTGGTTTCTTTTTGATGGCGCCAACAGCTAAAATAGCCACTTGAGGCTGATTAATAATTGGCGTCCCCATCACATTTCCGAAAGAACCTACATTTGTTAAGGTAAATGTTCCACCCTGCGTTTCATCTGGTTTAAGCTTAGATACCCTGGCTCTTGCTGCTAAATCATTTACCGCTTTAGTTAAACCAACAAGGTTAAGTTGGTCAGCATTTCTGATTACGGGAACAATTAAATTACCGCTTGGCAAAGCAGCAGCCATACCAATATTGATATTACTTTTCTTAATAATTTGCGTTCCATTTACAGAAACATTAATCATCGGGAAATCTTTAATCGCTTTGGCAACCGCTTCAACAAAAATTGGTGTGAAAGTAATTTTTTCGTTCTCACGTTTTTCGAAACTGTTTTTTACTTTGTTACGCCATAAAACCAAATTGGTTACATCGGCTTCCACAAAAGAGGTAACGTGTGGAGAAGTGCTTTTACTCATCACCATATGGTCTGCAATGAGTTTTCGCATTCTATCCATTTCTATAATTTCATCGCCACCAGAAAATGATGTAGTTGTAGTTTTATTTACTGCTGGTGTTTGCGAAGGAGCCGTATCAGCTTTTGCTTCTACAATTGCTTCTGACTTTTCTTGCGTATTAACAGCAGCTTTCGTTCCTGTTTTACTTGAAATATAATTTAATAAATCATCTTTATTTAAACGGCCATCAGCTCCAGAACCTTTTATCGAATTAAGTTCAGCCAATGAAATGTTTTCCTGAGCGGCAATACTTTTCACTAAAGGAGAGTAAAAACGTTCAGATGAAGAAAAATCAGTTTGCACAGCCGGTTTTTCTACAGGGAGTTGCGCTATACCAGGAATAGTTTCTGGTTTTTCTTCAATAACCGGAGCCGAAACGGGAGTTTTTTCTTCTTCAACAACGTCGTTTGCGGCTTGTGTTTCAATAATGGCGATTACATCCCCAACCTGGGCAACTTCATCTTCTTTAAATAATTGTTTTACCAATTTTCCAGCTACAGGTGAAGGCACTTCAGAATCGACTTTATCGGTTGCAATCTCTAAAATGGTATCATCTAAATCAATAGAATCGCCAATTTGCTTTACCCATTTAATCACAGTTGCTTCGGCAACACTTTCACCCATTTTTGGTAACAATAGTTCGTATTGAGCCATATTAAATTACAGTATTATATATTGGTAACGCGACAAAAATACTATTTTTATTCTTTGTGTAAGTCTTCTCTAAGTAGATTTAATAACATCACCAAGGCAGATGCAGCCGATCGCTCGATGTTTTGAATGCGTTTGTTACTGAAGTTAAACACTTTAGCTAACGTTTTCGCTTTCGATGCTATCGCAATCCACACGGTTCCCACAGGCTTGTCAACTGTGCCGCCATCAGGTCCGGCTATTCCGCTCACTGCAATAGCATAGTCTGTTTTGAAATGCTTTAACGCACCTTCTGCCATTTCAACAATAGTTTCTTCGCTTACTGCCCCAAACTTAGCCAGAGTACCTTCTTTTACTCCCAAAATGGATTCTTTGAGTTCGTAAGCATATGCTACAGCGCCACCCCAATAAACGGATGAGCAACCTGGGTGTTGCGTAATCAAGTGCGCTATGTAGCCACCCGTGCAACTTTCCGCTGTAGATAAAGTTAGTCCACGCTCCTTCATCATATTCAGAATTGCTTTTTCAAGCGGAATATCCTCATCAATAACGACAAACTTGTTAACTTTTGAAATAATTTGTTGTGCGTAGATTTTTACTTCGGTTTTTAAAGCGTTTTCATCATCACCCTTGGCAGATAAACGCAAACGCACCTGCCCGAGCTTTGGTAAATAGGCTAATTTAATATGTGAAGGTAAATTGTCTTCTATTTCTTCAATTTCTGCAGCTAAAAACGATTCGCCGATGTTTGCGGTAAGAATAGTTTTATGAACAATAGATGGAAGTTGGAATCTGGATTTAATTCTTGGAAGAATCTCATCATCCATCAAATACATCATTTCATAAGGAACACCAGGCATCGAAACAAAAATCTTATTATTCTGCTCAAACCACATACAAGGTGCCGTTCCGTTTCGGTTTACGATTACTTCGCAGCCATCAGGTACATCAGCTTGCTGAATATTAATATCGAGTAATGGCCGGTTAAATTTTTTAAAGATAGAAGCCACCATTTCCAATGCGCCTTCATCTCTACGAAAACCCATTCCAAAATACTTGGCCAGTGTTTTTTTGGTGATATCATCTTTCGTTGGCCCTAATCCGCCGGTAATCAAAATGATATCGGCACGTTTTTCGGCCTCTGCTAAACTTGATAAAATGTGTTGTTCCTCATCAGAAACTGAGGTAATCTGTTTTACAGAGACGCCAATCAAATTTAGTTGTTTAGCCATCCAGGCCGAATTGGTATCAACAATCTGGCCGATCAGAATTTCATCGCCAATGGTTATAATTTCAGCTAGCATAATTTATTGGTAGGTATTATAGAAACCTTGTCTTTTGCTCAGTTTTAAATCCTGAAGGATAGATGCTTTTACCTTTAACGTTAAGGAATAACTTTTGTAGGCGCCAAAGGGAACCCAGTTGATACTCATATCCCAACAGTGCAAATCACGATAAATACCAATGTTCATTGGCGTTAAGCCGTTGTTTTGAAAGTCGTAACCGGAGTTAAAGGTAAATTTCCATTTTGGGGTAAGATTAAAATCGCCATTGAAATTAAGTGTGTTGCTCACGTTACTTACTCCAGCATCGCTTCTGCTATATTGAAAGCTGTATGAAAATGAAAAATTCCAGGGAATATTAAAATCTACGAAGGCATTAGGATCTCTGCTGATCGCTGCCAATTGTTCTGACTGAATTGGAGACAAACCCTTTTGCTTTGCAGTTTCACTCAACTTATCGTTGGCATCGTTCTTACGTTTTAAGGCATCGGGATTCAAACTGTAATCAAAAGAGAAACCTATGTTAGTAAGTCTGGCCAGCCTACCCTTTCTTAACAAATAATTATTGCTCCTTTCGAAAACAGGAGAGCCGTCAGTATTTCTAATAATTTCACCATTTGCATCTCTCGATTCCTCTACATCATATGGATCGAATGTACCGTTATAATTAATTCCCAATTTGTCTGTAAACTGAGAGCGCCCGTTAAAGCTTAAAGTAGAAAGTTTATTTCTTTCTGCTAAGAAATTATATTGCCCAGATATGCTCAATCCCTGAATAATTGGAATTTTGCGTTCGCCTGTTCCAGTAGTATCTTTACTTGATTTGACCTTTAATTCAACTGTGTTATCCACGCCGAAACCAATTGCAGCTTGCGGGCCACCAAAAGAACCTGGATAGGCCATGCCTTCGAAAATAGAATAGGCTACTTGCCTATCATTAGCATCGACTATTGGCTTTTTGATTGTTCTTTCTGCATTTAAAAATTCATTTTCGGAAAGAGCGGCAACGAATGGACCGCTGCCAGCCTTTGTAAAATCTGGTGAATAATTAAAGTTAATGTTTGGCGTAATCACGTGACGCATGGCAATGATATTACCTAAATTCTTAAACTGCTTCAGACCATAAATTTTGGTGGACATACTGGTAGATAGGTTATAGCTACCCCTCCTTTCAAAACCACTTAAAGTGTCCACTCTTTCAGTATAAGTACCATCCTCAAAAGTCGTAAATTTCTTATTAATGTGTTGGAAATTCCAAACTTCATTGTACGTTCCTCCCATCGAAAAATTTAAATATTTCAATGCTGTAAATGACATGTTAACCGGAATGGTATGACTAAAGCCTGATCTTAATCGCTTCAATCCATCATTTTGAAATAGTAAGCTATCTTTCGTATCGATAGCATTAGTTCCTTGCAACGCATAACCAACCGTAATTTTTTGATACCATTTTTGCTCGCCAACACGGGTCTTGGAATCAAAAGGACTAAAAGTTGGTACGTTAAATGTCGCATCAGGCAGCCTGATGGAAACGTCGCGTGTTCTAAGGGTTTGATTACTCGTCATCGATAACGAGTAATTCATATTATTCGAAAATGTTTTAGAGTAGCTGATACTACTATTTGTTGTATTATTCGCTATGGCATTTAGATCGTAATTCAGGTTTGCCGGGCTATTGGTGTAATAACTACTCGAAGTAATATTTACACTTGCACTAAAAGTAGAACCAGGATTGGCATTGGCATTTTGAGAATGCGACCATCTGATACTAAAATCTTTATTTGGGTTTCTAAATGCTTCCGTACCTTCGAGTCCATTTTTAACACTATTATAACTCAAACCAATATTTCCGCTGTATTTGTAACGTTTAATATAGTTGGTGAGCATGCTGGTTTCATAAGATCCGTTGGTGTAAATACTACCCAGAAATTTGGCATCCCAATAATCGTTAAGCCCTAAGTAATATCCACCGTTTTGCAGGAAGAATCCCCTTGTCGCATCCTCGCCCGGTGTAGGCAAAATAATCCCTGATGTTCTTTTATTTGGTTTTGGAAAAAAAGCAAATGGTAAGCCTATTGGTGTAGGTACGCCTTCAAAAACCATATACATTGGCCCACTGATAATTTGCTTTTCAGTAGCTATACCCTTTGTAATTAAAATCCCGAAGTGAGGATGAGGTAAATTACAGGTACTGTACATCACATTTTTGATGTGCAGCTCATCATCAATTTGTTTTTTACTTTGACCACCAGAAAAGTAACCGCCCTCCTGTTCAGAAAAAACGCCAAATACCTTCGCCCGTGTAGTTTCTGAGTTGTAATAAAGTGAATCGGCAATTGCAGAACCCTCAGCACCCGACTTAAATATGGGTTTACCGACATATCGGTTGGTTTTTGGATCGGTTCTCCCACTTGCAAAAATCACCTTCGTTTGCGAATCATAACGAATGTAATCGGCGTCGAGCTCGAAATCACCATAATTTACACGGGCATTGCCATACATGAAAATAACACTCTTCGTTTTATTAAACTTAACAGAATCGGCACGGTACTCTACCTTTTGATCTAAACCACTGTTGTTTTTTCCTTCTTTTTTGGATGTATCCCTTTTTGAAGTATCCTGTTGAATAATTTGTTGCAATGAAAAAGAAGAAAATGCGTTAGCTTTACCAACACCATGTGTTAATAAAATGACAGAAATTAGTAAAATAGAGCTAGTAAGAAGTTTCAAATTCGTATTTGAATGTTATTTTTGCACAAATGTTTAATCAAAAACGTTCAAAATTAGTGAAAAATATACCATTGATGTATCTTAAAACCATTTTAACATTTATTATTTGTTTTGCTTTAGTCAATACAATTGATAATCAAGCTTTTGCACAGGAATATAAAATTAAAACAATCGTAATTGATGCCGGCCATGGTGGCAAAGACGGGGCTACTCACGGGATTTATTCTAAAGAAAAAGATGTGGCGTTAAAAACTGCACTTAATCTGGGTAAGGCTCTTCAGGATAGTATAAAAGATATCAAAGTTATTTATACCAGACAAACTGATGTTTTCATTCCTTTATATGAAAGAATCAATATCGCTAACAATGCTAAGGCTGATCTGTTTATATCAATTCACTTAAATGATATGCCAGTAAGGGTATCAAAGGTGGTAGATTATTACAAAAAAGTTAAAGGTAGAAAAGTTCCGGTTTACCGTTCAGTAGTTTCTAAAAGCACTTCGACACGCGGTACCGAAACCTTCGTATCGGGTACGGGCCGCCTGGGTGAACAGGATGAGGTAATTAAAAGGGAAAATGCTTCTATGTTTTTAGAAGATAACTACCAGAAAAATTACGAAGGTTTTATCGCCAATACGCCTGAAAATGATATTATGCTGTCATTAATGAAGCAAACCAACAGGGAAAGAAGTTTGAAGTTTGCTTCATTGCTTCAACAGGAATATATCAGCGCAGGTAGAATTAATCGTGGTGTACAAGAGAAAAGCCTTGCCGTTTTAGCCCGAGCCTCTATGCCTGCTGTTTTAACTGAAATCGGCTTTGTGAGTAATCCAGATGAAGAAGATTATATGAACTCGCCTGAAGGGCAAACAGAAATTGTTAACGGGATTATTAAAGCTATTAAAAATTACAAGCGCATCGCAGAAACATCATTCTAATCTATCCCCCAAAAATGAAGATAAAACTTCTAGCCTTTCTATTTTTCTTAACGCCATTTATTTCCAAACAGTTACAAGCTCAGGGATATAAAATTAAAACCATTGTAATTGATCCGGGACATGGCGGAAAAAAGCCTGGGGCTTCAGGAAGTTTTTCTACTGAGAAAGCAATTGCTTTAAAAGTTGCGCTGAAATTGGGTGTTAAGTTGAAGGAAGAGCTGCCAGACATCAAAATCATTTATACCCGTACAAAGGATGTTGACGTGGATTTGTATAGAAGAGCTGAGATCGCAAACGACGCCAATGCAGATCTTTTTATTTCGATCCACTGCAATTCGATGCCTGCCGGGAACAAACACATTAAGGGCGCTGAAACGCTGGTAGCTGGCTCCCATCGCTTAAAAGAACAAGATGCAGCGATAAGGGAAAACGCCGATATCAAGCTAGAAAAAAATTACAAAACCAAGTATGATGGTTATGACCCTAATAATCCAGCTACATTTATTCTTTTATCGCTCTTAAAGAATACGTTTCGGGATAAAAGCATTAAATTCGCGAAGCTAATTCAAACCAGTTACATCAGCAGGGATAAGCGCTTAAGTCGCGGGGTGAAAGAACAAGGTGTTTTAGTGCTTCAAAGATGCGGTATGCCAGCGGTTTTAACTGAAGTTGGCTTCATTTCCAATAAAGAAGAAGAAAAATATATCAATTCTGAAAAAGGACAAAATGAGATCGCAGAATCAATTTTAGCTGCCATTAAAAACTACAAAAAATCTGTCGAGGTTAAATAATTATAATCAAAAATCTAAAATCCAGACAAAATAGTATCACATATCAAACAAAAACAACTGTGTAAGCATTATGTAATAATTAATATGATTTACACTTAAAAATAAAGAATTACGCCTCGGACAAGTATTTATTACTAATTTTGCCACTTGTATCCGTCAAATACAAAACACTCATGAAGATTAAGAACGAAACCAAAGTAGGTATATTAGCTGCATTTGCCATTGCATTACTCATTATAGGATACAACTTTTTAAAAGGAAATTCCATATTTTCCAGTGAAACAACTCTATTTGCACGGTATACAAGAGTAGATGGTTTATCCGTTTCAAAACCTGTTTTAATTAATGGTTATCAAATCGGCCGTGTAGCAAAGCTACAATTGGAACCAGGAGGAACTATTTTAGCAACACTAAGCATCAATAGTAAATACGATATTCCTGAAAACAGTATTGCCCGTTTAGAGGGCACTGATTTATTAGGAAGCAAAGCGATTGTGATGTCTCTTGGTAATTCGAAAAAAATGGCTGAAGACGGCTTCACATTAAATGCCAATGTAGAAAAAGGTTTGATGGAGCAAGTTCAGCCTGTTCAGAAAAAAGCAGAATTAATTATCGGTAAAATGGATTCAATACTTAGCAGTGTGAACTCTATTTTAAATCCTAATTTCCAAAAGAATGTGGATAAGAGCTTTAACAGCATTGCTGGAACATTGGCCTCTTTAGAAAATACATCGAAAAAAGTAGATGGTTTGGTAGGATCTGAAAGTGCCCGTATTGAGGCTATTTTCAAAAACGTTGAAGGAATTACTGCCAACTTAAATAATAACAACAAGAAAATTAGCGATATTTTAACCAATATTAATACCGTTACCGATAAGTTTGCAGCTGCAAATTTTAAACAGACTTTAGATAATGCCAATAATGCAATTGCTGATCTTCAAAGTGTAATTTCAGGAATTAAAGAAGGTAAAGGAAGTTTGGGACAACTGTTAAACGACAAAACCCTTTCTGACAATTTAAATAGTGCTTCTAAAAATCTTGATGCATTGATGATAGATTTAAAAGCAAATCCTAAACGTTACGTACACTTCTCGGTGTTTGGTGGCGGAAACAAAAAAGATAAATAATAAATTTTAGTCTATAAAAAAAAGCCTGACGATTTCAAATCGTC
>NZ_AJLG01000182.1 GCF_000258495.1 Pedobacter agri PB92
TTAGCGTAAATGATCCGGAAATCATGGCTTGAGAAGCAATAACCGCAGCTGTCGTTGCCAAACCAACCATAAATAATACCATGCCCGGAGGAACCAGTTCGAAAAAAGGGTTTACAAAATGTGGATCGTAATTTGGGTTTTTCAACACCCATGCCCCCTGGCCTAAGTAATTGAAAATCAACATCAATTTTACAAAAATCCAGCTAACGCGTATGTTCTGTTTACCACAATGCCCTAAATCTGAATAAAGTGCCTCAGCTCCGGTGGTACATAGAAAAACACCACCTAAAATGGCCAATGCACCGGGATTGGTTACCAGCAAATGAATGGCGTAATATGGATTTAAGGCTTTAAAAATAGATGGATCATGGATGATTTGTGCTAATCCGGAAACGCCTAGTGCCGCAAACCATAAAAACATGATGGGTCCGAACAGCTTCCCAACTAAATTGGTTCCGAATTGCTGAATAATAAATAACAGCGCAATGATGGTAATTACAATTGGAAGTACTTGTACCGTTGGAAACTTCAATTTCAATCCCTCAATGGCAGAGGTTACGGTAATACTTGGTGTAATCATCCCATCGGCAAGTAGTGCCGCCCCGCCTATAATGGCCGGTATCACCAGCCACTTGGCCTTCTTTCTGACTAACGAATACAATGAAAAAATACCACCTTCGCCTTTATTATCAGCACGTAAAGTGATCATTACATATTTAATGGTAGTTTGTAAGGTAAGTGTCCAGATTACACATGATAGTGCGCCTAACACAAGATCAGGATTGATATATGATCCGCCGCCTCCACTTTTCTCTGCTATTTCTTTAGCCGTTTTAAAAATTGCCTTTAGCGTATACAATGGTGATGTACCGATATCGCCAAAAACAATTCCCAAACTTACCAGCACCCCGCCAGCAGTTAATGCGTTGACATTTTTATGATTTGACACTTCGTTGATATTTTTAGTGCGTCAAAAGTAAACTAACTATAACAAATTAACAACCATAATATTGTGTATTTTTCACACTGTGAAAAACAAAATTTATTGTTAAATTGTGTTAAAATAACAGAGATCAATAAAATGTTTAATTTCTTTGTTTTTAATTAATACATTTGCTTTATAAATTTGATGAAACTCTACCAAATAACGTTGCTCAAAAAAATTATATGCATTTTTTGCATTGTTTTGGGGTGCAGTGTTAATTCTTGGGCACAGCAGGCTGATAGTATTCATATTAGCTTAAAAAATAGAGTAAAAAAAACCAGTAGAATTCCAGAAATTAAAGCAAATATTCAGCCTTATAAGCCGTTATTTGGTACTTTTGGGTCATCGGGCATGTTCAATACCTATTCAGGTACTGCAAAACCTTCAACTATCGCTGCCACTAAAGATAAATTATTAACCATTGTTAAAATTTATCCAAATCCTGTTGAGGAGCAATTAAATATTATCTTATCTATCGGAAAAGATGGTACACAAACTACCATTAAAATTATCGATTTATTGGGCAATGAAGTGGTAACGCTGGCTAATGAGAGATTAAACGCCGGAGAGCAAACCAAAAGCTTTAATATTCCTAGCCGCTTAAATGCTGGCATTTATTTTTTGCGTGTAATGGCAGGCGCTGAAAGTCAGGTAAAACGAATCTCAGTTTTATAACACCGTTTTCTTTTCTATTTTTGGCTCTCTGAGATTTCTACAGGTCTCTTTTCAGTTGTACTTCTAACTTTAAATAAAATGAAAATTATCGCCATTGGCCGAAATTATGCCGAACACGCAAAAGAATTAAATAATCCTGTTCCTACCACGCCTGTAATTTTCATGAAACCTGATACGGCTTTACTGAAAGATAATAAACCATTTTATTTACCTGAGTTTTCTAATGATGTGCATTATGAGCTTGAGGTAGTTTTAAAAATATGCAAAGAAGGCAAGCACATTGCCGAAAAATTTGCGGCTAACTATTATGATGAAATTGGTTTGGGAATTGATTTTACTGCCCGAGACATTCAAAGCAAACATAAAGAGAAAGGCTTGCCATGGGAACTGGCTAAGGGCTTTGACAGCTCAGCACCGGTGAGCATATTTTTGCCAAAAAGCGATTTTGAGGATATGTACAACTTAAATTTTGAATTAAAGGTAAATGGTGAAAGTCGGCAGAAAGGACATACTAAGGATTTATTATTCTCTTTTGAAAAGATCATCAGTTTTGTTTCTCAATACATTACCTTGAAAAAGGGCGACCTCATTTTTACAGGCACACCTGAAGGTGTTGGCAGAACCAATCAGGGCGATAAGCTGGAGGCTTGGTTAGAAGGAAAACAACTTTTAAATTTTGATGTTAAATAACGAATGATTAAAAATCCGATCCTGAATTTCCCTAAAATATCAACGCTACTTTTATATCTATTTGCCTTTAGTTTTGCTCAAGCTCAACAGATTTTTAGCACAAACCGATACCCCATTACCGATTTCCGTCAGCCATTAGACATCGTTCCTCCTGCCCTTGCCGGCTCTTTCGGAGAAATTCGTGGCAATCATTTCCACTCTGGTATCGATTTTCGCACCAACCAACGCGAGGGTTATCCTGTTTATGCAGTGGCTGATGGATACGTTTCTCGCCTGAGGGTTCAAAATAGCGGTTTCGGCCAGGCAATATATCTTAATCACCCAAATGGTTTCACTACTGTTTATGGCCACGTTCAACGTTTTTCGCCTAAAATAGCTGCCGTTGTTAAAAACCTGGAATACGAAAAGAAAACGTTCGAAATTGATGAGTTTCCGGAGGCGACTTTAATTCCGGTCCGCAAAGGAGAAATTATCGCCTGGTCGGGTAACCGTGGCAGTTCTGGTGGACCACATTTACATTTTGAAATCAGGGATACCAAAACTGAAGAAACCATCAACCCTCAGTTTTTTGGCATCGATATTCCTGATAATATCCCGCCAATTATCCATGGCTTATACGCTTACCGTTTAAATGGAAAAACATTTAACGAAAATACACCGAAACAAGCTATTGGAATCACGGGCGCAAACGGAAGTTATAAGGCTTTAACACCAATCAGCTTAACAGGTGAAGTGGGTTTCGGCGTGGTGGTAACTGATCGGCATAACGGACTTTCAGGTACAAACGGCGTTTACTCTATCCAACTGGAATTAGATGGAAAGATCATTTACACTTCAGCGCTGGAGCGTTTTGCTTTCGAAGACAGCAAAGCAATTAATTCTCACATCGATTATCCAACTTATCTAAATACTAAAAGAAGTATTCAAAAAAGCTTTGTAGATCCTGGTAATCCTTTAAAAATTTACAGTGGGTTAGTAAACAGCGGCAAAATCAACTTCAATGATGGAGCATCACATCAGCTTCGCTACATTATTACGGATTCCAAAGGTAATGCTTCAATTTTACCATTTACCGTTAATGCTGGCGCTGCACCAGCTGCTGCTGCAATAATCCCCGCAGGATTAATCTTTGCCTACAACAAAGCAAACGAATTTAACAGTGATGAAATTAAGGTGCTGCTTCCGCAAGGAACATTATACAACGACCTCAGCTTTGTTTATAAAAAACTTCCGAAACCTTCCGGAAATGCCTGGTCTAACATTCACCAAATTCACAACCGTTACACACCACTTCACGTTGGTTTTAATTTTTGGATTAAGGCCGATGCGCTTCCTGAAAGCCTGCGCAGCAAGGCACTTATTGTAAGTACTGGTGGTTCATCGCAAGGCGGAACATTTGAAAATGGATATGTGAAAGCCTCACCGAGAAATTTTGGTAGTTTTTATATCGCTGTTGATACCATTGCGCCAAGAATTAGTCCTGTAAATATTGCTGATGGGAAAAGCATGGCTGGCTTATCCAAAATGACTTTCAAAATCAGCGATAATCTTTCTGGAATAAAAAGCTTTAACGGATACATTGATGGAAAATGGGTATTGATGGAATTTGATGCGAAAACGGCCACCCTTTGGCACAGCTTCGATGATCGGACTGCAGCAGGAAAACATAATTTTGAATTAGTGGTCAGTGATGTGAAGGATAATGTGCGGCGTTACAGCATCTCTTTCTTTAGATAAATCCATTCAAAATATTTACGACTGAAACAGGGGAAATAAAGCCTATTCCCTTAACACCTTAATGTTGAGAAAACACTAAGACACCGCATTTTTTTTGCCATTAAAGTAGTCATTCGAAACAAGTTAAAGTCATATTTTATGCGAGTTTAAACAGTATAATAAGATAAACTGTTTAACTTGCAAAATCAATCATACCCATAAAAATAACTATATGGCAGAATTAAACGAGGGCGATCAAGCGCCAGCAATTACATCAAATGACCAGAACGGCACTGAAGTTTCGTTAAGCGACTATAAAGGCAAAATCGTTGTATTATATTTTTACCCAAAAGATGATACACCTGGTTGTACAGCCGAAGCATGCGATTTCAGAGATAATTACCAAGGTTTACAAGCTAAAGGAATTGTCGTACTCGGCGTAAGTGTTGATGATGAAAAATCACACCAAAAGTTTATAACGAAGCACAATTTACCTTTTACGTTGCTGGCGGATACCGATCAGAAAATTGTAAACGACTATGGCGTTTGGGCAGAGAAAAACATGTATGGCAAAAAATATATGGGCACTGTTCGTACTACTTTTATTATTGATGAAGAAGGAAAAATCTCACATATCATCAAAAAAGTTGATACTAAAAACGCAACACAACAGGTACTCGATTTAATCAATAACTAATTATGATATAGCAGTTAAAATATTAACTTTGCTATGTAACAACAACCTTTTATTTTAATGAAACATACAATTAAAGAGCTAGAAGATATCGCCTCACAAATCAGAAGAGATATTGTTAGAATGGTTCACGGATGTCAATCTGGCCACCCAGGCGCTTCACTAGGCTGTGCAGATTTTTTTACCGCTTTATATTTTGAAGTGTTAAACCACAAAACGGATTTCACAATGGAAGGTAAAGGTGAAGATTTATTTTTCCTTTCAAACGGACATATTTCGCCAGTGTGGTACAGTACGCTAGCACATGCTGGTTATTTTGAAAAAAGCGAATTGGCAACGTTCCGTAAATTGGATTCGAGATTACAAGGACACCCAACTACGCATGAGCACTTGCCAGGAATCCGCATTGCTTCAGGTTCATTAGGCCAGGGATTGTCAGTTGCTATTGGTGCTGCTTTAGCAAAAAAACTAAACAGTGATAATGCTCACGTTTTTGCCTTATTAGGCGATGGCGAATTACAGGAAGGACAAAACTGGGAAGCAGCAATGTTTGCCCCTTTCAACAAAGTTGATCATCTAATTGCTTCGGTTGATTATAACGGCCAACAAATTGATGGACCAACCAGTAAAGTTCTTGCTTTGGATGATTTACAAGCAAAATTTGAAGCTTTCGGATGGCACGTTATTAACACAGATGGTAATGATATGCAAGCCATAGTTGAAGGCTTACATTATGCTAAAACGTTAACCGGAAAAGGCAAACCAATCTTAAATTTGATGAGTACGCAAATGGGTGCTGGTGTAGATTATATGGTTGGCTCACACAAATGGCATGGCACAGCACCAAACGACGAGCAATTGGCTTCGGCATTGGCGCAATTACCAGAAACTTTAGGGGATTATTAAGCCCCATCACCCCCCGAAGGGGGGAGTAAATAACTTTTAATTTTAACTACAAATAAAGCCCCTTTAGGGGTTTGGGGTATGAAAAAATACACATATACAGAAAAAAAAGATACACGTTCAGGTTTCGGAGCTGGTTTACATGAAGCAGGAAAGAAAAATGAAAACGTTGTTGCATTATGTGCCGATTTAGTTGGATCGCTTAAAATGGATGCTTTTATTAAAGATTTTCCTGAGCGTTTTACACAAGTTGGTATTGCAGAAGCAAATATGATTGGTATTGCAGCCGGTATGACTATTGGTGGGAAAATTCCGTTTACCGGAACTTTTGCAAACTTTTCTACAGGTCGTGTTTACGATCAGATTCGTCAATCAGTAGCTTATTCAAATAAAAACGTTAAAATTTGTGCATCTCATGCTGGTTTAACTTTAGGAGAAGATGGAGCAACGCACCAAATTCTAGAAGATATCGGTTTGATGAAAATGTTGCCAGGAATGGTGGTTATCAATCCTTGTGATTACAATCAAACCAAAGCGGCAACTATTGCCATTGCCGAATATGAAGGCCCGGTTTACCTGCGTTTTGGTCGCCCGGTAATTCCCGTATTTACCGATCCTGATCAAAAATTTGAGATTGGAAAAGCCTGGATGGTAAACGAAGGAACTGATGTTACGATCATTGCAACTGGCCACATGGTTTGGAAAGCGATTGAAGCTGGCGAAAAATTGGCTGAATTGGGCATTGATGCGGAAATTATCAATATCCACACCATTAAACCTTTGGATGATGAGGCGATCTTAAAATCTGTAAAGAAAACTGGCTGCGTAGTAACTTGCGAAGAACACAATAAATTTGGCGGTTTAGGCGAAAGTGTTGCCCGTTTATTAACTACAGAATTACCTACACCACAAGAATTTGTAGCTACTAACGATACTTTCGGCGAAAGCGGAACACCAGATCAATTAATGTCTAAATACGGCTTAGATGCAGTGAACATTGTTGAGGCTGTGCAAAAAGTAATTGGTAGAAAGAAAGCATAGGTTTCTGAATATTAAAAAGGAAATAGAGAACGGGGAATAGATAATAGCTTTCTTTGCTATTGCAAGTTATTTTGAATTGCCCATTCCCTATTTCCCATTTACCAAACACGACTACCTATTTAGCATTACCTATTCCAATTTCCTTATTGTTACATTCTTCGCCCCGGTCTTTACCAATACCCCTCCTCTCTAAAAAATATAGATGAAACAAGTTGAAGATTCAGAAATTCTTGCAATGTTTGCTGTTGAGAAAACGCGTAATGAGGCTTTTAATCTTCTGCTAAAAAAATATCAACAAAAAATTTACTGGCACATCCGGCGTTTGGTGCTCAATCATGATGATTGTGATGACTTGCTCCAGGAAGTTTTTGTTAAAGTCTGGAAAAACCTGGATAAATTTAGAAGCGATTCGCAGTTATACACCTGGATTTATCGCATCGCGACCAATGAGTCGATCACTTTTCTAAATAAACAGAAGCAGAAAAATAATACGCCACTTGATGAAGTGTCTTCAGAGCTGGCAGACAATTTAGTCGCGTCATCTTATTTCAATGGCGATAAACTGGAGCTCAAACTGCAAAAAGCCATCCTTACCCTTCCCGAAAAACAGCGTATTATTTTCAACATGAAATATTTTGATGACATGAAATATGAAGAAATATCTGAAGTATTAGGAACGTCTGTAGGAGCACTAAAAGCATCATTTCACATCGCAGCAAAAAAAATTGAGGCTATTATTACAAATGATGAAATTGATTATTAAACCTTTTCCAAAAAATTGTATCATATATCCGTGATGAATGAAAATATAGAAGATAACGATTGGAAAAAGGATGCACCCTGCCTTGCTGCAATGGGGAAAAAGAACCCTTTTACAGTACCGGATCACTATTTTGAAGGTGTAACGGAATCGGTGCGACGGGCAGTATTTGTAGATGGACTAAGGCAGCGCACAGCTGAAAATGCTTTTGAAGTTCCACAAAATTATTTCGAAGAACTTACCGAACGTTTAGAAACCAATGTAAGGTTGTCGGAATTGCCCGTAGCTGAAAACGCTTTTGGTGTTCCGGAAAATTATTTTGCCAACCTGCAAAATCGAATTGCAGCCAAAATCGAAGCAGAACAACCTCAAAAGGTTGCGAAGATTGTTCCACTTTGGAGGCGTGATATTGTAAAGTATGCCAGTGCAGCTTGTTTTGTTATCATTGCATCGTTTGGTGCTTATTTTTATCATAACAATACTTCTATACCCGTTGCGCAAACACAGCCTGCAGAACTTGCCAACGAGCAAATGTTGTACGATATTGATGAAAGTACCATTATCGAACATTTGGAAGCCCAAAACATAAGCACATCCAAAACTACTTCTGCCTCAGATACAGAAATGGAAAACTATATATTGAGCAATTACTCTCCAAGTGATTTGACTCATGAATTAAATAACTAATTAAAAAAATGAAGAATTTATTATTCGTTGCTTTAATGTTCCTGTTACCCACTACCCTTTTGGCACAACGACCAAAGGGCGAGGAAATCGAATCGTTAAAAATTGCCTTTTTCACTCAAAAACTAGATCTTTCTCCAGAAGAAGCTAAAGTATTCTGGCCAATTTACAACGATATGCAGACTGAGCAAAATGCGCTACGCAAAGAACGCATGCAAAAAATGATCTCTTATAGAAAAACTACAGAGATTGATAATTTAAGTGATGCTCAGGTTCAGAGTTTAATTACCAGTGAATTCGATTTTAAACAGCGAGACCTAAATCTTGATAAAAAATACTACAACCGTTTAAAATCCAGTTTACCAATTAAAGTGGTCGGAAAGTTTTACAGAGCACAAGAGGGATTTAAGCGAGAGTTGCTTAACCGCTTTAAAGGCGGACCAAAAAATTAGATACAAAGACTTGCAGCGATGCAGGTCTTTTTTATTTCAAAGGCTATTTGATTTCCGTACTTTTGTACCATGCTTACCCAACGCCAGTTGTTTTTACAACACAATGCACAAACCTCTCCCGAACCTTTAATGCTCGAATTTGTAAGGGCAAAAGGTGTTTACATTTACGATTCTTCTGATAAAAAACATTTAGACCTGATTGCTGGTATTGGTGTGAGCAATGTTGGCCACTGCCACCCTGCAGTTGTAGAAGCTATAAAAGCACAAGCTGAAACCTACATGCATTTAATGGTTTACGGTGAGTATGTACAAACGCCACAGGTTAACTTCGCCAAAGCATTGGCCGACATTTTACCAAAAAACTTAAGCTGCACTTACTTTTTAAATTCGGGAACAGAGGCGGTTGAGGGCGCTATGAAACTGGCCAAACGTTATACGGGAAGGAAAGGATTTATCGCTTGTAAAAATGCTTATCATGGCAGCACACAAGGTGCCGAAAGTTTGATGGAAAGCGATTTCTATTCTTCAGGCTACGGGCCGTTTTTGCCAAACGTAAGTTTCATTCAACATAACAATTTAGTTGATCTTGAAAAAATTACTGATGAAATAGCCGCAGTCTTTATCGAACCCATTCAGGGTGAAGCCGGAATTCGCGTTGCTGATTTAGAATACATGCAGGCATTGAGGGCAAAATGTACCGCGACCAAAACACTTCTAATTTTCGATGAAATTCAATCTGGTTTCGGCCGGAGTGGCAAAATGTTTGCCTTTGAGCACTACGATGTTGTTCCAGATGTATTACTTCTGGCAAAAGGAATTGGTGGCGGCATGCCGATTGGCGCTTTCATCAGTTCACTCGAAATCATGTCGGTTTTATCACATAGCCCTATTTTAGGTCACATGACCACTTTTGGTGGCCACCCGGTTTGCTGTGCTGCTGGCTTGGCTACGCTAAGAACCTTGGTCGACAATAAGATTGTTGATCAGGTAGAAGAAAAAGGACAACTTTTCAAAACACTCTTGAAACATCCGGCCATTAAAGAAATTAGAGGTAAAGGTTTAATGCTGGCTGTTGAATTCGAAAATTTCGACATCAATAAAAAAAATAATTGATGCCTGTA
>NZ_AJLG01000183.1 GCF_000258495.1 Pedobacter agri PB92
GATGCGCTACTTCAAGATTTTTGTTTGTTAATTCTTCGATTGCCGGATTTCCACTTTCTTCCAGCCAAATCGACACAAAGTCATTCTCTTCCATTATTTGTTTTTTTATTGAGTTATCCCGGGCATTCCCAAAGATTCGGCAAATTTAGAAAAAGTATCAAATTTTAGTTGATGTTCTGCCATGTTTTAAAATGCAGAAATGATTCAACGTTGCATGGATCATAGCATATTGTTGTTACTAATTAATTTTAAAAATCTGATAATCAATATGTTATTTTTAATTCTGGTTTTAAGAAAACCAGTGTTTGGTACTTATGCGTAAATGAGGACATAACAAAAACAAAAACCATGAAAAAAATTTTCTTATCTGCGGTAGCTATAGTAGCTATTGCTTTTGTAACAAATACAACAGTTCAGGCACAATCAACTGAAAAAACCAAAATGGTAGGTGGAGCAGCGATGTATCCATCAAAAGATATTGTGGATAACGCAGTAAATTCTAAAGATCATACTGTTTTAGTTGCCGCTGTTAAAGCTGCAGGTTTGGTAGAAACCCTTAAAGGAGCCGGACCATTTACCGTATTCGCTCCAACAAATAGTGCTTTTGATAAATTACCTCAAGGTACAGTGGATAACTTGGTGAAACCAGAAAATAAAGCAACCTTAACTAAAATATTAACCTACCATGTAGTGGCTGGCAATATGGACAGTAAGGCAATTGCTGCGGCAATTAAAGCGGGAAATGGAAAGGCAGAGTTAACAACCGTAGAGGGTGGTAAACTTTGGGCTTCAATGGATGGCAAGAAATTGGTATTAAAAGATGCAAAAGGCGGAATGAGCACCGTAACGATTGCTGATGTAAATCAAAAAAACGGTGTAATCCATGTAATTGATACTGTATTAATGCCTAACTAATTCGCTACTAAGCAACAAAAACCGCTTTGAACATTTAAAGCGGTTTTTTTATACACTAATTTTCGGTAGTCTATCTATAAAGCATTTCCAAATGCGGTATCCCGTCTTCCATAAATTCGATTTTGGTATCTTCAAAACCAAGCCCACTATAAAAGGCTTTGGCATAAGTTTGTGCACCAATACGAATCGGAACATCTCCGAAAAGCGTTTTGCATTCTGCTATCGCTGATTTCATTAATATCTTCCCGGTCCCCGTTCCTCTAACATCAGCATTGGTAATTACCCTGCCAATCGATACTTCGGTAAAGGAAAGTCCGGCAGGAACCAACCTGGCGTATGCCACCAAATTTTCTTCATTCCAAAGCATCAGGTGGTGGCAGTACTGATCTTTATCATCGGCATCCTGATAAAAACACTCCTGTTCAATGATAAAAACCTCGATGCGAAGTTTCATGATCTGGTAAAGCTCTTCAGGGCTCAGCTGTGTGAAAGATTTGATACTACTCGTGTATTCCATGGATGGGTAATTCTAATTAAAATAATTCAGCCAAAGATAGTCATCGAAATGAATGCTGAAAATTACGGGTTCATCATATTGAAATAATCCTGAATGATCTCGTTATTTGCCTTTGCCCGGTCGGCACTTGTACCAAAGGTAAGTTCGGTTTTTCCTTCTTTCAATTGTTCAAAGATGGAGGTTACGAAATCACTTACCGGCGGGAAATCGTTATGCAGGCCAGCTGCACCTAAATCAGTATTCAAAGCAGGCGGAATCATTTCGATCACTTCAATAGCTGATGATTTTAAACTGTGCCTTAATGATAGGGTAAAGGAGCGCATAAAGGCTTTTGTAGCACAATAAACCGGTACCTTTGATAGTGGAACAAACGCTAAACCTGAAGTAACATTAATGATGGTTGTGAGAGCACTCAGTTGCGTAAACAATTTTGTTAAATGAACTGGCGCCAAAACGTTTGTAGTCATTTCATCACTTGCCCGATCATAAAAGTCATCATCAGTGATGCTCATCCAATTTTGAATGCCTGCATTGTTGATCAAAACATTTAAATCGCTGTGATTTTGCGAAACCCAATTAAAAAGTGATAGGCGTTCCTCTTCCTTCGATAAATCACAAGTTTTTGCAATTACTGAAGGATACTGTTCAACAATCTGATTTAACAGTTCTTCGCGTCTGCCACAAATAATCACTTCATTTCCCTCTTTCAAAAATCGTTCAGTAAGTCCTAAACCTATGCCACTGGCACCACCTGTAATTAAAATTTTATTGTTTGATAATTTCATCTTCTGTTGTTTTATTTCAATTACAAAATTAAGGATGAATCGTTTTTTATAATGGTGAGTAGTACAGTTTCTAACGCCCGTTAGTAATACTTCACAATTTTTTAACGATTTGATAACCAGACGGAACTTAAATTCATTGTTGTTCAGCTCTACTTTTGCAATTCAGATATTAATGTAAACCATGAACCGTAAAAAACTTTTTGTTGCCTTGCTAATGGGTGCAATGGCCATCAGCGCTTGTAAAAAAACTACAGAACCAATTGACGAATCCGAGCCAATTGTGGCAGAAGATATTGCCAGCTTCAAGGAAGCTGCTTCTATTGATTTGGGTGGCGAAACTTCAGCTGAAATTTCGGCCTATGACCCTAGTACAAAGAAACTTTTTGTTGTAAGTAATGAAGGCGGCGCAAAGGTAGAGGTATTAGATTTGACCAATTATCCAACGATTACAAAAGCAAAAACCCTTAGCTATTCAGGAAATGCAGGTATCAATAGTGTTGCGGTAAACAACGGACTTCTGGCAATCGCTTTAGACGGCGCAGATAAACAAGGTAACGGTGATGTGGTGGTTTTAAAAACTTCAGATCTCTCTGAAGTAAAAAAGATCACAGTCGGCGCCATGCCTGATATGGTTACTTTCAGTCCGGATGGCAATTACATTCTTTCGGCGAACGAAGGCGAACCAAATGATGATTATACGATTGATCCGATTGGTACGGTTTCGATCATCAATGTAAAATCTAATTACAGCGTTAAAACCTTGGATTTTTCAGGATTTGAATCTCAGAAAGCTGCCCTGGTAGCAGGCGGTTTCAGAATTTATGGGCCTAAAGCCAGCTTTGCACAAGATATCGAACCAGAATACATCGCGGTAAGCAGCGATTCGAAAAAAGCCTATGTTACTTTACAGGAAAACAATGGTGTGGCAGAAGTTGATATTATTTCAGGTACCATCACCAAAATTAACCCTTTAGGAACGAGAGACATCAGCCTTGCTGAAAATGCTTTTGATGTAAGTGATAAGGATAACAAAATTGCATTGAGTACCTGGCCAATTAAAGCCTTTTATCTTCCTGATGCGATCTCGTATTTCACCACGGGCGGCACTTCATATTTAGCTTTGGCAAATGAAGGCGATACCAGGGCCTGGAAAGGTTATGATGAAGAAGCACGTGTAAAGAGTTTAAAATTAGACCCAGCTAAATTTCCAACTACTGCTAGCTTACAACTTGATGCAAACCTGGGTAGATTAACCGTTAGCAAGGCTTTCGGCGATACAGATGGTGATGGAGATTACGATGAACTTTTTGCAACCGGTGGAAGAAGTTTGAGTATTCTTAATGCCAGCACAGGCGCTTTAGTTGCCAATATCGGAAAAGATTTAGAACAACGTGTTATTGATGCTGGTAAGTATGATGATGAACGATCGGACAATAAGGGTGTGGAAGTGGAAGGCGTAACCGTTGCAGAAGTGAACGGTAGAACCTTGGCATTTATCGGTTTGGAACGTGTAGATATGATTGCTGTTTATGATGTGACCAATCCGTCTTCTGCAAAGTTTGTACAATTATTTGCCACCGGCGATGCGCCAGAAGGTGTGTTGTTTGTTAAGCCTAAGGATAGTCCGAATGGCAGAAGCCTTTTGGTTGTGGCCAGCGAGGGCGATGGAACAGTGAAGTTTTTTCAACCGAATAGAATATAGAAATAAAGCCTCAGGTTATACTGAGGCCTTATTATTGCACAACTAATTCAAGCTTCTGTACTCATTTCGTGATACGCCAAAATACTGTTTAAATGATCTTGAAAAGTGCTGCGGATATTTAAAACCTAATTCATAAGCGATCTCACTTACTGATTTTCGGGTATCATACATTTTTTCTTTAGCAATATCCATCAGCTTTAACTGAATGTACTCCTGTGCCGATTTGCCGGTGTCTTTTTTAATTAAATCGCCAAAATAATTTGCCGATAAGTTGAGCTGTTCAGCACAATAGCCTACACTGGGTAGGCCTATTAATTTCGGTTTATCTGATAGAAGATATGAATCAATCAGGTTTTCAAAACGCTCTAATATGCCCTGGTTTGCCGATTCCCTTGTGATGAATTGCCTGTCGTAAAACCGTATACAGTAATTCAATAATAATTCGATATTGGTTGTAATTAATGTTTTGCTGTGTTTATCAATAGATTGATTTAACTCATACTGAATTTTTAAAAAGCAATCGATCACCAGTTGCCTTTCTTTTTCTGAAAGATGCAGCGCTTCATTTACATCGTAAGAAAAAAAAGAATAGTCATGGATATGCTTGCCCAGAGAAGTTCCCTTAATCAATTCCGGATCGAACAATAGTGCCCAGCCTTTCGGCTCGAAAGTTTTAACCTTTGGTTGTACACCCAATACTTGCCCGGGCCCAACAAATACTAAAGTTCCTTCCTGGTAATCGTAATGATTGCGGCCGTATTTAAGCTCTCCAAAATTGAGCGCTTTCAGGTAGATTGCATATAAGCCAAAATTGAATGTTTGTGCCGGCATGGCTTTCGCCTTCGCTAAGTCAATAACCGTAATTAAAGGATGTTGGGTCTCCATACCCCTTATTTTATTGTATTGATCTACACTTTCAATATGTACAATGCTTTCCATAATCATAAACTCTTTTGTCAAACAAAAATAACGATTCCACAGCAGCTCAATATGCAATGTGGTCGAAATCAGTAATAATGGTATGAGATGCAGTAATTGGTATAATCATTTGCTCACCAATCATCGCGAACTTTGTTTATCAATTATCGTACATCATCACAAGTATAAGATAAGGATGCATATTGAAGGATAAGATCGAGGATGTTAGGTTTATCTGAGAATAGTATATAATTTTTAAAAGATAGAAATGAAAAATATCACACTGAATAACGGAATTGAAATGCCAGTTTTAGGATTTGGCGTTTACCAGATTAATGATGCTGCAGCATGCGAAAAAGCTGTGGTCGACGCGATTGAGGCGGGTTACAGGTTAATTGATACGGCATCAGCTTACGGCAATGAAGAAGCTGTTGGTAATGCCATTAAAAAAAGTGGTGTTGCCCGGGAAGAATTATTTATCACCACCAAACTTTGGATCTCGGGTGCGGGTTATGACCGGGCTAAAAAAGCTTTTAAAGTTTCCTTGAACAAGCTACAGCTTGATTACCTCGATTTATACTTAATTCACCAGCCTTATGGCGATGTGTATGGAAGCTGGAGAGCCATGGAAGAGTTATACAAAGATGGTAGAATAAAAGCCATTGGTGTGAGCAATTTTCACCCAGACAGAATCATGGATTTGATTGTGCATAACGAAATTATACCCGCCATTAATCAAATAGAAACACATCCATTTAACCAGCAAACAGAAACACAAAAATTCCTGAAGGAAAACAATGTCCAGATTGAAAGCTGGGGGCCATTTGCGGAAGGTAAAAATAATATGTTCAGCAATGAACTTCTAACTTCCATTGGTGCAAAATATAATAAAAGTGTTGCTCAAATTATTCTCCGCTGGTTAGTACAAAGAGGGGTAGTGGTTATTCCAAAATCAGTAAAAAAAGAACGGATTGTGGAGAATATCGATGTTTTCGACTTTGAGTTGGCTACCGAAGATATGGATGCAATTATTGCATTAGATACTAAAGAAAGCGTATTTTTTGATCATCGCGATCCTGCAATTGTGAAATGGCTAGGAACAAGATAATCAGTTTAAATAAATAAAAAAGATGGAAAAAAGAATATTAGGAAACCAAGGCTTAGCGGTTTCGGCATTGGGATTAGGTTGTATGGGTTTAACATTTGGTTACGGACCAGCAACAGATGAAACAGAAGCCGTAAGCTTAATCAGAAATGCCTTTGATTTAGGCATTACATTTTTTGATACTGCTGAAGCATACAGTCAGGGTGGTAATGAAATTGTTTTAGGAAAAGCAGTGCAGCCATTTAGAAATCAGGTGGTAATTGCCACCAAATTTGGTTTCCAGGATGGCGACGCCACCAAGGGTTTGGATAGTCGCCCGGAAAGGATTCGTCAGGTGGTAGAAAACTCATTAAAGCATTTGCAAACCGATTATATCGACTTACTTTATCAACACAGGGTTGATCCGAATATACCGATTGAAGAGGTTGCAGGAACCATCCAGGAATTAATTAACGAAGGAAAAATTAAACATTGGGGCCTTTCAGAAGCTGGAGCAGAAACCATTCGAAAAGCACATGCCGTGCAGCCAGTTGCTGCTTTACAAAGTGAATATTCTATGTTTTTTCGTGATGCTGAAAAAGACATTATTCCAACCCTGGAAGAATTAGGAATCGGTTTTGTGCCTTTCAGTCCATTGGGAAAAGGATTTTTAACCGGCACAATCAATGAAACCACACAATTTGATAAAGACGATTTCAGAAATATCGTTCCTCGTTTCTCAGAAGAAAATAGAAAAGCGAATCAAACATTGGTTAATTTATTAAAAAAACTTGCTAACGAAAAAGAGGCTACGCCAGCACAAATTGCATTGGCCTGGTTACTCGCTAAAAAATCATTTATAGCACCCATTCCAGGAACGACTAAACTACACCGATTGAAAGAAAATGTCGGCGGCGCAACTGTGCAGCTTTCTGAAAATGATTTGGCTAAAATCAAGCAGTCGCTAACGGAAATCGAAATTGTGGGCGAAAGATATCCTCAGCATTTGCAAAACAGGGTGGGGAAATAATCAGCAAAAAAACGTTATAGAAATTAGATGAATGTAATAAACACCATAACTACAATACTCCTATGTTGCGTTTTATATTCTTGCTCAAATGCACAAAATAAATCTGTTCAGAAAACACCAATGGGTAAGAAAGTTTTAATTGTTTATTTGTCAAGAACGAATAATACTAAAGCCATAGCGGAAATTATTCATCACCAGGTAGGAGGAGATTTAGTAGCAATTGAAATGCAGAAACCTTATCCGGCGGATTATAAAACTACCGTTGCACAGGTTGCAAATGAAAATGAATCAGGCTTTCTTCCTCTACTGAAAACCAAAATTGAAAATATCGATCAGTACGATACAGTTTTTGTAGGTTTTCCAACCTGGGGAATGGCGCTTCCACCACCAATTAAAAGTTTTCTCCGCCAGTATAACTTTAAAGGGAAAACCATAGTCCCTTTTAATACCAATGCAGGCTATGGCATTGGAAGTACTTTCGATACCCTAAAATCACTTTGTGCTGAAAGTAAAGTGTTGGAGGGTTTTAGCATGAAAGGTGGAATTGAAAAAGAAGGTGTTTTACTGGCTATTAAAGATGGTGTAAGGAAACAAGCGGAGATGAAAGTGATCGCGTGGCTCCGAAAAATTGGATTAAACAAGAAAGATAATGGATAATAAAGAATTTAAATCAGCACCAGCATCATATTTTACTGGAAAAGCATTTTTGAAAACACTTGTTGCAGCAGATGAAATTACGAATTGCAACATTAGTGAGGTGGTTTTTGAGCAAGGTTGCCGAAACAATTGGCACACACATCCATCCAACCAGATCCTGATTATAAAAGAGGGTACCTGCTGGTATCAGGAAGAAGGGAAGTCGATACAAAAATTTTCGGCAGGCGAAGCCATTAATATTCTGCCGGGAATAAAACATTGGCATGGGGCATCACCAGACGCACCAATGGTCCACTTTGCCATCAATATCAACACTGAAAATGGCATGGTAAACTGGCTGGAGCCTGTAACCGATGCGCAATATAACGCTGGTTAATTCAGTTAATTTATTTGCTGGGAAAAGCTTTTGCCAATGCTTTGGCTTCGGCAGCAGATAATCTGGAAACACTTCCATGCCGGGCATCGTCTGGCATAGAAGTGTTTTTTTCTAATTTCCAGTTAAATAAATCCGTTGATGAGGAAATGCCGTATTGGTCTACCATCGGGTAATCATACAGCAATAGCCAGCCTTTCTTTAAAGGATCTTTCATCACGCTCGGTCCTTCGGTAATGGTCGGGGCGATTTGTCCTTTATTCAAAGGTCCTTCGTAAATTTTGTAAGGTCCTTCGATATTTTTCGCAGTTGCTACCCGAATACCTCGTCTTTCACCAGTTTTTGCACCAAACTCTTCTTCTTTGTGGAAAAGATAGTAAGTGCCCTGGTGCGTAATCACTGTTCCATCAATAACCGAGTAGGGCGGGTCGAACATTAATTTGGCAGGGCTGAAAGTTTCCCAGTCCTTAGTTTTGCAATACCATAATCTGCTTTCTTTCCAGCCTGCATCTTTAAATGTCGATGACCAGAAAATGGTGTATTCTTGTGTGTTCTGATCGTAATAAAATTCTGGCGCCCAGATGTTTCCAACAAAATTTCCTGCTTCGTCTTTTACATCTTTCATTAAGTGGATATATTTTTCAAATTTCCAGTTAATTAAATCTTTTGAGGTGGCATAGGTAACGCTCGGCCCGAAGTTTTTTCTGTTTTCAGGCCCACCACCGCCTCCTGTTGCAATCAATCGCCAGGTTCCATCTGCTCCGCGGTGAATATATTGATCACGCATGAAACGATCCCAAATTGGTTTATTATTATTTAAGGCTTCCCAATGGCGTCCATCCTTTGATAGCGCAATATGGAGATTTGCGCTTAACATAGGGTTTGGTAACGGAACTTCTACGGTTTCGCCTTTTTCATTAATCTCTATCCTGGTAGGATATCGCTGACGGAAATAGGTTAGCATCCATACACTATCAGTTTTAGAGGCTGTTCTTTTTGTAGCAGGTTTTCTATCTTGTGCAATTGAAGTTGAATAAGCGTAACAAGCAGTAGGGTTAAGGCAAATATTTTTTTCATAGGTAGGAGTCTGATTGGTTAAAATTCAACTTTATAAGCAATGACCGAGTTGGCATTAAATGTTGGTACATAAAGCATCTTGCTTCGTTGATCGTAACAAATATCTGCTGTATTCATCTTGCCCTGAACATCTAAAAGTTTATGTTTGGTGCCATCTTTCTGAATATGATAAACAATTCCGGCCCAACAGGTTACAAGGAAGTCGCCATTGCTAAGTGGTTCCAAACCGTCGCCCGATTTTTCCAATCCTTCTGCTATTATCGTTTTGCTTTTATTTTTATCAAATTTCAGGAGTTGAAAACCTGATAAAACATGAAGTTCATTGTTAATAAATTTCAGTCCATTGGCTGCAGTTACCTGATCAAGGTAAACATTGCTTTTTCTATTTATAATCTGATGAATTTTATTTGTCCGGGTATCAGAAACATAGATTATTCCTTTTTTATCAATGGCAATATCATTGAGGAAAACAGCATCCGGCACTTTCACGGTTTCTGCTATTTTTGCCGTTTTTAGATCAATAGCATGTACCACATCCAAATCGGCAACATACAGTTTGCCGTTATACACCGCCATTCCTTTTGGAGCATTCAGGCCGCTGATCCAGGTGGCATTCTTGATTGTTCCATCTAAATTTAAAATGGCAACACC
>NZ_AJLG01000184.1 GCF_000258495.1 Pedobacter agri PB92
AAAGAAGGCTTTGATGACTACCGAAACCAGCACTAAAAAAATAGCAGGATCCTCCCCAGCTCATCACTTCTTTACTGATATCCCTATCCCCTGAATTCCACTTGATATACACCATAATCCCACCTATAATACCCACCACCGCACCTATGGCCAGCGTCAGTGTGGATACCGGATCAATGTAGCTGGTCAATGTGGAAGTTGCGGCATTGATTCCGGTGGTTCCTCCCCCAGTTTGTGCATGCGCATTAACAGCAATGGTGATCATTCCTAGAATGACAACTGCGCTTTTGTTTGTTTTTTTCATTTTTGATTTTGTTTGATGCTTGATTAATTAATTATAACCCGAATAATCCCCGTAGAAATACGCCGCAGAGGTTTAAAAAAATACAGGAGAACAGCCATCCGGCTACCTGCCGGTCCACATGGTGGCGCCCCCCCTGCCAGTTGGCATAGACCCTGAGTCCCCCTAAAAGTCCGGTGATTGCTCCGATGACGAAAATGAGATCTGACAGGGAGAAATAATAGTGCCTGATCTCAGCGCTGGCCTGGTGAAACTCGGACAGGCCAGGCACCTGAGCAGCGCTGCTTTGGGCCAGAATTAAGGTAAGGTTAGCTACCGAGAAGATAACTGCGACACGCGGGCCCATTTAATAAGCAATTTTTTTGATGCATTCAATTGATTCACTCCTAGCCGCGGCCATTAGTCCATCAAAATCCAGCTCACCTGTTGCGCTAAGGGGTCCACTTTGAAGGCCTGTATGGTCGCCTATTACCTCACCGGCCTCGATCAGCTCCGAGCTGTCAATAGGTTCTTGCAGATCAATCACCTGGAAAGACTGGTTTTGAAGATTTGACTGGGAAAGTTCACTTTTTTTCAGCCACAGGTCTGTCGATAGGTTAAGGGCATAATAAATAATATAAGCTATTCCCAGATAGGAAATAAAGTTGGTCCAGTTCATATTTTAAATTTTAGCGTTTAGGTTCTATATATTTTGAGTAGAGCAAATCCAGGGAAACTGCCAGTTCATACAGGCAGGAAGGTGGCAGGCTCATGCTTGGGAGCTCAAGCAAAGCCGGATGAAGCGAAATCGCGCTTGAAAGATCGCCGAGTGATCGCAAAGATTTTTGCTGGGCAGATAATTCATCATCAAAGCCACCTGATGAGCTCATATTCGGGAGGAATATACTGCTTGACATGGGAGAAATCTTTGAGCTCAAAAGGGCGAATCTGCTTGCAGCGCTAGTGTTTAATAATCCATACTGGATGGGAATAATGAAAATTTCCACATACCTCATTAGCCTCATCAGGGATGGATTGGCGAATGCCTTTGGCAGATCGAGCAAAATAACCGCTTCCTTTTCAGCTTGAAGCTTATCAATTAAAACTTCGATCCTGTTTAGGTCCGAAGTAAAGAACTCAAATGGAAGCCGCTCGTTTAACAGCATCGATTTAGAATACAATACCTCCAGTGATCCTTCATAGGTCAGATCGATAAGGAATACCTGCTTTTTCTTTTGGGAAAAATAATGGGCCAATACAAGAGAAAGTGTTGTGCAGCCGCACCCGCCTTTTAGGTTACTTAGCGCAATAATCATGTTTTAAAATATTAGAATGAAACAGATCCTATCTCGAGAGGAGTTGCCGCGAGATACTTTCCTTTTTGACCGGAGAAATGAGCCGATCCAGATCCATGATTTCCTTTCCAGCCACAACACGGCGTTTATGATGGTCAATGATGGTGAAGCCGGTGATCTGATTTTTATTGGAGTGATAGCAAATTTCTATGTTTTTTTCAGCAAGCAGGTAATCTGAAAGCTCCGAACGAAATGCTTTGAGCTTCCTGGATGAACCATGAGGCAATGATTGGTAAACTGGAATGCAGGTATTATCCTTAGTAAGCAAATTGGAATTAATCATACACCGGATTTCATCCAAATGCCCGGCTTCTATCTGGGGCTTTAAAACCATATGCTGAATTTTACCTTCGCTGATTTTAAGCAAAACCTGCCCGTACTTGACCATGTAAAAATATCCTCGCCTGCAAAATCCACGATAGCCTTTTTGCCCGAGTAAGGTGGTAAGCTGATGAAGGTCTGAAAAGTTGTAAGCGAGTAGGGGCGAAATATCACGTTTAAATTCAGCCTGTACATCTACTTTCAAAATACGGTGGATGGCCGCAATCGCCCGGGGGCGATCAAAACTGTCGCTAATCTTTGACCTATCCAATCTGACATCAGTGGATACGATATGTACATGCGTATTCGGCGTATCTGAATGGGAAAAAATTAAATAAGGCTGTTTATTATAGCCCATTTCAAGCATCCATCTCTCAGCGAGATTTTTCAGTGCATCTACAGACATCGATCTTCCTCTAGCTGATAAAACTGCATGAAACTGATCGAAACGGCTACGTGAATTGAGCGTCGATACCGCGCCAAGATAATGTTCGAAATCTGCACAACCCGGGTTAATCAACCCGTGAATGACGCCAAAATTCTTGTAGCAAAGGAGTTCCGCGCACCCGCTAGTGACTTTTTCCATATTGTATCTTACCGCAGGAAAACCTGTTGAAGTTGTAAAAAGCCTCACAATCAATTTCATTTTAGCCCTTTCGTTCTATTCTCATCAATAATTTACGAATCTGTTGCTCCAGTTTTTTCTGCTGCAAGTGGTAGGAATTAATAAGCGCTTCCAGTTTTTCAGTATCGCCATTTTTGTAGTCAACACCTTTCTGCTGATGATCAATACTGGCATTAAGCAGGCTCATTTGCATCCCGATTTCACTTAATACACTCAGCAGTTTGGCCGAATTGATATTAAGCATATCCGGATGCAGAAGACGGTTCCGTAACAGCTCAGATTTATTCCAGCCCAGATCACTGCAAATCCTGTTGATCGCTGAGAGTTCCTCATCTGAGAGATAACACCTGACAAGGTTGCCGCGGTTTCCACTTCTTCGCTTGCTCATACTGATTTCCTTTTACCGGTTCCGTAGTGGAACGTTATTTGGGTTTGCTTTTCTTATTACCGGATCTTTCTCAGCATGGATCATCGCGGTCAACTTCTCGTTAAAATCATTATACCCTTCATATTTAGCGGACTGATCCACCGCCTGGGGGAGCTGAGATAATGCCAGTAAAGTAGCTTTTTTTCCTGCGGAGTCATGATCAAAGAAAAGCTCAATGGTTCTGTATTTACCTGCTCTTTGTATTGCGTAGTCGAGAAAAGAAAGTGAATTGAGTACAAGTATACTTGCATCCTGTAAAGGAGAAAGCTTTTTCCAGCTTAAAAAGTCTAGCATACCCTCAAAAAGTACGATGGTCTCCGGATTACCTGGAATAAAACTCATTGCTTTTTTCCCTAAACATCCTTTGAAATAAGCATTACGCACCTCCCATCCACCTAGCTCATTTTGCCAGCCGGCGGCGAACATTTCACGTCTGGTACCATCTTTTAACTTTACACTGTAATAGAGTTCTTTTAAATGGTTAGCTGAAACATCCATCACCCCTCTTCCCTGCAGATAATTACTGATGGACTTGTTACCACCCAGTTCTTTGCTTTCCCGGATGATGTAGCTGGGTAAGTGGAGTATCAGTTCAGTTTGTCTGGGGACAAAGGGCCTGCCCTGAATTTCATTGACCGAATTTCCTGAAACTTTGATCAGTTCCTCCACCGCTTGTTTGAAAGTTAGATTTGGCCAGAAATGAACAGCAAAGTCTATCACGTTACCTCCTCTACCCATACCGTGATCATACCACAGACCCGCTTTTTCATTGACGCAAAACGAAGGAGCGGAATCATTATCCCTGAGCATGGACAGGTAAAAAAGTTCTCCTCCGCTCTTTCTTAAGGGTTCATATCCGAGCCTGCTTAAGGTATCAACCAGATTAACGTTTTCTCTAATCTGGTTCAAATCAAATCTGTGATTTTCCATATGTCAGCATTTTGAAGGAGCGGAATGGTTGATATTGGTCTTATACCTTAAATAAAAAACAGGTTTGCCGCTTAACGCAACAAACCTTTTTGGATGAGGATAAAGCCTCAACATATTTCCGGAATTACTCAAGTCAGTTTCTAAAAACCGGGCCCTCGCCTGCCAATGCGTTTTCAGCTCGGGACTCTCACCTCCGCCTTCGCAAAATTTCCGGCTTTCGCCGGATAATATTTCATTCCCCAATGTCAAAGACCAGTAGTTTGCTGGTCAAAAATCATGATGAAATCATTGGGGATTTGACACTATGGCCAAAGTGCCTGCGATTTTCAAAAAATTTGAGTCTATCGAAAAGAGGGAAGGAAAAAAAAGTTAAAGCTGAATGAGCAACGGGCCCGACGCCAGAAAAGGAAACTGAAAAAATTTCAGCTTAGCAACTGAAAAAAATTCAGGGAAAATGAAAAAAATTCAGAAAAATGCCCCCTGAAAGCCCCTGAAACAGGCTGGCACAAGAGTTGAACAATAAATAGCGGGACAAGTCCCAGCGTAAGTTAATTGATTTATAGTCCATTTTTTTATTAAACTATTAAAAGGAGAACACACTATGACATTGGTTAAATTCAATCCAGAAAAGAAAAACAGCGCATTATTGCCAGGCTTTAATGACATTTTCGAATCCGTACTTGGCGACACATTTTTCACAGATCGCCGCACCGCAAGCGTTCCTGCGGTTAACATTTCAGAATCAGCAGAAGCCTACCAGATTGAGCTGGCAGCACCAGGGCTTAAAAAGGAAGACTTCAAGGTATCTATTGAAAAAGATATACTGAGCATTTCTTCTCAAAGGTCCGAAGAAAGCAGCTCAGAAAGCAAAACTTACAACAGGCGTGAATACAGCTACTCCGCTTTCACCAGGTCATTCACCCTGCCTGAAAGCGCAGATGCGGACAGGATCCATGCCAGCTATACTGACGGGGTATTAAAAATGACCCTTCCTAAAAAAGAAGAAGCCAAAGCAGTATCCAGACAGATTGAGATCAGCTAATCGCCTTGGAGAAAAAAATGCCGCCCCAGGCGGCATTTTTCTTATTGCACCAATATAAAACTGAAAGCCACCAAAGCCTAAAAGATAAAGCCCATGGAAACCGCATTTTCAATCACGGTCACGCTCAATCTGAAGCATAAAAAACTTCCCTATGGAAAATTCAGCCTTGGCAGGGATAAGGTTTCTTCAATGGAGATATTTTCAATGCTAAAAGGGAGAAGTGGATCCGAGCATTCCTGCTCCATTCAGATGGACCTTACTCAGGAAATCACCGGCCTTCCAGTTCCCATAGGCATGATCCATTGCAGCCTTGAAGAGTTAAAGGAAAATGTTTCAGTCATTTCCCGAGAAATCTTTCGCATAGCCCAGCTCGAAGAGGGTGAGATCATTCCACTCAAATAAACAGAAATCACCAGATGGCATTTAGCAATTGGCATCCGGAATATGAAAAAGAACGCAAGCTGCCAAAACCATATCTAAAGACTAAATCTCTTATATACAATCAAATCAGCAAGAAAACAATGACAAAAAAAAAGATATTCATCGTTGAGGATGATCTCATGCTCCTGGAAACTATTCAGGATATCCTGCGCGAATATGGCTATGACTGCCAGGGATGCTATCATCCAGGAGATGCACTGCCATTAATTGAGGCTTATCATCCCGATCTGGTGATATTGGACTACATGCTTCCTGAATGGAACGGCGGAGAATTGTGCAGCGCGATACGGGCCATCGATCGTTTTGAATACATTCCTATTATCATTACCTCAGCATACGCCAAAATCCTGCTTTCGCTCTCTGAATACGGTTGCGATGCGGTACTCGAAAAACCCTTTGGCATACCAGAGCTCATGGGCCTGATCGCATCACTATTGTCTTCAAGGCGAACGGACAGTGGGTTATTACCCAAAATTAAATCCGTCATTAAGAGTGCACTGCCGGAAATATCAATGCACCCAACAAGCGGATCCTCTGCCTGATCCTGCAAAAAAAAATCCATTATTTCGCAAACGAGCTGATGTAATCAGCCGCCGGAGTCCAGAAAATGCCAGAATATCGCATATTATCGAGCTTTGGGTGCTGGGTAGTGAACATCGAATACATATACTGCGCTTGCTGCCACTTGGCATACAGCTCAAGCTCTCCCGCTGGATACTCAGCGCGAAGTTTCTGTATCGACTCGGCAAAGTCTCTCAAGGAAGATAGCTGCTGTAATTTAAATTCTTTTCCGGTTACTTCCCTCACAATTTCATGGATCTTTGATGGACTGACCTGAAAGCTTGCAATATGCAGCGCTCTTGGCACCTGATCATCCAGAGCGGCCTCAGCAGTAAATGCTGCAGTTTCATCCATGGTGGTGAAATCAAGTTTCCAATCCTGCCTATCTCCCCAAAAAGAGATGCTTTTGTCCTTCAAATTTAAAACCGGGGTATTGTATTTCAGTATATCGGCAAATGCCCCGTTAAAAATGGAACACGCTTTAATGGAGCTGCTATCTAGAAGATCCCTGAACTGACTTCTTAGATCGAAGTTTCTGTTCTCACCCGCAACCAGCTTAGTATAATCGGTGCAAAAGTCAGAAGGGATGAATCTTGGTACCCCAGCGCTGACCGATGCATCAAGAAGTCTTTTCTGCAAGCCAACAATCACTTCGCTAAGTCCTGCAAGGGCAGAAACCACGCAATTTACATCCTTGCAGGCATATTCAATTTCCGATGCATTATTGTAATCCACTTCGATAAGCTCTACTCCCATTTTGATTAAGGCCTGGTTTTTTTCCGGATCGGCTGAATGTCGTACAGCCGCCCGTACACGGCCACCTCGTTTGATTATTTCCCTGCAGATCCTGCCGCCAAGATTGCCGCTCGCACCGGCAACCAATATTATTTTTGTCATATCTATTATTTAAACTTCTATAAAATTACTCAGCTAAAAAATCCAGAACAGCGCCTAAGACTTTTTCAGGCTGCTCTTCAAACATATAGTGTCCGCTATCAGGTATACCGATAATTTCGACATTGCTTGATACATAAGGGAGTCCCATTTTCATGTAATTATAGCTTACATAACTCCCGATGCCCGGTACGGGCATCGACAGCATCTGATAAGTTTTAGAATCCTCTATGTCTTGCAGAAAACTCTGATACCAGCAGTTAGATGCCCGAATGCTCTCTGCCGAATTGTAATAGTGGGTGTAAACCTGCCTGTCAAATTCGCTCATTTTATCCTCATCTACCATCACATAGCTAAAAAGATAATCCAGTAGATAGCCAAATCTTCCTTCTAATATTTTCTCGGGCAAGGCCTTTACCTGATTGAATCCCATCCACCAAGCATAAGGCATCTTGCCATCCATTTTTTCACCAAAAGTTCCATCTGTGGGAATCAGGGGCATTTGCAGCATCCCTTCACTTGGATGGGAACCATCGGCAACAATTACCTTTCTGGTACACTCGGGGTAGTTAAAGGCAAAACTCATCGCCACCATTCCGCCAATATCATGTCCCATAATATTGACCTGATCAAGCCCTAAGTATTTAATCAGTTCGAATATGTCCCTGGCCATGTTTTTTTTATCATAGCCCGAAGCCGGTTTTTCCGAACTGCCCATTCCCCTGATGTCTACAATAATCACGCGGTAGCACTTGGCCATCTCCATGGCAATAGGATGATAAGAGTACCAGGTCTGGGGCCATCCCGGCAAACAGACTAAAGGCTGTCCGCTCCCGCCTCTACATAATGCAGTTGAGTTCCGTTTACCTTTGCGTGGTGGTTGGTAAAACCTGGAAAGTTTTTGATCAGCTCCTCATCAGCAAACTGATTCACAGCTAAAACATGTTGATTATCCATTTGAAATTCTTACTTTTTTCTGATCCAAAAGTAATTCCCTCAAGCGCATTTGAAACTACCAATTGGTAGAAAATACATTAGCGAATATTTTTCCTGATTCTGCTTAAAGCATTAGGTGTGATGCCCAAAACTGCGGCAAGCTGCTTTACGGGCACTTTCTGAAGAAATTCCGGGTTATTCATAAACGCCAGATAGTGTTCTTCTGAAGAAAGGGTCTGAAAATTAAGGATCTGGTCAATCATCCTGACCGAGGTTTCCTCCCAGATTTTCCTTCCGAAAGCCTCCCAGGCGCTGATATGCGCATAGAGAAAATCCACATCATTTTTATCTATCACCACAAGCCGGGTTTCCTCAATCGCCTCGATATTAAACCTGGTAGGCCTCTGGGGGTTTAAACTCGAAATCTCGGTAAAAAACTCGTTTTTAAAAGTCACCCAGGTGGTATTTTCCTGGCCGTTTAAGTCATAGAAAAAGCGCACGCCGCCCGAAACAATAAAAAAATATTGACTGGCAACCTGCCCTTTGCGAAGCAAAAGCTTTCCTTTGGAAACTGTTTTTTCCCTGCACCTTGAAATAACCAGATTTAGATCTGACTCTTCAATCCAGACCATTTTCTTTATAAACGCGATAAATTCTTCCATTCTATTTTTTTAAGCATCGTGCGCACTTGCTATATTTATTTTCCAAAAAGCTTTATCAAAAGCTAAGGAACAAATATAATTTGAACATATGCTATCTTTCCCCTTAAAACCAAGTTATCTCTTACTATAAATCTGAGGTTTTTTAAAGGTGTATTAAGCCTTTTTCAAAAAGAGATAGACCTATAGAAACGAATTGCCTCGTTGTATGATCGCCCGCAAAGACTTGAAATTTACCCAGAATTTACCAATCCTGGCAAATCTCTGGAAATCTTCTTACTTGAATTCACCTTTGTGTAAATGTGGATCAGGGTTTTGCATAGGAACGGTAGTCCCCAAATAGGAAGAAAATTCGCTAAACCAATCAAGATCTTTCCTTACTGATCACTACCAGCAAAATTCGACGCTTCCTGAATATCAATTGCAGGTATCTTACATTGAACCATCTTTTATTGTCTCTTTCAATTCTGGTCCTGCCGCCACCCATTCTTCAAAAGCTTTGATTGCATCACTAGCCATGATTCGCTCAAAGCAAATATCCTGCTCCTCTATCTTTTTTCCTAACTGTTCACTTATAAATTCATCACCAAATCCTGCCCATTCAGCATCCCGCTTGGTATTCCCATAATATACCTGAGAGATATTTGACCAGTAAATTGCACTCAGGCACATTGGACAGGGTTCAGCGCTTGTATACATAATACATCCACTCAAATCAGCCTTACCAATTTTTTTTGAAGCAGATCGGATGGCATTGATTTCAGCATGGGCAGTAGGATCGCAGTCACGGGTAACGGTGTTTGGCTCCGCACTCAATATTTTTCCA
>NZ_AJLG01000185.1 GCF_000258495.1 Pedobacter agri PB92
ATCACAGCATCGTCAATATAAAAGATTTGCCTGGTGTAAAAAATCCTGATTGTTCATGTGCTGATTGCGATGACAATGTGATCAAATCAAGTAAACAATTTGTTTCTTTAAATGAATGTGGATGTAATTAAATGAGCAACTTAACAACCATATCAAAAAATGATTTGCCATTGGAAAGCATGCGGTTTGACAGGCTTCGGGAAATTGGTTTGAAAAGGATACAGGAACTGAGCAAAAACATCTGGACAGATTATAACTTGCATGATCCGGGGGTGACAACCCTCGAAGCACTTTGTTATGCGATTACTGATTTAGGCTACCGGCTTACTTTTGATATAAAAGATTTACTTGCGAATGATCCGGAAACTGAAGGCGATGTTGATTTCAAGAATTTCTTTACTGCAAGGCAGATTTTACATAATGCACCTGTTACGCTAAAAGATTTTCGTAAGCTGTTAATGGATGTTGCGGTTGTGGCTGATGGGGAAATACTTGGGATCAAAAACGCCTGGGCATTGCCTTCCACAGATTCAGAGATGAAGCTCTACGTAGATAAGGTTAAAGAAAAACTTGATTATTTCCCAACCGTAACGGACGAATATGGTTTTTTTATAAAAGGATTATATAATTTTTTATTGGAGTTTGATCAATCCATTAAACATGGCGATTTAAATTCAAATGCACTATCCGGAACCTATATCGTTCGCGACTTTACCGACCCATTGTTAAATGGAGTGGAAATCAAAATTAATGTTTATTTTCCACGTTGGGACGAGCCTGAAATCGACTTTCAAAATGATACATCCATCATCACTGCAATTAAAAACCTAAAGATTGAGTTTGATGAAATGCCAACTGGTTATTTGTTATGGACCAGCAACGAACTGAATTCAACTGTAGCACTAAAAGGCATTAAAACCATTTCAGGAGTTCCGGTAGATATTCCAGGATTAAATCTATTAGATAGTTTGATCAATCATTTTATTTTTGAAGATGCCGGTGGGATTTTACAGCGCTATAAAGCTAAAATTGAAGTTATTAACAGCATTATTAGCAAGGCAGATGATCGTTTAAATGAAAGCAGGCCGCTTTGCGAAGACTATCTTAATTCTCAGGCATTAAAGGTAGAGGAGATAGCCATTTGCGGCGATATCGAAATTGATCCTTTTGCTGATGCAGCAACTGTTGCCGCTACCATTTATTTTGAGATTTCTAAATTCCTTTCTCCCGAGGTTTGTTTCTACAGCTTGCCCGATATGAAAGCAAAAGGGAAGTCGACAGAAGATATTTTTGATGGTCCAGCCTTAGAACATGGCTTTATTGATGATGATGAACTGAATGCATCTGTACAAAAGTGTACCATCCGCGTGAGTGATATCATTCAAATCATCATGAATACTGAAATCGATGGCAAAAAGGTTGTACGTTCTGCCAGCGGTTTACAAATGGCTAATTTTCCTGAAGATGATGATGGTGCGATTGCGCAAAAAAGTGTTAAATGGTGTTTATCGCTGGCAGTTGATCAGTTTTACGTGCCTAGGCTATCAACTATTGCTTCAAATTTATCTTTTTATAAGAACAGCCTTCCATTCGCTTTCGATCAGGATGATATGCAGCTGAAATTGAACGCTTTATTTGCAAAAGCAAAAAAAACGCTACCCGGCAAATCCGGTGTTAGACAAAACTTTACCAATTGGAAATTGGCGGGAAACAACAGATTATAGTTCCATTCAGCAAGATTTCCCATTAGTATATGGTGTTGGAGCTGAAGGTATTCCCAACCTGCCAAAAGATGAAGCAGCCCGGCAGGAACGATTAACCAATGTAAAACAATTTAAGGGTTTCCTCTCTTTTTTCGATCAGTTGCTCTATGGCTATCTTCAGCAAGTAAACGGCTTAAAATCTTTATTTAGTTTAAATCAGGAGCTTGATGAGTATGATCAGCCATTACTTAATAAATCTTATTTCAGCGAGCCACTAAATGCAATACCAAATGAGGTGGTGCCAAATGCGCAAGATCAGCAGATATTTACGCCAGATTACGCAACAAAACTACAAGGTATTACCGAAACTAAAGGGGAATTTGAAGAAAGAAAAAACCGTTTCCTAGATCATTTGCTTGCCCGGTTTTGCGAGCAATTTAGCGACTATGCACTAATAGCCTATACCATTGATGGCCAAAAGGCAGGAGCTGAGTTAATAAAAGATAAGCTATCATTCTTAAATGCCTACCCTGAGATTAGCAGTAATCGTGGCAAGGCTTTCAATTATAAAAACGAACTGTGCTGGTATTATGAAAATATTTCGGGTTATGAAAAACGCATCACATCACTTTTAGGTATTAATCAGAAAAAACCAGAATGTTTGTTTTTTTCTCCGGCATTCAGAATTATCAACAGCCTAACAAATTGTAGTATAGAAACCAAAGTTGGGAGTAAGGTTTATTTCCAGGGCACTCGGAGCCATGCTAATGTCGCGGCTGCGAAACTGGAAATGGAAAAGCTAATCAGTGCAGGCGTTCTTCCTAATAATTACCAAATTGTTGAAGGAAGTGTAGCGGGTAAATTCAAGGTAATACTTTTTGAAGACCGGGTTGCCCGTAAATCAATCGCCTGCAGCAAAAGTTTGAACTTGTCTATCACAACAGCCAAAACATTAATTAAAGATCATATTAGATTGTGCTATAATGAATTATGTAATCATACACTAGCCAGTCGAAAAAATTTAACGCCTCCAATTAGAAACTATTTTGAGATCATCACTCATGAAGTAGACACCACTTCTGTGCCCAGTTTACACAAAGTTAGATACCAGCTGTTCGATAAGCCAAAGGGGAATCAGGACAGAAAGATAATTTTTAAAGGAATCCTCGAAGGTCCGGAGGTTCAAGGTATTGATGAAGCAGAAAAAATCAGCAATACCGAAATGAGCCTACTTTGGAAGTTTATCAAATTTGCTTCAGATGAAGATTATTACCGTTTCGAGCCACAAAATTCCATAAACTATGAACCTAACTACCATTTTGAAGTTTTCGACATCTATGGCAATACGGTTGGCGTTCATCAGGGTAAAAATTACAATCTGCCATTAGCTGAAATAATCGAAGATAGCCCTTATCCAAAGCACTTTAAAATAATCAATTCTGCATCAAATAATGGTACCTACACCGTAAATAATACAGTTGCCACCGGTGCAAATATCAAAATTGAAATTGACGAAATACTTCCGAGCAATTTTCCTGATGGGAAAGTTTGTTTTACGGAAACCTTTGCAGTCATAATACATGAGAACGGTCGAGAACTAACTTTTGATAATATTGATCTCACTTCCAAAATCAGTATAGGCAATTCGTTAACATTCGTGATTTCGCCAGTTGTAATGATCGATTTTAATGTGATAAAAATCGACTATCAAGGCAATAAAACAGTTATTGTTTCCTCTATTGCCTTGGATAAGGTAGACGGTTCTAAGATTTTATTTTCCAGGGTTTTTGATATAAAAAGTATTACTCCAAAAACAATCGTGATAAAGGCTGAACAAGAGAAGAAGGCGGTGCTAGATATGGTTAAATTTTTTAACGATACTTTTATTAACCGCGAAGGAATTCATTTGATTGAGCATTTGCTACTGCGGCCTAAGAACAATCTTGATAAGCTACTTAATATTCATACTGATGTTGACTGCGAAAGCTGCAAAATCACTGATACCTACAGCTTCGTAATGACAGCAGTGATGCCTTATTGGCCTGATCGTTTTAGGGATCGTAATTTTCGGGCTTTTATTGAGAAAACCTTACGCGAAGAAAGTCCGGCACATATTGCAATGAATATTTGTTGGGTAAGCCCTTTGCAGATGGATCAATTCGAAAAAGCTTACAAAAACTGGCTTATTCAAATTAATACGGTCAACGCAGACGATACTGAAAGGATAAAGGCCCTTAAAGATTTTATAGAAATTATCCAGAACCTCCGAAGTGTTTATCCATCAGGAAAATTGCATAGCTGTAATGAAAACGAGGTTCAAAAAAATACGCTAGTTCTCAATCAAACCAATATTGGCATTTTTTAATTATTCTGAGCTATGGAACTCATCAACACCACCACCGTTTTCGAAGAAAATCAAGTGTTAACTGCGGGGCAGTTAAATACGATGCAAGATTTCCTGTTGCAGGAGAGCAGACTTACCAGAACCAGATTAATTGGGCGTGGAATAGCTTACGGACTCGAAGTCGAGGTTAATGAGCATGTTGTTGCAATTACTAAAGGCGTGGGTGTAAGCTCCTGGGGTTTCTTGATTTCTTTGGGAGAATGTACACTAACACATTACAAAGAATATAAACTCCCTGATGGCTTAATCTATCCATATTTTATGGATACCACTGGGAACGATGTTCCATTAATTGAGTTGGTGACCGGAGAAAATGCCCTGGTTAGCGGTGCCAAGCCAATAGATTCCGGGCTGATTTTAAGTAATTATATCGTACTGTTATTTCTTGAACCGGCAACTAAAAATTTACAAAGTTGCCTGGGTAAAAGCTGCGATGACTTAGGCATTGAAAAAACTTTTACAGTCAGGAAGTTATTGGTTACCAAAGAAAATTTAAACAAAATTAACTCCGCAAATGCGAACCGCGGCGGGGCGATCTATCCTGGGTTATATCAGCTTGAAACAATAAATTATCCAAGGGCGCTGGTTACTTCTGTTGAAGCTAAGAGTTATGCAGATTTAATAAATTGTTATTTGAGTCCAATAGCGGCAATTTTAGGCGATTTATTGAAACAGCTGGAAACAGTTTACAGTGAGCTTCCTGTTTTACAAAAGAACTTTCCTGATTTGGATTTTGCTGCAGTAAATTCCATTTGGGAAAGCAAATTAGTTACACTTTCTGCCAAATACCTCAGCGGCAAAGGTTACGGATTTCAATATATCTACGATGCTTTTGAGGATGTTATCAAATCTTACGAAGAACTTCGTTGTGCAGTCATGAATTTAAATAGTTCAACCTTGCCAAATGCTGATGCCTTTCCGATGCATTTAATGCTTGGCGTAAAAGATTGCCCGCCATCGCTTTTTCGTCAGGAGTTCGAATATTCGCCAATCTTTAATCAATATCAAGACTGGAATAGAAAAGTAATTTCCATTTTTGGGAGAACTGTAGCTATGCTGAATGGCTATTTGGATCCGGCTGAGGCAAACAGTAAAAATGGTGTTTTAGCAACTCCCAGCAAAGAAAAATGGCAAAACCTAAATAAGCGGGCATTTCCGGTTTATTTTGATCCGGCAAATACAGCGTTCGAAAAATTTTGGAACGAATCAAACTGCCATGGATGTGACAATGGTAAGCCGCTAAGTTACCACTATCAACTACCAATAGAGGCACAAGAATACGCCTTAGGCAAATTGGCCGCACCGCTATATTATAATTTCAATGACCAAAATTTCTTTCGGTTGGAAGGCCATTTAGGCATGGATCACACCTCTGCAGTAAAACAATACGATCGGTTGAAAAAGAGATTCAATTTGCCGTTCAAGGTACGATCGATATTTATGGGTGTAGGTGGAGAAACGGAAAGCAGTTGTCGTTATCCTGATCTGGATTCACAATACCTGGCCTGGCGCAATCTTATGCTATATTACCTGAACAACTTAATTGAGTACAGCAATATGGCAGAACGTATGGCGGGGAAATTTGACGATGTAGTTAACGCCGCAAAAGATGCCTTTGATAATGTAATGGGCAATGATAGACAAGAAAATGTTGAGCCAACAGCCTCAGCAACTGCTCCATCGGGTACCGTTAGCAATACAGATAGACTCAAAACCTTTACAACACTGAATAAAAATTTCGTGAAGTTCGGAACAGTTTCGGAAAAAATCAATCGAACCGATTACACAAAAATTACAACGATTAAGGTTAGGGCCGAAGATGCTCAAAATGAAATCGAAAAAGATGTATTGAACTGGATTGCAAGGTTAAATGAAAACATCGAAGACATTATTTTACTGTTACCACTTGAGTTTTCTAGTTTTAAAGAAGCTGATTTTAGAAAACGCTATGTAGGATTTCTTGATTTATATGTTGACGCAATGAAAACCCTGGTCAACATAATCAATAAAGAAAAAGAGCGGGAATTACTTTCTTATCTCATGATTGGAAGTTTAATTCATAGAGCTTTAAATGTGCTCATGATGCGCCCATACGTAACTATTGGCACACTGAATGACATTAGGGATCGAAGAAACAGTAGTTTCAAGGTTAATAAATCGTTGTCTGAGTATTTAAATGATCAGGCTGTTGAACATTTGGCTGGGGCAGAGCGGGGGAATACATTGTTGCTGCTCTACCATACAGGCAAAGAAAATGAAATTATTACCAAGTTGCCTGTTACACCAGGAACTAATAAGTTCGAAAAATTAACCGAATTGAAGCTGGCAGAAGATGCCATACACGCCACCTACAAGCTCAGACTCCAAAGTATTAAAGATGCAGTTGCTGAAAAAAATGAAAACATCAAACGAGCAGAAGTTGAAACAGAAAAAGCGCTTGAAGTTAAGGTTGCTGAAGTTAAAAATCGTGTGGTATTAACTGAGGTTCAACTTAAAAAAGCCGAAAATGAACTCAACTCAGAATTTATGGTTCGAAAACGAAGTTTGCTTAGAACAACCAATAGTGAAACCATTGCTAAAGCTGAAGATTCACTCAACAAAGAATTTACGGATAAGATTAGTGTTTTACGCAAGAGTGCAGAGAAGGATGAGGCGAAAGAAATTAACGAAGTTTCAAAAGCATTGAAGCTTGATTTAGATCATAAACGTAAAGTTATTACTGAGGAAATTGATAGTAAGGTAAAAGAAGAAGCCGAAATTCAAAAAGAATATCAGAGCCGCCTGGATTTACTTGGTATAAAACGTAAAACTGTTGAGGAAGAGAAAGATGATGTGCCTGAAGAAATTACTTTAACATCTAAAAGAAAAATTCGCGATCGATTTATCAACGATTTTGAGCGTAAATTTAATAAGGAATTCGATACACTGGTAGAAAAAAATAAAGACAGCGGGCTTAAAAATTTAGGAGCTAACGTAATTGCCGATTTCACGGTTTATGACGATGACGGCTGTTACGCTTGCGATACAAAAAATGTTAAACATAAAGAACTGACGCCTTTGGCAATGCCAATTTCCAGAATCGTAGCCTACAATCAAAATAAGGAAACGATTTCTAAAGTGCAGATTTTAAATAATTTATACCATCCTGATTTTTTCGAAGTAGTGATTAATGCAGTGCCAAAATTCGGTTCTATTAAGTTCGAAGATGAGGTTTACGAACCCATTCCTGATAAGAAAGGGCAGGTGTTGGTTTATACTTTAGACCCTAAAAGATTAGATAAAAAATCTTTGGCCCAAATGGTTGTATTAGATGAATTTGATTATTTGGTAATTGAAAAAGAGAGCGGAAAAGAAATTGGAACATCCAAGCTGAGTTTTTTCATCGCCATTGGCAGCATAAGCAAGCAAGAATATGAACTTAGCGGCCGTGTGGTAGGCGTAAAGACGTTTACAATTACAGCCTACCAGGATAAAACTTTAGTTAAATCGCAATCATTTACCGGCTTATATTACAGCATGTTGCTACCGGCTGGAGATTATCAAATTACAATACTCCCAAGCAATACGCAATATCAATCGCAAACCAAAGCCGTAACCGTTGGTGATCAGGATAATATCGCTGATTTTGCATTTGGTAAAATATGAACATGATGAGCAACCACATTATTCATACGCAGAAAATGATGCTGACTATCGAGCGTCAGCAGGATTGGGACATCGTTCAGGCGAAAATTGGCATCTTTTGCAATCAGGAATTGCCGGCTTTGTTTGATGCTATATTCACTGAAGTTGCTGTTAATGATAGTATTCGCATCGATAAATTAACCATAAACCTTGGAGATGTTCCCTTGGATAGATTGGAAGAAATAATGAAAGAACAAATCTTATCACAAATGTTTAATCAATTGAAAGAATATAAGTTAAGTAAGATTACGAAAGATTTTACTTCAAATAATGAGCAGCTTCAGCTATTTAAGAATGCAGGTAAGTTTACCCGCAGGTCGTTGCTGAATAGCAGTAAAGTGTCTGATCAAATTGAAACCCATATCAACGATTATGAAGCTTTGGTTTTTTACTGTGAAACCGGTTTAAAACCTTGGTGGATTACGGCGGCATCCCACTTTAAGCCGGCTGCTATTCTGTTAGATATTTACAAATACAATTCTGTATTGTTTATACAATTTGTTAACTCCATTTGCAATGATTTTGTTGTCTACAATCGCCTAAGGCACCTCATTCATAAATCAATATTTTTCACTCAATATTTAAGCTTCGATAAAAATAATGATTTCTTAGTTTTCTTTAACTCTAATATCACGCCATCGTTGTATCAAAAAATGGTAGATTTTTGGCTGGCAGACATCAGCATTTCTAAAGACGAAATACCCGATCAGCAGTTTCAGGATTGGTTAATTTTCTTTCTAAAGAAAAATCCATCGTTCAGGTCTGAAATAAGTACGATCTTGAAAACTTACACTGCGAAACGCAAAACAACCAAAATCCAGAATAAGCAATTCGATGGGTTATCAGGTTTTTTAGCAACAATCCCAAAAACGATCAGTAAACCATTAAACGGTAACATGAAGAAATCAACAAAAGTTCAGTTAAGGAAACAGCAAAATGGAAAACTATTGCTTGAATCACTCATGGTGGAGAATGCGGGATTAGTAATTATTCATCCGTTTATAAAGCCGCTATTCGAAAGATTGGAATGGCTACATGGAGGTGCTTTCAAAGATGATCGCTCACAGCAAAGGGCCATTGTTTATTTGCATTATTTAGTTTATGACAATTATCCTGAAGACGAGAGTCAGTTGCTGTTGAATAAAATATTATGTGGTGCAGCCATTGAAACAGCAATTAATCTCAATGATATTAGTTTCTCTGAGGATGAATTGAGTGAGGCAGATGAATTAAAAAAAGCTGTTATTGTTCATTGGAATGCATTGGGCAAAAGTTCGCCGGCTGCATTGATAGAAAACTTTTTCAAAAGAAATGGAAGCTTAAACTATAAAGATGGTAACTGGAACCTCAATATTGAGCGGAAAGGAATCGATATTTTATTAGATCGGTTACCATGGGGACTTACAATGATAAAATTGTCATGGAACAAATATTTGATACAAGTAACTTGGTAAAATCGGGTTCACAAGCTAATGCAGCAGCTATCC
>NZ_AJLG01000186.1 GCF_000258495.1 Pedobacter agri PB92
AGGCACCTATGAAACGTATGCTTCGAATTTAGAAAAAGAGGCTTTAGAAAAAGCTAAAGCAGAATGGACAAAAAAGATGATTAACATTCCTGCACCTGCATTTTCACTGGTTAACTTAAAAGGAGAGAAGGTTAGCCTGTCGGATTTTAAAGGTAAAGTGGTTATTTTAGATTACTGGGCAACCTGGTGCGGGCCTTGTGTCGCTTCTTTCCCGGGTATGCAGAAGGCGCTTGCTAAGTATTCAACTAACCCAAATGTGGTGTTTCTGTTTGTTAACACATGGCAAAACGAGGAAAACAGAGAAAAAGTTGTGACTGATTTTGTTGCGGAGAAAAAGCTGAATTTTAATGTTTTGTATGATACTAAAAACGCTAAAGATCCATCAAAATTTGATATTGTAAGTGCTTACAAAGTAGACGGCATTCCAACCAAATTTATCATTGATGGCGATGGAAATATTAGATTTAAAGCCATTGGTTTTTCTGGTTCGGATGACGGTGTAGTAAAAGAAATTGATTCAATGGTTGGTTTGTTATTACCGAAAGAAACCAGTAAATAATAAAAAATGGGTTCAGTGTATTCCATACTGAACCCATTTTCTAATAATCTATCCTCATAGCCGAATCACCCCATAATTTAAACGCTTCCATTGCTTCATCCCGCATCATTTGTACTACAGGTAAGGAACGTTTTTCCATAGGCTTATCCAGCTCATCATAAATAAATTTATCGCTAAACCCAATATTTTCAGCATCAACCTTAGTGTTGGCATAATAGATGGTTTCAATTCTCGACCAGTAAATTGCGCCCAAACACATTGGGCAGGGCTCACAGCTGGTGTAAACTACGCAGCCACTTAAATCAAAAGTATTTAACTCCTGGCAGGCCAATCTAATTGCCGAAACCTCTGCATGGGCGGTAGGGTCATTGGTTGAGGTTACTTTATTTGCAGAGCCTGCAATAAATTTCCCGTCTTTTACAATAACAGCCCCAAAAGGTCCGCCGATGCTCTCAGTAACGTTTTGTACAGATAGCGCAATGGCCATTTTCATAAACTCTTCGTGTTGTTTGTTATTTTCCATCTTAAAATTTAGCAACAAAAAAAATGCCCCGATTAACGAGGCATTCCTATTTAAGTTATTTTCTTATTTCTTGGTGTATTCTGCATTTAATCCTTTGATCACTTCTGATGTTACATCTAATGTTTCATCAGCAAATAAGATTGCGCTATTACCTTTAGAATACGTTAGCACCATTTTGTAACCTTTCTCTTTAGCATAGCCTTTCAAATAGTCGGCTACTTTATCGTAAAGTTTTTCGTTTTCAGTAGCTTGCTCATTTTGTAAAGCTGCACCAGCATTTTGTTGGTAAGCTTGTAACTCCTGTTGCTTACGTCCTAAACGTTCCTCAGTCGATTTACGTTGATCGGCTGATAAAGTTTGCGCAGATTGTTGATATTGAGCTAATTCTCTTTGGAAAGCCTGACCTTTAGCCTGCATATCTGCCTGAGCATTTTTGGTTTTGCCTTCAAATTTCACTTTCAAATCTTTGAAATACTCATATTTCGTTAATAACGAATCTGAATTAACATATACAATTTTCTCGCTAGGCGCTACTGGTGCAGTGGTGCTATCTGTTTTTTTAGTTTCAGTTGTTTTAGCTTCTTTGTTTTGACATGCAGAAAATGCTGTAATCAATGCAGCTGTAGCAAATAAACCAAAGGTTTTAAAGGTTCTTCTTTCCATTATTGTTTAATAAATTTTAGCAAAGATAAAAATGATAATTAAGTATGCAATAATACTTTTGATGCATAAACTTTTCAATAATAATCGTTTACCGTTTCCTTAACGGAGTTTAGCTGCATATTATTATTTGGAAAGCAAATGCAGTGATTTATTTCAACTGTAACTCCCGCTAGTCGCTTTACTACACAAACAGCTGGAAAAAAGCTGTTTGCTCCGTGTTCGCTTTTATCGGGTTTAAATGGCTCAGCTAGTGCTTCTATTTGCAGTCGCAATGATGCAAATACATCAAACGTTCTTGCGAAATGAAAAAACAATTATTTTTCAACTGAGGAAACGTTCCGATCGGCCGTTTTATAAATGCAGGGGTTCGTAGAACATGCAGTTGTTGTTCATCTCCAGATTAAAAGCTTTGCTGCTTCTCATCTGGAGGCTTCATTTAATAGCCCAGATATTTAATCCAAGCGTTCTATAGGAATCTTTGATCAGTTGATGTCACCCATTTTAGCAATCTTATTGCTACCTAAATCCTATTGAATTCAATCCCGATTTCTTGGGATTTATGGAAAGCAGGAGTAAGCCATGATTTAAAGGCAGGTTTTGCTTTTCAAACCTCCTTTAATGAGCCGAAAGGCAGCTATTTTCTAATCTATCAACAGGTCAAAACTTATCCACATATTAGTGTATATGCCAAAATTTCCGTATTTTTGATACTTATAGTTTTTAATTAATATATGAGCGAAGAACAAGATTTAAAGTCAAATTATTCGGCAGATAATATACAGGTTTTAGAAGGTTTAGAAGCGGTGCGTAAGCGCCCTTCGATGTATATAGGTGATACTGGTGTGAAAGGTTTACACCATTTAGTGTACGAGGTTGTAGATAACTCAATTGATGAGGCCTTAGCTGGTCATGCAGATACGATTGATGTTCGGATTTTAGAAGGAAACTCAATAAGAGTTGAAGATAACGGTCGTGGTATTCCAACCGGTATTAATAAAAAAGAAAATAAATCGGCGCTTGAAATCGTAATGACGGTTTTACACGCAGGTGGTAAATTTGATAAAGATACCTATAAGGTTTCTGGTGGTTTACATGGTGTGGGGGTAAGTTGCGTGAATGCATTATCCACGCATTTAAAAGCGGAAGTTCACCGTGAAGGTAAAATCTGGATGCAGGAATACAACATTGGTAAACCATTATACGATGTTAAGGAAACTGGTGTTACTGATAAACGTGGTACCATTGTAACTTTCAGTCCTGACGCTACTATTTTTACGCAAACAACTGAATATAAGTACGATACGTTAGCAGGTCGTTTGCGTGAATTAGCATTCCTAAATAAAGGCATCACCTTAACATTAACTGATGAACGTGAAGTGTTGGAAGATGGATCATTTCTATCTGAAGTATTTCATTCAGAAGGTGGCTTAAGAGAATTTGTGAAGTTTTTAGATGGTACCAGAGCATCTTTCCTTCCTGATCCTGTGTATATCGAAGGAATCAAAAACGGTATTCCGGTTGAACTGGCTTTCCAATACAATGATAGTTATTCTGAAAATGTTCACTCATACGTAAACAACATTAATACCCACGAAGGTGGAACACACATTGCTGGTTTCCGCAGGGGTTTAACACGTACTTTAAAAGCTTATGCTGATAAGTCTGGTTTGTTGAAAAACCTGAAGATGGAAATCACTGGTGATGACTTTAGAGAGGGTTTAACGGCAGTAGTTTCAGTAAAAGTTCAGGAGCCGCAATTTGAAGGGCAAACCAAAACTAAACTGGGTAACAGTGAAGTAATGGGTGCAGTTGATGTTGCAGTGGGTGAGGCTTTGGGTATTTACCTGGAAGAAAATCCGAAAGAGGCCAAGATGATTATCAATAAGGTAATTTTGGCAGCTACAGCCCGTGCTGCGGCTCGTAAAGCCCGCGAAATGGTTCAGCGTAAGAGTGTGATGGGCGGTTCTGGTTTGCCAGGTAAACTTGCCGATTGCTCTGACAGTGATCCTGAAAAATGTGAAATTTATTTAGTAGAGGGTGACTCGGCGGGTGGTACCGCTAAACAAGGTCGTGATAGAAATATTCAGGCTATTTTACCTTTGAAAGGTAAAATTTTGAATGTTGAAAAAGCGATGGAGCACAAAATTTACGAAAATGATGAGATTAAAAACATGTTTACAGCTATTGGTGTGAGCATTGGTACACCAGAAGATGATAAGGCATTAAACTTAACTAAACTGCGTTATCACAAAATCGTAATCATGACGGATGCTGATATCGACGGTTCGCACATCACAACCTTGATTTTAACTTTCTTCTATCGTTATATGAGGGCGCTGATCGAAGCTGGATATGTTTATATTGCTTCGCCACCACTTTATCAGGTTAAAAAAGGAAAAGAGTTCGAATATTGCTGGAACGATGTACAACGCGATGCGGCTGTACAACGTTTAAAAGGAGCCGGTAAAGAAGATAGCGTACACATTCAACGTTATAAAGGTTTGGGTGAGATGAACGCAGAGCAACTTTGGGATACAACATTAAATCCTGCTACCCGTACTTTATTGCAGGCAACTATCGAAAGTGCAGCAGAATGCGACCATACTTTCTCAATGTTAATGGGTGATGAGGTTGCGCCACGCCGCGAATTTATTGAGCGTAATGCTAAATATGCTAAAATTGATGCTTAATTGAGCTAAAGCTTAGGATAAAGCTATTTTTACAAACCTTTTCAAGCTATTAGTTTGAAGAGGTTTTTTGTTTACAAAGCTAATTCGTTTTCTTAAGAAGATATTTATAAGAGGTTCCTGCTGGAATATTTGAACGGAGCTGCTTGATCAATACCAAATTATCACCATCGGTTTGAATTTGATATTCACCGCTTAAAATTAAACTCCAATCAAAATCTGCTGTCCAGAAATTCTGATCTTCAAAATGGGCGATATCTCCATTAACATTATAAATTCCTGAACCACCACCTGGTCTGGCTGGATCAGGACTTATTTTGTACTTTCCTTTCTCAAATAATATCGCAATAGGGTAGGTGACTGGTATTTGATAAGTGCTGGAAGTTACTTGTAATATGCCCGAGTAGTTGCCGTCAGAAATTTTTAATAAACTATTGTTTTTCTTGCAGCTGCTTGAAAAAAGCAACAATAGCGTCAATATTGGTAGATAATTTTTCATTTTGATCAGTTTAATGTTAAAACGAAAATTAGGTCTCAATCGCTACACGCTAACCGAGATCCAATCAGTTCCTTGTGTTGCTGTTAAAAATTCAGTTCTTGGTTCTAAGTTTAAATAAGGGTAAGTCACCTTCGAAAGATAAAGGCCGGTAGGATGTGCCGGATCAAGCGTTTTTGGGGTTTCCAAATTAATAAGAAGGTTTTCAAATTCATCAAGCGACAATTCGCCTTGCCCAATTTTGATCAGTTTCCCCATTAGAATTCGGATCATCTTACTTAAAAAACGATTGCTCGCAATATGAAAACGTATCCTGTCGGCTTTTGCATTTACAAACAGATCGGCTTCCATCACATTACAGATTGTATGCTCGTATTTGTTTGGCTGTGTACAAAAAGCCCGATAGTCTTTATATTTTGGTAAAAGATCGACAGCTTTTTTCATGTTATTCAGATTGAATTCGGTTTCCAAATAAAACGAACTTTGATTGGCCAGAAACGGATCTTTGTAGGTATGGAGAAAATAATCATACTTGCGTTGAACTGCATCGAAGCGGGCATGAGGCAAGCCATCCATTTGAATGATGTCGAAAATGGCGATGTTCTGCGGTAAAGTTTTATTTAACCGGTAGAGTAAATCGAAATCAAATTTTGTTTCAATATCTGCATGAAAAAAAAACTGACTGGCATGTACGTGAGCGTCTGTCCTTCCACAGCCGACAATCGGGATATTGGTTTTTAAGATTTTGAAGAGTGCTTTTTCGATAACTTCCTGCACACTTATTGCCCCTGGCTGCTTTTGCCATCCATTATAGTGTTGCCCCTGATAGGCGATGTGGAAGAAATATCTCATGGTTTTAGCTGCAATTTTACGCAAATTTTAGCAGAGCAAATATTTAATCCTAATTTTGTTGACACTAGAAAATAGAATAATGATTTGTCCCTGCGGAACCGGATTGCCTTATGAGCATTGTTGTCAACCATACCATTTAAGAGCGAGTATTGCACCAACAGCTGAAGCCTTGATGCGATCGAGATATTCGGCATTTGTAATGGCAGATTGCGAATATCTTGTTGACACCACTCATGCAAGCAAACGCAAAGGGAATACTAAAGATGCTTATTTGAAAAGTGCAAAAAATACCAGATGGCTTAAGCTTGAAATTATTTCTGCGTTTTTTGATCAGGTAGAATTCAAGGCCTATTATCTAAACAAAAAATTACAGGCAGAGGTTTTGCACGAAAAATCTAATTTCAAACTCGAAGACGGTAAATGGTATTATGTTGACGGGGTTTTCTATTAAAAATCGATATCCAAAGTAATTTCTATTTTACCTGAATTGGTTTGATAAACATCTAGCGCAACCAAGTCCAAAACAAAAATATCAAAAGACTCTTCGGCTACTTTCGATAAGGCTAATAATTTCTCCCTGATTTCAATAAGCAACAGCTTTCTTGAAAATCCTATCGAAGAGTATAAACTAAATGAGGTTGGTGTTGTTATAGGATGATCAATTGAAACGGTAATTTCATGTTCCGGAATCACAACTTCGTCAGCATCTAACAAATTTAATATATCCTCATTGGCCTTGCCAATATTTACCCATGGAATAATTCCGCCATCAACAGAATTTGTAGCGGTAACATTGAAAGTAATAATGTTTTTTAAGTTTTTCGGAAGCTGTTTTTCGTTTTCGGTAATAGCCATGTTTATAATTTTTTCGCCTCGTTCCAATAAATATCCATTTCACTTAAGGTCATATCTGCTAGAGCTTTTCCGTTTTCTTGAGCTTTGCTTTCCAAGTACTGAAAACGTTTGATGAACTTTCTATTTGTTTTTTCCAGCGCATTTTCAGGATTAATATTGATGAACCTAGCATAGTTAATTAAAGAGAAAAGTACATCGCCAAACTCCGCCTCTGCCTGTTCTACATCAATAGCACTGTTATCTGCAACATTAAATTCTGCTTTAAACTCTTGTAATTCTTCTTCAACCTTTTCCCAAACCTGACTTTTATCTTCCCAATCAAAACCAACACCGCGGGCTTTTTCCTGAATGCGTGATGCTTTTACCAATGCCGGTAAAGAAGCCGGAACTCCTGCCAGAACAGATTTGTTGCCCTCTTTTAACTTAATTTGCTCCCAGTTACGTTTTACATCTTCCTCATTTTGCACCTCAACATCTCCATAAATATGAGGGTGACGATTAACTAGTTTATCACAAACGCCATTTAAAACATCAACAATGTCAAAATCATCGGTTTCTGATGCAATTCGTGAATAAAATACCAGATGCATCATCACGTCGCCTAGTTCCTTTTTTATTTCATCTAAATCACCATCTAAAATCGCATCGCTTAACTCATAGGTTTCCTCAATGGTAAGATGTCGCAAAGTTTCCATCGTTTGCTTTTTATCCCATGGGCATTGTGTACGCAAAGTATCTAAAACAGTAAGCAGCCGGTTAAAGGCATCAGCAGGATTATTGGCAGTTGCAGGAATTGGGTTATTAGGCATATTGTAGTATTTATCGAACGCTAAAGTACCAAACCCAAGCCATTAAGAAAAGCTGAAAAGGGATTCTGAACCATAAATATTTTAAACCCGGGCCGGCTTTATATAAATTTTCGTAGTTGATTTTATGTTTTGCGGCATAAATGTTTGCGGGAAGAATGATTAAAAGGAACACAATTAGTGCAATGCCGGTGTAGTAACGTGTATCTTCTAAAGCTAAACCCAAAGCAAAAAGAAGCTCAATAACACCTGTCAGAATTACAATTTCTACTTTTTTGGGTATAAATAGTGGAATCATTGCCGCCATTGAAGTTTTGAACTTAAAGTGGCCAATGGCTGTAAAGAGCAACATCACGCTCATGGCAATGTTACCGGCAAATACATTACCTTTATCAAATGTGCTATGGCTGCCGAAAGCTAACAATGCCACATAAACAATGAGTAAAACGAATAGGGGCTTCATAATTGTGATTCAAAATGCTTAGGCGCCTGATTGTAAAATTACGATATCAGGTTGAAAGCAATTAAAATTGTCGCTACGAAAAGAATTATCAATCCCGATAAAAATACAAAATCAGCAATTTTCTCCAGCTTCTGGCTTTTATTTCTTTCTCTTCGCATGGAGATGAAAGATAAGATACAACTTGTCATAAAACACATCACTGCCGCAACAGCAAATTCATCAATCAGAGAATCATCTACCAGGTTTAGCTTTTTTAAAGATGTAAGCACGATGAAACATATCCCAAGTAAATTGGCAGATGTACTTAAAATATGAGGCGACCTATTTTCAGGCATCAATTAATCTTTTTCCTCTAATTTAATTTTTTTTGTTGATGCGGTAAACGCGTTTCTTTTTCTCGGGTTTATGTTCTTCGCCCATTAAAATGCCCCATGGCTTTAGTGTATCCACACGATCAAAAATAATTTTAAGCATAGCCAGGTAAGGAATACATAAAAACATACCCGAAATGCCCCAAATCATTTCGCCAACTACAATGCCAATAAAAGCAAACAAAGCATTTATTTTCACTTTAGAACCTACTACAAGCGGCATCAGGATATTTCCATCTATCGCATGCACACCAATAAAAGCAATCAAAACCAGCAGCACTTTGCCGGCACCAGCAGTAGCAAAAGTGATTAAGCAACTTACCAATAAGGCAAAAAATATTCCCAGATATGGAACCACATTGAAAATGCCGGCAACTAAGCCTAACAAAACAGCATATTTAACACCCAACAAACTTAAAACGGCTATCATTAAAACCGTTACAATTAGCATTTGTAAAAATAAACCGATGATGTATTTTTTAATGATATATTGAATCTGACTAACAATCTCGGTCACTTTTTCTTTGTGCTCTTCTTTAAAAACCGAAGTTAAAAAGGTAAAAAGCACCCTTCGGTAGTTTAAAATGAAAAAGGTGAATAATAGCGTGAATCCTAAAAATAACAAAGTTGAAGACAATGTTGCCAATGTAGTGGCTACAATGGCTGCACTTGTAGCCAATGCCTTTTCAGTGCTATCGTTTAAATAAGCAAGTTGCTTTTCGGAATTTACGTGGAATGTTTTCGAGATCCATTGCTGCAATTCATGGTAAGAAACATTTGCCTTTTTCTTCAACAGCGGCCAATCTGCCCATAAATCACTCAATTGATTTCCAAAAAATAGATAGTGTGTACGT
>NZ_AJLG01000187.1 GCF_000258495.1 Pedobacter agri PB92
AGCAATCTCATTTAGTTGAAAATGCTATCTGCCTCTTGGAAAGTCCCCTTTAGGGGATTTAGGGGTTCTTTGGCGTTTTCGGCTCTGCGAAATCAATTTTTCATCGATTGAAGCAATCTCATTTTGTTGCAGATGCTATCTGCTCCATGGAAAGTCCCCTTTAGGGGATTTAGGGGTTCTATGGCGCCAACAAACGATCAGGAAATTGCGCTACTTTCTCAATGGTTAATTGCTGCATGATCTGGTATAAATGAGTTTTAAACATGTTAATGGTATGATCTCCGCCTTCGTTGCCTAAAGCGCCAACGCCATACATAAAAGGTCGGCCCATAAAGTTGAACTCAGAGCCAACGGCATGCGCTCTTGCCAAATCAACACCCGAACGAATACCACCATCCAACATAATCTTCAATTTCGATTTGTATAACGGATTGTTAGCCAACTTAATGAGTGAATTAATGGAGGATTCGCCTGCATCAATTTGTCTGCCACCATGATTGGAAACAATTACGCCATCAGCACCAATTTGAATGGCCGCCTGCATATCTTCATCAGTTGCGATTCCTTTTAATACCAAAGGCCCTTTCCATAGATCTCGAATGGCTGAAACCTTTTCAATATCAACCTTTCCGGTAAAAGTCTTGTTCATGAACTGTCCCAGTTGCGACATATCCATTCCTTTTTCCATGTAAGGTTTTAATGTAGCGAACGATGGAATGCCGTGTTGCAAGGTTTTAATTCCCCACAAGGGACGTGCAAAAGCCTGCAAGATATTATTGATTGACATTTTAGGTGGAATCGACAATCCGCTTTTAATTTCTTTGTAACGTAAACCGAATGCAGGTACATCTACGAGGACAACTAATACCGGACATTCGACAGCTTTCAAGCGATTTAGAATATCATCTCGTAAACTATTTTCTGTTGGATGGTATAATTGAAACCAGGCTTTTCCATCAGATACCTCGGCAATGCGTTCGATACTGCTGGTAGATACGGTACTTAATGTATAAGGAATATCTGCTTTAGCGGCAGCTCTTGCTAAAATTTCTGGGGCATTTGGCCACATTAAACCTTGCAAGCCGATTGGCGATATGCCAAATGGTGCGCTGTAACGACGGCCAAATAATTCAACAGACATGTCGATATCTCCACCAACACGTAAGTAGTTTGGTTTAAGGTAGATATTGTCGAAATCGTTTTCATTTCGGGCTAAATTAAGTCCCTCATTACAACCACCCTCTAAATAGTCAAACGCAAATTTCGGAATTCTTGATTTCGCTTTTTTTCTTAAGTCGGCTACGGATGGGTATTGCGGATGGTATGGGAATGCAATCTTTTTACTCATATGTAAATATTATATTGGTCAGATCTTTATTTTGGAAGCGAAAACTAACATTTAAATTTAAATTATCCGTCCTGTTCTATCTGCTATGTTTTGATCGTAAGATAAGGTAGCCAATTACTCGATCGTCAGCAATGAGCTTGAACTCGCTACAGAATGGTTATTACAGTTTATAAAAAGTCTTGGCATTGTCGCCGAAAATTAATTTTCTTTCAGTTTCACTAAACCTTTCTGCGTATTTCCAAACAAGATTAAACCAATCTTGATAGGGGCGACTGATTAACATCACCGGCCAATCGCTTCCGTACATGATCCGCTCGCAACCAAAGTTTTCGAATATGACATCAAAACAGTTAAAAATTTCAATCTCTTTCCAGTTTTTCCAGTCCGCTTCGGCCAGTAATCCAGAAACCTTGCAAAGCACATTTGGATTTTGAGCAAGGATTTTGATATTCGCCGTCCAGCTTTTTAAGTCTTGTGATTTTACATCAGGTTTACCACAATGATCCAAAACTAAAGGTTGATCAGGGATCTGGTCAACCATCTTAATGATGCTGTCTAACTGGTTGTGGTAGCAAAGTAAATCGTAAGTGTAACCGAAATCTTTTAGTTGTTTTACGCCGGCAATAAAATCTTGATCCAGAATAAATTCAGCTGTTTCAGCCTGGAGTACGTGGCGAAAACCTTTAATTTTTTTGAAATTGTTCCAGTAGTTTAATCTTCCCTGTAAGTTTGGATTTTTGAGATCTATCCAGCCAACAATTCCCTTAATCATTTCATTCTGCTCCGCTAGCGTGAGTAGAAATTCGTTTTCTTCTTCTGATTGATTGGCCTGAACTGCCACACATCCTGAGATTTGAAGATCATTGTAGGTTCGAATCAGATTTTTTGGAGAGAAATCTTTTTGTATGGCATTCATTTCATCGGTAATCCAGCTATCTCTAACCGGATCAAAATTCCAGAAATGTACGTGAGCATCAATCATAAAAATAGTTTATAGTTTAAAAATTTGATCCATTAAACGCCATTTTTCTCCAGGTTTGGCGTTGGGTAAAGCTTTTTGGTAGTTCCACATCAATGTTTCCCATTCCTGAACTTTTGGATTTTCAAGATCGGCTTTTGCCTTATTCTCAAATGAGAAGGTATCATTTGTCTCCATTATCATAAACAATCTGGTTCCAGAAAGGTAAATTTCCATGTCATTTATCCCGGAAGATTTGATACTTTCTACAATTTCAGGCCAAATGGCTTCATGATACTGCTTATATGCAGCAATAAGTTCGTCATCTTCGATCAAATCGAGCGTAAAGCAGTATCTTTTCATATTAATTTTCACTGTAAGCTTTCACAACTTGTTTACTGCTTCCTAACCCATCGATACCTAATTCAACTACATCGCCGGCTTTTAGGTACCATGGGTCTGGTTTTTGTCCTAAGCCTACACCAGCTGGGGTTCCGGTGGTAATTACATCTCCGGGTAATAAAGTCATAAACTGGCTGATGTAAGATATCATGAAAGGAACGTTGAATATTAAGTTCGAGGTATTTCCATCTTGTAAAGTTTTACCGTTAACGGTTAACCAAAGGCGAAGGTTGTGTACATCAGAAATTTCATCTTGTGTGGCGATAAATGGTCCGATAGGGGCAAATGTGTCGCAGCTTTTTCCTTTAACCCATTGGCCGTTTCTTTCCAGTTGGAATTCACGCTCGCTGTAATCGTTATGCAAAACATAACCAGCAATATGATCCAAAGCATTCTCTTCAGACACGTAACTTGCTTTTTTACCGATTACAATGGCTAATTCTACTTCCCAATCCGTTTTTTTGCTGTTTTTTGGGATAACTAAATCATCATTCGGACCAACAATTGCCGATGTAGCCTTGAAAAATAAAATTGGTTCAGCAGGAATTGGTGCATTGGTTTCTGCAGCGTGATCTTTATAGTTTAATCCTACGCAAATAATTTTTGAAGGACGAGCCAGTGCAGCACCTAAACGAACATTTTGATCAACCTCTGGTAAGTCAGCGGAGTCAATATCTTTTTTAGTTTTCCAAACCATCACCACCGAAAAAGGCCTCATTGTAATCTGTTACTAATGATGAAACATCGAAATATTTTCCATCTACAATAATTCCTGGTTTTTCAGCTCCTGGTTCGCCAAATCGTATTAATTTCATTTTTATATGTATTTATAAAGTTGTATTAGTTGTTTAATGTAGTAAAACCGCCATCAATAGGATAATCGCATCCCGTAATAAAAGATGCTTCATCACTGCAAAGGTATAACGCCAGTGCGCCAACCTCTTCAGGTTTAGCCATCCTGCCGATAGGTTGCGTTTTCGATAATTTCTCGAACATTTCGTCGATGTTATCAGGATAATTTTTTTGCAAAAATCCATCTACAAAAGGCGTATGCACACGAGCCGGCGAAATAGAATTACACCTGATGTTTTCACCAATATAGTCTTTTGCAACACTCATGGTCATGGCTTTCACAGCGCCTTTTGCCGTACTGTAGGCAAAACGATCGGGCAAACCAATTAAAGCTGCAATGGAAGCCATATTGATGATGACACCTCCACCGGCCATTTTAAGCTTTGGAATGGCGGCATATAAACAATTGTAAACACCTTTAACATTAACACGCATTACGCGATCAAAATCAGATTCTTCCGTTGTATCTGCTTTACCAATGTGCGCAATGCCGGCATTGTTAACCAAAATATTAATCTGCCCAATCTGATTGAATACATCGTTAACTGCTTCATGATCAGAAACATCACATGCATAACTAAAGGCCTTTCCGCCAGTGCTTTCAATTTCAGCTAAAGCCGTTTCGGCTTGTTCTTTTCCTAGTTCAATAATGTAAACTTCAGCACCTTGCCGGGCTAAAATTGTTGCTATAGCTTTGCCAATTCCGCTACCGCCTCCGGTAACAACAGCTCGTTTATTTTGTAATGAAAACATATATTTTTATTCGGTTGAAATTATTGATCATTTGGTTAAAAGATTGATGATTTTAAAACATCATCTATGTCTTGCTTAGATGTATTTAAATTATCAACATACAAATTAAGCAGATAATCTTGATTAAAAACTTTCGATTATTGTCTAAACATTGCTTTATCTTATCATAACCTAACTGATTGGCTTCTTTCAGGGTTTACCTTGCAGAAATATTACAAAATCAAAACGCTATATTACTTATATTTGAATAATTTATTTATATTTAAATAAACAATTTAACCAAATATCATCAGAAACCATATTTAACAAGGTTTCTACAATCACCAAATTGAATGAGAAATTTTCTGATTTTTATTTTCCTGTTTTTTATTAATCAAACCATTGTACAATCGGCAGAATCTTTAGCACCATCCAAAACCATTTATGTTTCATCGCAAAGCGGACAACGAGTGTTATTTGGCGCAAAGCGCTTAATGGAGGAACTTCAAAAAAAATGGATATACCATCAAGCTAACTGTAGTGGATTATAAACAAAAGCTGCCTCAAGGTAAAAACAGTATTGTGGTCGCTGCGGCTGATGATAAAGTGTTCTCAGCACAAATTCCCCAGGATATCAAAAAGAAGGCTCTAACCGCAGGAAAAGAGGGGTTTTTCATATCAACTGATGCCAGTGGTAATTTTTATTTAATTGGTGCCGACCATTCTGGTACTTTATACGGCTGCCTTGATTTAATCGACAGAATTGCCGAAAATAAAAGTCTGCCAGCTAAACTAGCAGTAACCGATCATCCTGAAATGGTATTGCGGGGAACCTGTATTGGTTTACAAAAACCAGATTATCTTCCGGGTCATGATGTTTATGAATACCCATATACTGAGGAGTCTTTTCCTTGGTTATACGATAAAAAGCTGTGGATAAAGTATTTGGATATGATGGTGGATAACCGTTACAATTCACTTTATTTATGGAACGGGCATCCGTTTTCTTCTTTGCTTAGGCTTAAAGAATATCCTTATGCTGTGGAGGTTGATGATGCAACCTTGAAAAAAAAATGAAGAAATTTTTCGTTTCCTAACTCAAGAGGCTGATAAACGGGGCATCTGGGTAATTCAGATGTTTTATAACATCATCATACCAAAACCTTTTGCCGATAAGCATGGATTGAAAACACAGGATCGTAATCGCCCGATTATTCCTTTAATTGCGGATTATACACAGAAATCAATCGCTGCTTTTGTGGCAAAATATCCAAACGTAGGTTTAATGGTTGCTTTAGGTGAGGCGATGGAAGGTGTTGGTCAGGACGATATTGACTGGTTCACCAAAACCATTATTCCTGGTGTAAAGGATGGATTAAAGGTTGCTGGAATTAAAGAGGAGCCACCAATCGTTTTACGTGCTCATGATACCGATGCACCAGCCGTAATGAAAGCCGCTTTGCCGTTTTACAAAAATCTTTATACCGAAAATAAATTTAACGGCGAGGCACTAACCACTTACGGACCGCGTGGCGCCTGGGCAGATCTGAACAGAAAACTTGCCGCTATAGGCACCGTAAATATTTCTAACGTTCATATTTTGGCTAATCTGGAGCCTTTCAGATATGGCTCTGCCGATTTTATTCAAAAATCAGTGCAAGCGATGAATAAAATTTACAATGCCAAAGGTTTGCATTTGTATCCGCAACACAGTTATTGGGATTGGCCTTATGCTGCCGATGATGTGAAAGGAAGAATTTTAGAGGTAGATCGCGATTGGATTTGGTACAAAGAATGGGCCCGTTACGCCTGGAAATCGGAAAGAGAGCGTCCTGAAGAAATTAACTATTGGGGTAAGCAACTTGCAGATAAATATGGTTCAAGCCTTGCGGATGGAAAATCAATTCTGAATGCATACGAAGAATCAGGAGAAATTTCGCCAAAGCTTTTACGCAGGTATGGAATTACGGATGGTAACCGTCAAACACTTACCTTGGGCATGTTGATGACCCAGTTGATCAATCCTTTTCGTTACGGTTTATTTACTTTAATGTACGAATCGGAAGCGCCTGAAGGTGAAATGATTATTGAGTATGCCGAGAAGGAATGGAAAAAGCAGGGGCACATTGGCGAAACCCCGGTTCAGGTAGCAAAAGAAGTTGTAGAACATGGTAAAAAAGCGTTAGCATCTATTGAAAAGGTAAAAGCCACCAAAGATGTTGAAGAGTTTAACCGCCTGAAAAACGACATGTATTGCTATGATGAAATGGCTAACTTCTACGCTGAAAAAGTAAAATCAGCGCTTTGGATATTACGCTTCAAATATTCTAACCAAGTGGCAGATTTAGAACAAGCTTTGCCATTTCTACAAAAAAGTGTAGATCATTATGCGAAGCTGGTTAAGCTAACAGAAGATAATTATTTATATGCCAACAGCATGCAGACTAAGCAGCGCAAAATCCCGATGAGGGGTGTGGATAAAACTTTTATTCACTGGAAGGAAATGTTGCCGGTTTTCACCAAAGAGCTAAATCATTTCAAAAAAAGCATTGATTCATTGAAATCTTTAAATGGCGCTACTGCAGCGAAAATTATTCCTTATCAACCAGCAGATGTTAAGGTCTTAAACGAAACCGGAACTTATCTCATCAACAAAAATGTTGAAGTTTTTGCTGATACCAGTGTTCAAATTAAGGAGGTTGCTGAGCAGTTGGTGGGTTTAAAAGGGATTAAAATCTCGAAAGAGAAACAGGTAAGAGTAGGCACAGAAATTAAGTTTTCTACCAAAGTTCCTGTTAAATTACTGGTAGGATTTTTTACTCAAAAAAATTCGAAATATTTGGCACCTCCACAATTGGAAACTGATGCAAGCGCCAATAATTACGGACAATCTGAAATTAAAATTTCAAATGCTTTAGTATTAAACGGATTTCCACCAGCAAATGTCCATGCGTATTCTTTCCCTGCCGGAACACATACTTTAAATTTAGGCAAGGGAGAATGTTTGGTGTTAGGATTTATTGATGATAAGCAGGAACTGCGTATCTTCAATGCTGGTTTAGATGGTAGAGGTAAAGATATAGATTGGTTATTCGAATAATGAGAAATACAAGAAATTTAATAGCAACGGTTTCATTGTCGGTTGTGGCATTAACTGGCTTTACACAGGAGAAATCAATCATTGGTAATGAGAAACTAAATAAATATGTTACTTATTTCAATTCTATTGATGATGAAGCTGTAAAGAATTATATTCCAAATACTGAGGCGTTTAACTGGCTGGCCGATCAGGCACCTGTTTTCGAATGCCCCGATTCGGTATTGGAACAAAACTATTATTACCGTTGGTGGACTTTCCGCAAACATTTAGTCAAATCTCCTGAAGGATTCATTTTCACAGAATTTATTGAGCCGGTAAAACATGCTGGTAAATATAATTCCATCAGCTGTGCTTTAGGGCATCACATCTACGAAGGCCGCTGGCTAAAAGATAATAGCTACCTGAAAGATTACATTAAATTCTGGCTGTATAAAGCCGATGTTGGTCAGTCGAAACAGCGTTTTCATCAGTTTAGCAGCTGGGTGGATGATGCCGTTTATCAGAATTATTTGGTCAAACCTGATCAGCGCTTTTTAAAAGAATTCTCCCTGCGTTAGATAAAGACTACGAAAAATGGGAAACAGAAAGACAGCTTAAAAATGGTTTATTCTGGCAGCACGATGTAAAAGATGGGATGGAAGAATCGGTGAGTGGTTCGAGAAAGGACCAGAACCAAAGGCCAACGATTAACAGTTACATGTATGGGAACGCCATCGCCTTAACTAAAATTGGCCAGATGTTTAACGATCAGGCTTTGGTTTCTAAATACCAGGCAAAAGCTGCAGCTGTTAAAAAACTCGTTCAGGATAGCCTTTGGAATTCCTCTGAAGTTTTTTTTGAAACCAGAAAAGCAAAAGGCGGTTCATCCAATGTGCGTGAAGCAATCGGTTTTACTCCCTGGGATTTTAATTTACCAGATGATAGAGCTGAATATGCGAAAGCCTGGAATCAATTACTTGATACAGCGGGCTTCAAAGCGCCATGGGGTTTAACTACCGCAGAGCGGAGAGAACCAACTTTCAGAACCCGTGGCACCGGACACAGCTGCGAATGGGATGGCGCACTTTGGCCTTTCGCCAGTTCACAAACCATAAAAGGGCTAGCAAATTTGTTAACGAATTACAAAAATCACGGCAAAATGAATGCGAAGGTTTTCTATAAAGAATTGCATCAGTATGCCGCATCTCATGTTAAAAATGGCAAACCTTACATCGGTGAATATCAGGACGAAAAAACAGGAGAATGGTTAAAAGGCGATAATCCACGAAGTAGTTTTTATAATCACTCTACATTTAATGATTTAATTATAAATGATTTAATTGGCCTGAAGCCACGTGAAGACAATATTTTGGAAATCTATCCTCTAATTCCGAAAAACCAATGGGACTGGTTTGCCCTGGATAATTTGACTTATCACGATAAAATAGTTACCTTAATTTGGGATAAAAACGGGAAAAAATATAATAAAGGAAAAGGTTTTATGATTTTCGTGGATGGCAAGCAAATCTATCGTTCAAGTGGATTAAAACCTGTAAAAGTTCCAATCAGTTAGTAAAAAGAAATTACCATGTTTAAAAATCTAGTAAGTGCTGTGAAATTCTGGTCAACCTTAATTGT
>NZ_AJLG01000188.1 GCF_000258495.1 Pedobacter agri PB92
ACGTACACACTAACTAAAGCATTTACATCAAACCCAACCGGTTTATTTTTGATGTACTGAATTTGGCGATAGATAACCAATGTGGATATAATTAGGATAATGGCAAAGCAGAACTGCCCAACAACCAACACTTGTCTTAAGCTTATATTCAAAAAGCCTTTTGCAGAGATTTTCCTTTTTAAGGTTTGAATGGGGTTAAAAGCCGATAAATAAAATGCCGGATAACTTCCTGCGATTAAACCTGTGGCCATAACAATTCCTAAAATACCAATCCAGCTCGCTGTGTTGAAGTATGAAATACCTAAATTTATGTTTAATAATTGGTTAAAGGCTGGCAAACACAATTCCAACAAAGCAATGGCTACAACAACCGCAACCAAAGTTAGCACCATCGATTCGGTTAAAAACTGAAAAATTAATGATGTGCGGTTTGCACCGATTGTTTTCTTGATCCCAACTTCTTTGGCCCGCTTTTCTGATTTAGCCGTAGCCATATTCATAAAATTAATGCAGGCAATGAGTAAAATACCAAATGCTAAACCTATAAAAAGATAAACTTGCTCGATATCTCCTCCAACAGGTTTGCCATTTTCAAACTTCCCAAATAAATGTAGTTTGCTGGCTCGATAGAGAAAGTGTGGCTGTGATTGTGGATTTTGTGGGCTATTGGCTTTTACCAAAGTCTCAACTTTACGATTTACCAAATCAATATTTGCATCAGCATTAAGGGTAACCATGGTTACAAAACTGTAATTATTCCAATTCAGATCTTTGGCACTTTCGTCAACAATTTCGTAAAACGACCAAGGCATTAAAAAATCAAACCGGTTGGAGCTATTTTCTGGCAAATCTTTAATTACACCAGTAATCGTTAGGTTTTCTTGATCTTGATAACGTACAGATTTATTCAAAACGTCAGTGGTTCCGAACAGCGTTTTTGCTGTACTTTCTGTCAAAATAACCGAAAGTGGATTTTTGAGCGCAGTTTTTGCATCTCCTGCAACAAACTCATAATCATACATTTTAAGGATATCTGGCTCAGCAAATTTCGAATCTTTTTTATAACTGTTTTGTCCGTTGGCAATTAAACTTTTTTTACCATAATCCATTCGGGCCACATATTTTACTTCGGGTAAATTTTGCTTTAAAAGCGGACCAAGTGCTGTTGTTGTACCATTAAAAGTTCCGGCAATTTTATTTCCCTCGCCCGGAACATTCGTCATCGCAACAAAAACATTGGCTGAATTTTTAGCCTGCTTATCAAAATTCCATTCATAAGAAACATACAACAACAACATTAAACAAGCCGCAAGGCCAATAGCCAAACCAATTATATTAATGAAAGAAGATGTTTTGTTCTTCCAAAGATTCCGCAATGCGATTTTTAAGTTTAATCTGAACATATTAGTATCAAGTATTTAGTATCAGGTATCAGGATGAATTATCGCTTTAAGCTTTCGTCTTTTAGCTTTATTCATATTTCAAAGCATCAACAGGATTAGCTTTAACTGCTCTTTTTGCCTGAATGCTTACTGTAATAATTGTTAATAGGATGGTAATTAAAGCACTGCTTATAAATGGCAGCACCGGCAAATCAATTCGGTAAGCAAAGGTTTCCAGCCACTTTTTGGTAAGAATGTAGGCAACTGGCCAGGAAATAACATTAGCCACTAGCACCATTATAAAAAATGAGCTGTTAATGAGTTTGAAAATTTGAATATCACTTGCACCTAAAATTTTACGAACCGCTATTTCTTTAATTCTACCGTTCGTAATGTATTTTGCAAAGGCAAACAACCCTAAAATGGCGATGAAAATGGTTAATAAAGCCGCAGCAAAGAACACAGACTGCAATTGTTCTTGCTTTTTGAAAAGTTTGCCATAAAGCTCATCTAAAAACTCGTACCTGAAATCTTCTCCGTCTTTAGGATTTATCCGAGGCCATTGAGATTTCAAAGTGGCCAAAGCCGAAGCCATTTTGTTTTCTTCAATCTTCAGCATAATCTGCAGTTTCGGATTTCCACAAGGATTTTTGATTGAATAAATAGTGGGTTGAACAATGCTTTCAAATCCCTGTGCTTTAAAATCTTTAATTACGCCTACAATTTTATAATCGGTATTACAACCTTTGATTGTTTTCCCAATTGGATTTTTCATTCCATATTTGGCCACCGCACTTTCATTAATCACTGCAGAATTTACGGTATCAGTACTAAATGATGGGGAGAAAAAACGACCTTGTTTCAGCTTAATATCCAGCGTTTCGAAGTAATCAAAATCTACATCAACAAAATCAATACTGGCTTGTACACCCTCAAAAGTGTAACCATTAGATCCATTCTCTGCACCATCTGGTACATCGGTTGCCACAGTTGCAGCTTTTATTCCATCAATTTTCAAAATCTTATCTCGAAGTGGCGCAAAATTCTCAGGTTTATTGAAATAGGTAATATTTTTAATGTAAACCACCTGATTTGCAGTAAAGCCTAAATCTTGAGTGCGCATGTATTTTAATTGCGAATTAATAATCAGTAATCCAATAATAAAAATTACGGCAATACTAAACTGAAAAACCAATAAGCCATTTCGTAACCATGAGCTTTGTTTGCTGGTAGCAAAATTACCTTTGAGTACTAAAGCAGGCTTAAATCCTGATAAAACCAAGGATGGATAGGTACCAGCGATTAAGGTTATCAAACATAAAATGAGTGGTAACTGCCAAAACAGATTGTTTTCAATTGTCCAGATCGATAGGTTAATTTGGAAAAGGTTATTGAAATACGGCAGAGCTAATTCAGCCAAAATTAGGGCAAAAATAGTTGCGGCAAAGCATTGTAGAAATATCTCTGTTAGAAATTGTGTAGTGAGCTGAAAACGATATGCACCCATCACTTTTTTAACGCCAACTTCTTTTGCTCTTTTTGTCGCTTGAGCAATGCTCAGATTTGTAAAGTTGATACAAGCGATAACCAGAATCAAAACTCCCAGTACGGAAAGGGCAAATAAAATTTTATATGGTGCATCATTACCGGCTTTAGGTCTTAGATGTAAGTTTGACAGCGGATCTAAAAATGTGGAAATACTTTTTATTTCTTCAATCGTTTTCTGGTCGGTTTCGCCTTTTAAAAGCTCTTTCCGGTATAAGTCAGTTATTTTTTGCTCCAGGTTAGCCACATCAGTTCCCGGTTTAACCTGAATGTATGTGTTATAGTTATTATAGCCATAGTTTTCGCCTTTACCCAATTCACTTGCTATGGATAAGGCATCAAAATTTATATTCGAATGCAAGTCATTTACAATCGAACCAGTTATCATTCCTGTATGACCAGAAGTACTACTTCCCATGCTTACCATTTCTGGTTTTTCATCTTTCTTATTTGGAAAAATCGCCCTCATACTTTCTTTATTTAGATAAAAAAAGAACTCACTCTCTCCTTTTGGTTTTTGCAAACCTGTACTCGGATTTAGATTGAGGATTCTAGCCGCCTCATAATCCGAATACATAAAGCTTTTAATAAACGTTGTTCTACCCTCGTTTTTTAAAGCCAACTCAAAAGTTCCATTTTTGGTTATACCAGCCCGCACAACTTCGGGAAAGTTCTGCTTAATGGCTTTTACCAAAGGTGGAGACGTATAATTTGTCTTAAAATCAGGATAAATTCTTCCCACCACATAAATGTTTTTATAGTTAGGGTTTGATTTATCGAAACTGGTTTCATAAGTAAAATACATCACAACCAAAATAAAAGCAGCCAAAGCAATAGCTAAACCACCAACATTAATTGATGTAATACCTCTATTTCTCCATAGGTTTCGCAACGCGATTTTTAAGTTAAGTTTGAACATTGTAGTATCAGGTATTTAGTCAAGATTGGGGTTTACTTTAAACTTTTAGCTTTAATCTTTTAGCCTTATTCGTATTTCAGTGCATCAACTGGGTTGGCTTTTGCCACTTTTATGGATTGGATGCTAACCGTTAAAATAGCAATGATAACGGATAGAGAAATCGCAATCAGAAATGGCAGAACAGATATTGATATCCTATATTCAAAAGCAGACAACCATTTATTGATAATGATGTATGCCAATGGAAAAGCGATTAAGTTTGCAATAGCAACCAGCTTAATAAAATCTTTATTCAGCAGTGTTAAAATGCTTGCAGTATTTGCACCTAAAACTTTACGGATACTGATTTCCTTTTTGCGCTGCTCAGCCATGAAAAGCGCTAAACCCAATAAACCTAAACAAGATATGAAGATTGCAAAGCCACCGAACCAGTTTGAAAGCGTTCCTAAAAGTTTTTCATTTTGAAATTTAATTTCAAATCCCTCATCTACAAATTTTCTGTTTACAGGATATTCGGGTTCTATTTGCTTAACCAATTCATCAATTTTTGAAATAGAAGTGCTAATATTTTGATTGGCATTTAGACGGACGATAATAACCTGTACATCATCCATATAACTTGGATAGAAAATCATTGGCGCAACTTTCTGATAAGCGCTTTCTACAACAAAATCTTTCACCACAGCAACATTGGTTTTTTCTGTTCCCCAATACCTGATTTTCGCTCCTATTGGATTTTTTAGCCCCATCATTTTAACCGCCGCTTCATTAAGCATAATGTTGTTGCTATCGCTTTTAGATGTTGAAGAAATCTCCCTTCCAGCCACTAAGTCTGTACCTATGGTTTTAATAAAATCATCGCCAACTCCCCTATTGTTAAATAAAATCGATTCTCCTTCGGTTTTACCTTCCCAATGAACATCAGTTGTGTTGTTCCCGCTCTCGGTGATGTCTTTACTAAAAGTGGTTACGTTGCTTGCTGCCCCAGATTTTAACAACTGTGTTTTAAGCAATTCCAGTTTGCTTTTTTCACCAACCTTGCCCCTCACCGCTATCTGAACCAGGTTAGATTTATCATATCCGATTGGCTTGTTTTTAACATAATTAAGTTGCTGATAAATAACTGAGGTACATACAATTAAACATGCTGCAAAAACAAACTGAACCACCACTAAAACCTTTCTTATCGATACAGAAGAATCTGTTTTGATTTTTAACCCTTTTAATACTTTTATCGGTTCAAATGATGATAAATAAAGTGCCGGATAGCTTCCGGCCATAAAGCCGGTAAAAACCATTAAGCCTAAAAGCGTTGTCCAAAAAGTTAAACTTTTATAATCAATTTGTAATTCGATGTTTAGCAAATTATTAAAGTAAGGCAAACTCACTTCGACCAAAATAAACGCCATCACACCCGAAATGATGGTTACAAAAACCGACTCGAGCAGGAACTGCCCTACCAAAGATTTTCTTGTTGAGCCTATTGCCTTGCGAATACCTACTTCCTTCGCTCGGCGCTCAGACCGAGCCGTAGATAAGTTCATAAAATTTACGCAGGCAATCAACAAAATACAGAAAGCCAATAGTAGAAATATTTTAAGTTGCTCAATTTTCCCGCCAACTGATTTTCCATTTTGAAAATCATCGTATAAATGCCATTTGGTGTAAGGATGCAATAAAGCTTCTGCTGTATTTCCTTGCTGGTTTCGTTTGTAAATATTTTTTATGCTTGCATTTGCAGCGTTAAAAAACTGATTGTCTTCCAACTGAGCCACAGTTAAACACATATTATTACCCCAATTTTTGTCTTTTGCCCAAGGCTCTCTTTGAATAAAAAGCGACCATGGCATTAAACATTCAAAAATCATGGAGTTGTTGGCAGGGATGTCTTCGATTATGGCCTCAACTTTTAAAACATCTTGATTATCAAGCTTAACCGTTTTATTGATTGGCTCTTCATTACCAAACAATTTCTTTGCGAAAGATTCTGTTAAAATAATAGAATTAACATTTTTTAAAGCCTCTTCCGGATTACCTTTTATAAATTTATAATCGAATATTTTAATGAAAGAACGGTCCGCAAAATTTACCCTCGAGTTGATTCTTTTTTCACCAACGGAAATTAATTTTGTAGATGGATAAGTAGTGTGTGAGGCATATTTAACACCCGGAATTTTAGCAGCAACTTCTTCTGCCATTGCATTTGGTGTCCACGCCCAACTGAAAATTTTGCCATTTGCAGGAGCATTCTGATAAACAACATAGGTTTTATCGCTATTGGCAAAATCCTTATCAAAACTCCATTCGTAGGCTACATAAAGCAGCAATATCATGCAACTTGCCAGTCCAATGGCCAATCCTCCGATATTAATCAGAGAGAATCCTTTATTCTTCCAAAGGTTCCGCAAAGCGATTTTTAAATTTAATTTGAACATCTTTTGAGTTTTACGTGGTAAGTTTTAAGTTATAAGCACAGCACGTAAAACCTAAAACGTATGACTTTTAACCTTTGAGCGCCTTATCCGAATCTTCCCATCCAGGAAGATTTCGGTGGCTTATCATTAAACTAAAACTATTTTAAAAAAGGTGAAAGGCTCAACCGTGTAGGGTCTAAGGCACTTACATATTAACCTTTTACCCTAAACCTTCCTTATATCAATTCCTCGTTCCTGCTTTTATTTATCTTTTCAGAAATCACATGACCATCTTTCAGGTTGATAATTCTGTTTGAGAAACTGGCGTCGTGGCTCGAGTGCGTAACCATTACGATGGTGGTTCCGGTTTCGTTTAATTCGCAAAGCAATTCCATTACTTCATTACCGTGCGAACTATCGAGGTTACCGGTTGGCTCATCGGCTAAAACCAACTTTGGTTTAGTAACCAAAGCCCTTGCAACCGCTACACGTTGCTGCTGACCACCCGAAAGTTGTTGTGGAAAGTGACCGCTACGGTTTACGATGTTCATCCTTTCGATGATTTCATTCACCAATTTCTTGCGTTCACCTGCTGGTATTTTATTGTAGATAAGCGGCAATTCGATGTTTTCGAAAACGGTTAACTCATCAATGAGGTTAAAATTCTGGAAAACGAAACCCATATTTCTTTTTCGGAAATTAGAACGTTCTCTATCATTTAAGGTTAAAAGTTCGGTGTCAATAAATTTGTAGCTGCCACTTTCAGGTTTATCTAACAAACCCATTACGTTTAATAAGGTCGATTTTCCACAGCCAGATGGTCCCATAATCGAAACAAATTCACCTTCTTTTACATGAAGATTAATTCCGTTTAGTGCTGTAGTTTCTACTTCTTCCGTTTTGTAAACTTTTTCCAGATTTTCTATTTTAATCATGAGGCAACTTATTTGATAGTTAGTTTAACATTGTTCTTTTGTGCATTTTTCAATTCTACCTCAAAATCCTTTTCTCCAAGTTTTTTGTGATAGATTTTAAATGTATATAATCCAGGTTGTAATTGTAATTCGCTAGTTTCTGCCTTTAATGCTAAATTAAATTTGACTTTTCCTTCCCGTACCAATTCAACTTTTTCTAGCAAGGCTAAATCTCCAATTATTGTGAAATCAGCTTTAGCAATCTTCGCATCAGCATCTTTTCCCGATTTACTATAAATATTCATTTCATAACTTACGCCATCCTTATTATCAATCCAGTTGGCTTCCTTCTTAAAGATGCTTTGCGCACTTGCTAAATAAGAAAAGCAAGCTAAAATTATCGTCATCAAAAATTTATTCATGTTATTTATTTATTAATTTCTACCTGGTCGTACTGGTTAAATTGGTCGTAAGACGATGTAATTACTTCATCACCTTTGGCTAAACCTTCTAGTATCTCGTAATACAGGTAGTTTTTCCTGCCAATTTTCACATTTTTCTTGGTTGCTTTACCATTGTTTACCACAAATACCCACGAACCGCCAGTACTTTGAAAAAACTGACCTTGAGCAAGTAATAAAGATTTACTGTTATCAGATAAAGTTAATTTTGTTTGTAGCGATAAACCACGACGCAGGCCTTCTGGAGCAGCACCTTTGAAAATCATTTCGACCTGGAATTGTCCGGCCGTTACCTCTGGAATTACCTTGCTCACGGTTAGGTTGTATGTTTTGCCATTAAATTCGCAAGTAGCGGTTTGTCCTTCTTTGACACGGTTAATGTAATATTCATCAACACCAGACTGAAGTTTATATCCTTGCAAAACATCAATTTTTCCAATCATTTCATTTGAGTTATAGGATTTACCAATTACCGGGTCGTAAGATGATAATTTACCTGAAACGGGAGCTTTAATTGTCATATTTTCGATGTTACGGCGAATCATTTCCAAGCTTTCATTCATCTGCCCCATCGATTGGTCGATTTGAGAAAGCTGCATTTTACGGCTTTGGTTTTCTTGTTTAATCGCTTGGCGAACGATTTTAAGTTTGCCTTGATAATATTCGTAATCCTGACTCGATTTATTAAATTCTTGCTGTGTGATCACTTTTTTTGCAAATAAAGCACTGTCGATTCTGTACTGACGGATTGCTGTACGCAGATTATTTTCAACATCTAAAACATCCTGATTTAAAATTCTTTGATTTTGCTCTAAGTCTAATCTAGATTTACGCAACTGATTAATTTGTTCGGTAGCCGCTGTTTGTTGAGAGGTATAGCCCATCATGGCGTTAGAGTTTTCTATTCTTAAAAGCGGCGTTCCTTTTACCACAGATGCACCATTTTCGGTAAAAATCTGCGCAACTGTACCTCCTTCTGATGAACTTACAATCACAGATGTTAATGGAACAACACTTGCATTAAGTAAAACTACATCTTCAAAATCGCCGTATTCTACTTTGCTGATGGTTAGTTTATCGGCATCAGCACTGTAGGTTTTTTTTAATGATAAAGTGTAGCCATAAATTACAACTGCTACAAAAGCAATTGCGCCACCTATCATTATTAAGGTTTTGGTGCTAAATCTTTTCTTCTCTATCTTTTTGTCCATTGTTCGGTTGTACTGTTCGATTGCCATTATGCCAAGCTTGTGCCAAACCTGAAAAACAAACTTAAAACATTAATTATCAGATATTTAAAAGTTTTTATAATTTTAAGCTGTTCATTTTCGGACAGTTTATGT
>NZ_AJLG01000189.1 GCF_000258495.1 Pedobacter agri PB92
AGGATGGGGCAGTTTGTAGCTTTCGATGCAGCAATTCAGTTACTAACTGAGCGTGGCATGTGGCAGGTTATTGAAGATGTTTACGCGAAATGTAAAGCTTCTTTATTGCTGCCTAAAGAGGAGATTATAAATCATGTAAAGGATATCTACAGACCATTTACGCCTGAAGAAATTTCTGCCAAAATTGCGCAAATTATTACACCAAAAGGTACAGTTGCAGAGGTGGAAGTGATCTATCAGAGTTTAGAAAACTTGCATGAAGCTTGTCCGAAAAACAAAGGCGACTGGTATTTTTCTGGTAACTACCCAACTCCAGGCGGAAATAAAGTAGTGAACAAGGCTTTCATCAACTGGAAAGAAGGAAACAACCAGAGGGCATATTAAAACTTCTCAAAGAATTTTAAGAATAGATAGCTCACATTGTATGTGGGCTATTTTTTTGCATAAAAAGAAACATTTACGGCATAACGCGAATGATTATTGAATCTGAATGTTTTTTTTAGCACTATCGCCACTAATCAGAATCGCCAGATTTACCAGGTTGATAAAAACATTTCGACAGCTGTACATGTTAATTCCACTATGAAAAATCTGATAAAATCCTGCCTGATATTTGCCATTTGTTTAGGTTTCGGCTGTTCTGATGGTAGCCAGCAAAAGGTAACCAACGCGATAGATAATACGAGCGATAGCATTTCTAATAAGTTATCTGAATTGAATGATACACTAAAAAATGTACGCGATGAGATTAAAAGTAAAATTCCAAAAGTTGAGATTAATGTTAGCAAAAGTGTTTCGATCGGGTTGCAGTGGATTAGTTTTGAAAGCGAGAAAGGTACTGCTGAAATAACCAAGAAGGCAGATAACTGGTTTGCTATAAAGGGTGAGCAAACCAATAGCCAAAATGAATATCTTAAAATTAATGGACGAATGAAAAGACTGGATGCCAATCGGGTTTCATTTGAAGGCACCATCATAACCTATATCAAAGATAACAATGGAGGTGTGCCCTGCGAAAAAACTGGTACTCAGGTATTTTTAAAAAAGGGCGACAGAGCCTATTATCGTCTTCAAAATATGGAAAATTGTGCCGGCGGCAGATTGCTAGATTATGTCGATATCTACAATCTTGATGAAGTGTTATAAATCTGTTTGATCAGGCGTAAAACTGAATATAGGTCTTGTAAATCAGCCAGAAGGCAAAGAAGATGATTACTACGCCAGCTATTTTGTTAAGCGTTTTTAGTGCATCTTCCTTGATTTTGTAACGGAGTTTACTGGAATAAAAGCTCTTTGCGCCATCAATGCTCAATTGCGTGGCCATCGCAATAAAGAAACACACGAGTTTTTCATTTAGCATATTATTGAGTTTAACGGAAATGATTCCGCTGACAATAATCCAGAACATTAACGTTGAAGGAGTAAGTATGCACATCAGGAAACCTTTTAAAACATAACCTCTTTTGCTAACTTTTTGAAGGGTTTTTGAATCATAATTCACCTTCATTTTCGATACCAGGTAATATATTCCTACAGCGAGTAAGAAAATTCCGCCGATGGAACCAACATATTTATCAAAGCTCGCTTTATAATCAAAAAACTGACTGCCAAAAAGCACCAATGCAATTAAAATAACATCACTAATTATAACCCCAATAGCCAAAGAAAAACCTGCCATAAAGCCTCTTTCTATACTGGTTTTAATCATTGCAAAAAATACCGGACCTGTTAAAAACGACGAAATAATCCCTGCCCCAATACCTAATAATATGGCCTCAAACATGTATTGTATTGTTTATAATATGCGAATATGCAATTTTATACCTAAACATGGCATATTTATTTTTGTTGCATTAGTTGCATAAAAGTTACTCTTATTTAATTTTTTTTTATTCTATGTTTAGCCCCACTAAAACTAAAATATATTAATTGTAAAATGACAAAGGAAACAACAAAAAATTACGGTACAGCACTATACACGATTATAACTGTATTCTTTTTTTGGGGGTTTGTTGCCGCTTCAAATGGTATCTTCATTCCCTTTTGTAAAACCCATTTCAAATTAACACAATTTGAATCACAACTAATCGATTTCACTTTTTACGGTGGCTACTTTATCGGATCTTTGATCTTGTATTTTGCATCGCAAGCGAGTAAGGTTGATATTTTAAACAAAATCGGGTATAAAAAAGGAATTATCGCTGGATTAATTATCTCAGCAGGCGGGGCTTTATTAATGGTTCCTGCTGTTCATTCTGGATCATTTCTATTTATCCTGTTTTCATTTTTCGTTATTGCGTTAGGTTTCTCCCTTCAGCAAACGGCGGCGAATCCATTCGTGGTTGCTCTCGGTGAACCTGAAAGTGGTGCACACCGCCTTAATTTAGCTGGTGGTATTAATAACTTTGGTGGTTTGATGGGTCCGGTTATTGTGAGTGTTGTGCTCTTTGGTACCGCAAATGATGCTGTAGCAAAAGTGGTTGAAATCTCATCTATTAACAATCTATATTATATTCTTGCTGGTTTATTTCTTGCTGTAGCAGTATTTTTTGGCGTTTCTAAACTGCCAGATGTAACCAGTACTGAGAAAATTGAAGCAAGCAGTAAACCAACAGGTCCATTAGTCGTTATGATTCTGGGTTTCTTAATGGTTGCAGCTGCAGATCCATTTTCATCTTTAACGGGAATTAGTAAATCGATTTTTGTATACTCATCATTTTTAATCATTCTTTGTGCCTTATTGTATGGTTATTTCGTTAAAAAGAATAATCCTGGTAGCTGGGGCGCTATGCAATATCCTCAACTGGTTTTGGGTATGTTGGCAATCTTTATGTATGTGGGTACTGAAGTAACCATTCAGAGTAATCTTGGTGCTTTATTGCAATTAAAGGAATTTGGGGGCTTAAGCGATGCTGATATTAAACCATACATCTCTTTATATTGGGGAAGTATGATGATTGGTCGGTGGGCAGGTGCAGTGAGTGCATTTAATTTAAGTAAAATGACAAAGAATGTGCTAACGGCTTTGGTTCCATTTGTTGCTTTTGGTATCATTTTGGGGGTTAACCATGCAACCGGAACCGATGTAAGCAATCTTTATATTTATGCATTTTGTATTGCGGTAATGGTAATTGCGGTATTCATCGGACAAGAGAAACCTGCTAAAACTTTAGCTTTGTTCGGTACTTTAGGTGCAATTTCGATGGTTATTGGCTTATTTACTACCGGGCATGTTGCTATTTTTGCTTTTGTAAGTGGCGGTTTGTGTTGCTCAATTATGTGGCCATCCATCTTCTCACTAGCCATTACAGGTTTAGGTAAATACACATCTCAGGGGTCAGCATTTCTTATTATGATGATTTTAGGTGGATCAATTATTCCGCCAATTCAAGGTGAACTAGCCGACAGCGCAGGTATTCACAATTCATACATCATTCCTGTATTGGGATTTGCCTATTTAATCTTCTTTGCTTGGAAAGTGAGTGGTGAACTTAAGAAACAAGGTATTGATGTTGAAAATATAACTGCAGAGGGCGGACATTAATTTTTAATAAGCTATTTTTACAGCCACAAAGATTTATTCTTTGTGGCTTTTTTATTTTTAGCATGACTAACAAACCAAGTTTCGATACCATATTTATGAATCTCGCAACCGATTTGGCTGCCCGTTCCCATTGCGTACGTGCCCATGTTGGTGCTGTTTTAACAAAGGATACCCGTATTATTTCTATCGGTTACAATGGTCCGCCAGCCGGAACACACAATTGCGATGAGGAATGGCCAGAACATGGTTGTGCAAGAGATAGCAAGGGAAGTTGCTCATTGGCTTTGCATGCGGAAGAAAATGCAATTCTTTATGCGTCTAAAAATGGATCGAAGATAGAAGGTTGTACCCTATACACCACATTGTCGCCGTGTATTGCCTGCGCCCGGTTAATCCTATCCTCAGGGATAAAACTGGTCTACTATTCTCAATCTTATGCCGCTTACAAAGGTTTACCTAGTGATGAAGGTGTTGATTTTTTAAGGAAGTTTGGGGTAGAAGTGAAGTTGATGGGTTAACTGGTGAATGGAGTAATTGGTTAATTGTGAAATGGCTAAACTGTTGAATTTTTAAGCTTATTGCTAACAACTTGCAATGGATACTTGCAGCCAGAAAATAACATGAAAACAATTTAACAATTCCCTTTCTTTCTCTATCTTTGCGGATGCAAGAAAAAATCATTATCGTCGATTTTGGTTCGCAATTTACACAACTCATCGCCCGTCGAGTTCGCGAACTAAATATTTACTGTGAAATCTATCCATACAACAACCTTCCTGAAATTTCAGAAGATGTAAAAGGTGTTATCTTTTCAGGTAGCCCGTATTCTGTTCGTCAGGATGATGCCCCTCAAATTGATTTGTCAAAATACCACAACAAATATCCTTTGTTGGCTGTTTGTTATGGTGCACAATACATCGCTCAACAATCTGGAGGCGATGTTCAGCCATCTTCGACCCGTGAATACGGCCGTGCTAATTTGAGTTTTGTTGATCAGGAAAATAAATTATTTAAAGGAATTAATATCGATTCTCAGGTTTGGATGAGTCATGGCGATACCATCACTAGTATTCCGGAAGAGTTTGAATTAATTGCCAGTACCGATAGTGTAAAGGTTGCAGCTTATCACATAAAAAATTCAAATACTTACGCCATACAATTTCACCCTGAAGTTACACACAGTATTGATGGAAAGGTTTTATTAGAAAACTTCCTGGTTGATATTTGTGGATGTAGCCAGGACTGGACTTCGGCAGCGTTTATAGAAACCACCATTGCAGAATTACAGCAAACATTAGGCAATGATAAAGTTGTTTTAGGTTTATCAGGCGGTGTAGATAGTAGTGTGGCAGCCGTTTTATTACACAAAGCAATCGGTACAAATTTACATTGTATTTTTGTTGATAATGGCTTACTGCGTAAAGATGAATATGCACAGGTGCTTGAACAATACAAACACATGGGTTTAAACATTAAGGGGATCGATGCTAAAGATCGTTTCTTAAGTCAGCTTGCTGGATTAACCGATCCAGAATTGAAGCGCAAAGCAATTGGACGGGTTTTTATCGAAGTTTTTGATGATGCAGCACATGAAGTAACAGGTGTAAACTGGCTAGGTCAGGGTACTATCTATCCTGATGTGATCGAATCAATTTCAGTAAATGGTCCATCAGCTACGATCAAATCGCACCATAATGTTGGTGGTTTGCCAGATTTTATGAAACTGAAAGTGGTTGAGCCATTAAAAACGCTGTTTAAAGATGAGGTTCGCAGGGTAGGTAAAGCTTTAGGAATCGATGATGTGATTCTTGGCCGCCATCCTTTTCCAGGTCCAGGTTTAGGTATTCGTATTTTGGGTGAGGTTACCGCAGAAAAAGTAGCTATCCTACAAGATGCTGATGCCATTTATATCAATGAACTAAAAGCCGCTGGATTATACGATAAGATCTGGCAGGCTGGGTCAATTTTCTTACCCGTGCAATCTGTTGGTGTAATGGGTGATGAACGTACCTACGAAAATGTAATTGCCCTTCGTGCTGTTGAATCAGTAGATGGTATGACGGCAGATTGGTGCCATCTGCCTTATCCGGTGCTTGCAAAAATTTCAAATGAAATTATTAATAAGGTGAAAGGTATAAACAGGGTTGTTTACGATATCAGCTCTAAACCACCTGCAACCATTGAATGGGAATAAATAAGTTGACCGTTTTTTTCTCAGTTAACTATATTATTAATCAAATATAACTTATGCTAGCAAGGTGGAATAAACTTTGCTAGCATATTTTGTTAAAAACAACAGGTATGAATTTTAGAAACGGTTACTATATTTTAGTTTTCTTTATTTTAGTTTTAGGAGCTTGTTCTCCTAAAATAAGAACACCAAAAACCGAAACCAGTAAACCTGTTGAGAAAGAAAAACCTGCAGAAAAAAAAGTGGTTAAAAAGTTTAGCCAGGCTAGCATTTCCCTGCTTGCACCCTTTAAACTCGATGAGCTGAATTTAAAGACAGCCACCAAAGCTGATGTAGAAAGATATGCCATGCCTATCGATTTTTATCAAGGATTTAAATTGGGCTTAGATTCGGTAGCTGCTTCAGGTTTAAACTTCAAATTGAATGTTTTTGATACGCAAGACGACAATGCACATATTGCTGTGCTTTACAAAAATGATCGGTTTAAACAAAGTAATTTGATTGTTGGTCCGGTGTTTCCTGACGGACAAAAATTTATGGCTGCTTACGCAAAGGAAAACAATATTGCGGTAGTTTCCCCTCTGGCAGCATCTAATCCTTCAGAGTTTAACAATCCAAATCTCATTTCCATTGTAAATAATATCGATCTCCATGCACAAAAAATTGCCACTTATATTGGAAAAAGTTTTAATCCTGCAAATACCATTGTAGTGATTATTAATCCCAGAAAAACAGAAGATGAGGCCTTTGCTTCGCCCATCAGATCTTATTTGACCAGCAAAACAAAGTTTGTGGTTCAGGAATATGCGTCAGCTTATACTTTTGAAACAAAGATGATCAAAGGCAAGCAGTATGTTGTTCTGGTTACATCATCTGATAGAACTTTCGTTTTACCTACTATTGATAAGTTGTTTAAGCTGAAGAATCTGCCTGTCGGAGGCTACAATATTAGTCTTTTTGGTCATCCCAACTGGGTAAAACAAAACTACCCAACGGATAAAGTGCAGGCGTTGAATACCATAATCAGTTCATCATATAAAATAGACTATAAAAGTGCTGCTGTAATTGCCTTTATCAAAAAATATCGCAAACAGTTTGGTTTCGAACCTGGAGAATATGCCTACAAAGGGTTCGATGTAGGTTTTTATTTTGGCAAACTACTTTCTCATTACGGGGAAGATTACCGCGACTACATAACAAAGGAGAAATATAAGGGGCTCCATAATAATTTTTCATTTATTCATGATGAAAAATTAGGCTATATTAACACCAGTTTAATGCTGTTGAAATTCAAAAACTTTGCATTAAATATTATCGAATAATTTACAATTTATTTTCTATGAGGGCTGACCATCAGTTAAGGGCTTTTGAACAAATTTTAAACACTTATGATGGGAATTTGCCCCTACATCGTTTCCTGCCTGGCTATTTTAAACAAAACAAGCAAATGGGATCATCTGACAGAAGGTGGGCAACCAGGCATGTTTACAGTTTTTTTAGGTTAGGGAAGGCGTTGCCTAATTTGCCTCGCGAGGAAAGACTGTGCATTGCTGATTTTCTTTGCCACGAAACCTTGAGTCCGGTAGTAGAGCAAAATATGCCAGCATTACATGATGATATTCATCTTCCACTGGCAGAAAAAATAAAAATTATTGTAGAAAAATATCATGATTTTAACCTGGAAGACGTTTTTCCTTTCGGAGATAAATTATCTGAAGGGATAAATAAAATAGAGTTTTTTACTTCGTTTTTCAAGCAGCCCGATTTGTTTATCAGGGTTGCGGCGGCTGATATAAAATCAATCATAGCAACGCTTGAGGCGGCAGGCATTACAGTTCATCAAGTCTCAGAAACTGCTTTAGCATTACCGAATGGTACTAAACTCGAAACGGTGTTAAAAGAAGGAACTTATCAGGTTCAGGATTTATCTTCGCAGAATACAGGAAGCTATTTCGAGCCTAAAAAATGGGATAAATGGTGGGATTGCTGTGCCGCATCGGGTGGCAAATCCTTATTGTTACACAGCCTGGAGCCTGTAGTTGAGCTGTTGGTTACAGATTTAAGAGAATCAGTACTGATGAATCTTGACGAACGTTTTCGCCTTGCCGGAATTAGAAAATACCATAAAAAAGAGTTAGACCTTTTAAAGAATAATGATCAGGTTTTGCATCATTATCAATTTGACGGTATTATTTTAGATGCACCTTGTACAGGCGCCGGAACTTGGGGAAGAACGCCGGAAATGCTAACTTTTTTTGAGGAAAAGAAGATTAACCAATTCGCAGCAATTCAGAAAGCTATCGGGCCAAACGTAGTAAAATATTTAAAGCCAGGGAAGCCCCTGATTTACATTACCTGTTCTGCCTTTGCTGCTGAAAACGAAGCGGTAGTACAACACTTAACAGATACTTTGCCATTAGAATTAGAAAAAATGGAGGTGATCAAAGGGTATCAAAATAATGCTGATACCATGTTTGTGGCCAGGCTGATCAGACTTTAGTAGCTTCAAAGACCTTGTTGTTAATGTTTGTCAGTATAAGCGTTCAGACAAGTTTATACATGCTCAAACCAGGATTTGAAGTTCTTTTTTAGGTATTTTACTGCTTCAATTAAAACAGCAATTGCCCCGATTATTAATGTATATTCCTCGAAGCTGTTCATCTTTGGTTAGCTTTATGTTTAGATGAATATACGAAATTTTTGTTACAGTACGATCTTATAGTAGATAAGATTTCTCGGTCTCGTTGGAAATGACGATTGGCTTACAGTTGATTCTTTGTTGCGGTTTTGATCTACAATCCGGTATTATTTCTGAATAATTTGATAGCGATAGCCAGTAAAATTACGCCGAAAGCTTTACGAAGAATGTTTAATCCTGTTTTACCAAATAGCTTTTCTAAGCGTTCGGTGTTTTTTAATACGAAGTAAACAAAAAGCATGTTCAGGATAATCCCCACCAAAATATTCTGAGTTTGATATTCGGTTTTGAGCGATAGCAGCGTGGTCATTGTACCGGCACCTGCAATTAACGGAAATGCAAGGGGCACTATTGAAACCGTTTCTGGCGCTTCTTCTTTGAAGATGGTTAAACCTAAAACCATTTCCATCGCAATGAAAAAAATTACAAATGAGCCAGCAATAGCGAACGATTAGGTGTGTACGT
>NZ_AJLG01000190.1 GCF_000258495.1 Pedobacter agri PB92
GCTACAAACCTTCAGACGTGTAGCAAATTTCCCCAAAAAGATTGGGGGGACAGCAGGACTGGAACTAAATATTCAGCACTGCTGGGGCTTTAAAAGTTTTAATTGAACTAAAATTTTTTCATAAGCCAATCAGAATAATATAGTTGAATATTACTACCATTTTCTTTATAATTAATTATTAAATTAACTAAATGTGTAGTTTTAATCTCGTTTTACTGAATTTCTTGTGATAATTTTTGTTTTTTATTTGAATTAGCTGATATATTTTGGATTTATATTAAAAATTTGACTGTATTTGTCCTTTAACTATTTAATTTTTAATGTAAAATTTGTTTTACATGGCAATAACCTCTATTTTTGTCGCATTAATCATTAATTAATCTAAAAAAAATCCAAATTTCATGAGAAAACTTTTACAAAGTTTGTTCGTGTTGATGTTTATTGCATTTTTCTGCACTAGCTCAAGACCGAACAGTGACAGGAACAGTCACATCTAGCGAGGACGGGCTTCCGCTGCCAGGCGTAACAGTTAAAATAGCAGGACAAACAGGTGGAGCAATTACAAATGCTACGGGAGTTTTTACAGTTTCAGTAAATTCATCTGCCAAAGCTTTAGAATTTTCTGCCTTAGGCTTTGTTTCGCAAACTAGAATTTTAACTGCAGCGTCTACCTATAGTGTTGTATTAACAGCAAGTACAAACGAACTTAATGATGTTATTGTGGTAGCCTATGGAACAGTTAAAAAGGAAAGTTTTACTGGTGCTGCTTCAGTTGTTGAATCAAAAAACTTTGCAGACCGACCTAATACATCTTTCCAAAAATCATTACAGGGAGCGGCTGCTGGTGTACAAGTAACCAGCGTATCGGGGCAACCTGGTGCTGCGACACAAGTGAGGGTTCGTGGTGTTGGGTCAATTTCAGCAGGTTCTACACCATTGTACGTAATTGACGGAATCGCAGTAACGTCATCAGGTACTGACTTAACTTCGGTTGCTCAAACTGCTGATGTTTTATCGTCATTAAATCCGAATGATATCGAATCAGTAACCATATTAAAAGATGCTGCTGCTACTGCGGTTTATGGTTCTCGTGCTGCAAACGGGGTAGTATTAATTACAACCAAACAAGGTAAAGCTGGTGCTACGAAATTTAATGCAAGCGTAACAGGTGGTTATTCTTATCAAGCTGTAAAAAAGCACGAGGTATTAAATGCCCAAGAGTATTACAAACTGTATTTCGATAGTTATTATGCGCAAAGAATTGCAGCTGGTTTAACACCAGATGCAGCAGCTGTTGCAGCAAATACTTTGACAAGAACACGTTTATCAGTTAATCCATTCAATACACCAAATCCGTTTGTAGCTGGTGGTGCACTGGCTCCAGGTGCAGCTTTATTTTATGATACTGACTGGAGGGATGAAGTACTAAGACGAGGACAAACAAAAGATGTGAATGTTTCTGCAAGTGGTGGTACAGAAAAGCTGAAATATTATGTTTCTGGCGGATATTTCGATCAAAAAGGCATTGTAATCGGGTCTGACTTTAAAAGATATTCCGGAAAATTTAATTTATCTAATCAGGTAAATGATTTCTTTTCATTTGGTATTAATAATACTTTGGCAAGTTCAACTCAGAACACACCTCCAGGAGCTGGTGGTGGTGCGAATCCGGTTCGTTTTGCCGATATTATTTCAAATATTTATTCATTATATGTGAGAGACGCGAATGGTAATCCGGTTCCTGATGCGAATGGTAATCCGACATATAGTTATGTCAATCCGGTTTCTCCAGATTTTAATCCAGTTGGATTAAATGAGTTAGATACTTACTTAACCAAAATTACCCGTATTACAACATCTCCATATGCTCAGGTAAAATTTCTTAATGGATTTACTGCCAGATCAACAGTAAGTTTAGATTATTCTGCAGTGAGAGAGAATCAGTTTTATAATTTGTTACATGGTAACGGTGTGGGGGTAAAAGGAAGAGGGTATCGTTATTCTAAGGAAGATATTACCACTACGTTTATTAATACTTTAACATATAATAAAAGTATCGATAAACATAATTTCGACATTTTGTTAGGGCAGGAAGCGTATCGCAACAAATACGATCAAATTACGGCAATGGCAACTGGTTATGGTTTTGCAGGGCAAACTGAATTAGTTTCAGCATCGACGCCAGGAACTGCTTCATCATTTTATACTGAAGCAAGACTTGAATCATATTTCTCGAGAGCTAATTATGACTACGATAACAAATATTATCTATCAGGTAGTTATAGAAGAGACGGTTTCTCGGCTTTTGGCCCAGACAAGAAATTTGGTAACTTCTGGTCAGTTGGTGGTGCATGGAGAATTAATAAAGAAAATTTCATGCAAAATGTAAAATTTGTTGATGACTTAAAGTTACGTGCAAGTTATGGTGTAACCGGTAATAATGATATTAGCCGTTATGCGGCTCAAGGACTATACTCACTTGCGAATGCTTATGAGGGGCTTGCAGGTATGTCATATACCCAGTTAGCCAATGATGAATTGGCATGGGAACGCTCTAAAGCATTGGAATTTGGTTTGGAATTTGCTGTACTAGACCGCAGACTAAGTGGAGAAATTTCTTACTTCGAGAAAAAATCTGACGGACTACTATTCGCAAAGCCACTATCAAGAACAACCGGATTTAGTACAATCAACACCAATTTGGCTGAGATGAATAATACCGGTATTGAGCTTGCCTTAAACGCTACACCAATTAGAACTGATAACTTTAACTGGAACATCGCTTTTAATATTACTAAAATTAAAAATAAGGTTATTTCATCCACTCAAGACGAGGTTGTTGATCCAAATGACGGAACCAAGCTTCTTAAAGTTGGACAAGATCGCTATCAATGGTATTTAAGAGAATATGCCGGAATTGATCAGGCAGATGGTAGGCCAATGTGGTATAGAGATGATGCAAGTGGCAATAAGGTAACTACAAAGGTGTATGCAGAAGCTAAACAATATACTGGTTTGGGTTCGGCATTACCAAAATATTATGGTGGTTTCAATAATACATTATCGTATAAAGAATTTGATCTCAGCGTTTTTACTTACTTCTCTTTGGGTGGAAAAGTTTATGATGCTTTGTACGCAGCTTTAATGCATAATGGTATTTCTCCAGGTCAGCAAATGTCTAAAGATGTGCTAAATGCTTGGTCTCCAACAAATACAACTTCAACAACTCCAAGATTTTTGCCAGCATCTAATACAGATTTATCAAATAGTTCTTCCAGCAGATTTTTATATGATGGATCATACATGAGGGTTAAAAACATCACGCTGGGATATACCTTGAAAAAGAATGGGCAAGTAAAGTAAAGTTATCTACTGCCCGCTTATTTGTAATGGCTGAAAATCCATTTACATATGCTGCCCACAAAGGTTTCGATCCGGAAGCAACAATTGCAGGAACTAGTAACAATGATATTCCAAACATTAAAACCTTTTCAATTGGTTTAACAGCTGGTTTTTAATTTTAAGATAAGATATTATGAAAAAGATAAATAAAATAGGGATATATTCTTCACTCATTCTACTTGCAAGTTTATCTAGCTGTAAGAAAGATTTTTTGGAAGTAACGCCTACCCAGCAGATTAATGCAGCTGAAGCGTTTTCTTCACCTGAAAAAATTGCAGCAGCTTTAACTGGCGTGTATGACGTTTCTACCAATCCTTCATATAAATACAACATGATTTTAAATAATGATGTTAAAGGTGGAGACATTTTGGTAGTAAGTGGTGCCGGCAATTATGGACGATTTATTAATGGGTATCAGTTTATTGAGAATCCAAGCTCTGTTGAGCCATCTGATTACTGGACACTAGGTTACAGAGTGATTGCAAATGCAAATCAGTTTGAAGCAAATTTACCTACTGCCCCTATTACAGATGCACAGAAGAGCGCTTATTTCGCAGAAACCAGAGCCCTTAGAGCTGAAGCTTATTTCTGGCTTATTCAATGGTATGCTAAGCCATACACGCTTGATCCGGAAGCTTTAGGTGTACCATTAGTTCTTGCTCCATTAGGTCCGAACGGTACTTTATCTCCGAGAGCTAAAGTAAAAGAAGTTTACGCCCAAATTCTTTCCGATTTTTTGTTTGCTGAAGCGAACATTCCTGCAACAAAAACAAGTGTATACAGGATGACTAAAGGGGCGATTCAAGGCTTTCTTGCTCGTGTATATTTAACAATGGGTGATTATCCAAATGCAAGTAAATACGCAAAACTTGCTAGAGTTGGAAAGCCGCTTGGAACTGGAGCATCATTACTTACTGGTTTTATCAACCCGTCATCAGAATGGATTTATGCTTTAAATTCAAGAACGGATGACAACTCAGGTTTCTTAACCGTAAACTCTTTCTACGATCCTTTTGATATTGGATATTCGAGTTTCAGGGCTGCTGATAACTTCTTCAATTCCTTTGCGTCGAATGACATTCGTTTGCAGCAATTCAGAGTGAATGGTGTTATCGGTGCCAGAAGAGGTCAGGAGGGTTTCTTAATTAATAAATTTGATTTTAACACTACGCCAGCACAAAATCAGGTAATTATCAGATCATCTGAAATGTATCTAATCGAAGCTGAAGCTGAGGCAAGACAAGGTGTGGCAAATGAAGCTGCAGCCAAAACTGCTTTATTGGCTATTCAGCAAAGAGCAGGTGTGGCAACAGTTCCATCAGCAAATACGGGCCAGGCGCTCATTAACGAGATTATGGCTGAACGTGGAAAAGAGCTTTATGGCGAAGGATTTAAATTCTTCGATTTATTAAGGACCAAAACGCCGGTAGTTAGAACAGCTGGAAATGGACATTGGGCAATTGTAAGTTTCCAACCTGGAGATAATAAATTGGTTCTTCCATTACCTCAAACAGAACTTAATGCTAACCCTGTATTAAAGCCTCAGCAAAATCCAGGCTATAGCAACTAGTATTTCTCTGCTAATTTATTCATGGGCTATCTCTAATTTGAGATAGCCCTTTTTTGTTTCTAAAACTAACCCAAATCAATTTGATCCATCATTCATTAAAACTTCGTTCAATCGGTATCAGGCGGCTTCTACATCTGTTAAAAAATGTAAAAACTTTCAACCCCGAGGCAATAAAACCGTATTATTGTAGTATTACGTACATAATTCATGATGAATAAAATACACTACAAAATAAGTTTTATCATTACCTTAATTTTGCTTAGTGCTAACGCATTTGCGCAAAGTAAAAATATACAATTGCCTGCCAATTGGTATAATCTGGATTTGACTGAAAACGGTTATTTCGGCATTAGTACCGAAAAAGCTTATCGTGAATTATTAAATGATAAGAAACCCAAAGAAAATATTATTGTAGCTGTGATTGATGGTGGTGTTGATATCAACCATCCCGATTTACAAAATGTGTTGTGGACGAACAAAAAGGAAATTCCAAACAATGGTATTGATGATGATGGCAATGGCTATATCGATGATATTCATGGCTGGAACTTTATTGGGTCAAAAAAAGGAAATCTTGAATTCGATAATCTGGAATTAATACGGTTATATAGAATCTATCATCCTAAATATCAATCAACTACCAATCTTACACCGCTGGATAGTGCACAAAAAGAAGAATATCGTATCTATCAAAAAATTGTTGGCGATTTTGGAAAGAAGTATGAAGATGCCAGTAAGACTTTTCCCGTATTAATGGCCATTAACAAAGTTATTGATTCTGTTGCTCGGGTAAATAATAAGCCAATGCCGACGCTAGAGGATATAGATAGATATAAAGCCGATAATGAAGAGGAAGAATATGTGAAAATAATTATCCGGAAGGGCTCAAAGGAAGATGGAGGTTTCGAGAAGTTTTATAAAAGTATCAAGGACGGATACAAACAGTATGATGCCATGCTGAAGTACAATTTAAATCCGAAGTATGATATGCGGGCAGAACTTGTGGGCGACGATTATTCGGACTCAAATCAACGCAACTACGGTAACAGAGATGTGAAAGGGCCAGATGCATTTCATGGCAGCCATGTTTCCGGAATTATTGGTGCTGATCGTAAAAATGGAATAGGTATTATGGGTGTGGCTAACCATGTCAGTATTATGGCCATTAGAGTAGTGCCTACGGGTGATGAGCGTGATAAGGATGTCGCCAATGGTATCCGCTACGCAGTAGATAATGGTGCAAAAGTGATTAATATGAGCTTTGGCAAAGGTTACAAGTGGGATAAAAAAGTTGTGGATGAAGCCGTGAAATATGCGGAAAGTAAAGGCGTTCTTTTGGTGCATGCAGCAGGAAATGATAATCAAAATAATGATGTTGAAGAGAATTATCCTAACAAGTATTTCCAAAGTAAAGAGGCGGAAGATTATAAAAAAGCAAATAGTAAGCCTAGCCGGCCAGATTTTATTCCACCACCCAGAAACAATCAGAATAATGGCATGGGGATGAGGCCGACAGTAGGCCGTTCGCCTGTGATCAAACCAATCCCGTTAGATTCTGCAAAATTTAAGCTGCCTCATGCCAGAAACTGGATTGAGGTAGGGGCAAGTGCTTACAAAGATGATGATAATTTAAAAGCAAGCTTCTCGAATTATGGAAAATATAATGTTGATGTTTTTGCGCCCGGGTTTTTGATTAATTCTACTGTTCCTGATGGGAAGTACGAAGAAGCCGATGGTACCAGTATGGCTGCACCTGTAGTTTCGGGTTTGGCCGCATTAATTTTAAGTTACTATCCTCATTTAACTCCTGTTCAAGTACGGGAAATTATCATGAAATCTGTTTCAAGGGTTGCACATAAAATAAAATACAAAAACGAAAAAGGCGAAAATGTACGCGTAATGTTCAACGAAATATGTGTAAGTGGCGGCGTGGTTAATGCCTATAACGCATTAAAACTAGCTGAAAATTACAAATAACTTTTACAGGCTAGCCCATCATTACTAGTGAAGTGCTGGTGTTTAGTGATTAATCGTTTTGATAAATTGCTGAAAAGTGCCAAAAGGATAGTTTTTTGATTTCAGCCAATGAATAAATTTATCCATCCTTTCCACCATTTGATTTCCTGTATTTTTGCGAACATAGGCAGGAAATCCAAACCTTTCGAAATCATTTAAATCGGTAAACTCCCAGGGGTGAAAATATACGTTTAGATAATGGTCTTTTCTATAAGTCCAGCGGGCTAAGGCTTTGTAAATACTTAACGGGAGATTATGAAATGATAGCCAAAATAGCGGAAACCTCACGACTGGACTTACAGAAGCTGGAATTTGCAATACATTTTGTTTCGTAAAAAATGTTCGAGATATATGGAAATTGTTGTATCGACCAGGAAGATAGGTTGGATTGATAGATGTGTTGTAAGTATACCCAGCTTTTTCGATTTCCTTTTCATCTACGGGCATCATCCGAGCCATACGGTAACCTGTAATCTCTTTACCTGAAAGTTCTTCAAGCTTGATCTTGGATTGCAGTAAATGCTCCGTCTTGAAATCCGAATGGTAATAACCATGCGAAGCCAGTTCATGACCGCTTTCTGTAATCCGCTTAATTAAATCAGGAATGTTTTCAGCAAAAGTTACGGTACAGAAAAATGTCGCTTTAACCTGGTGTTTATCTAATAAATCTAAAATGGCAATTGTACCCGTTCTCGAAATCGAAATCTGATCCGCAAATGAGATATCCCGGTTGTATTCAAAAGGCATGTCAAACTCTTCAATATCAAAACTTAAAAGCACCATTATTTTTGAGGGATATTTGTTGAACGGATAATGTAATTCGGACGATTTTTGGTTTGCATAAACATTTTACCTACATATATGCCAATGATGCCTAAAATGATTAGTTGCAAACCTCCGAAGAAAACAATAGTCATAATAACAGATGCCCAACCCGACACCTCAACATTATTTGCAAAGGCATAGATAATATATGGAATATACAAAACTGATGCGAATGACAGTATAAAGCCCAGGTAAACTGCCGAATACAGGGGTTTAATGCTAAAGGAAGTAACACCATGTAGCGCTAATCTGAACATCTTCTTTAGGGTATATTTGCTTTTTCCAGAAAAACGTGCTGCTGGATTATACCTAATGGCATATTGTTTAAAGCCAAGCCATTTCACTAGTCCCCTCAAAAAAGGTTCATTCTCCTGAAAGTTTCTAAATACGTTCACCACTTTTTGGTCTAAAAGACGGAAATCGGCTGCACCCGGCTCCAGATCAATGTCTGATAACCAGTTGAGTGTTTTATAGAACAGGCTTGATGAACTTCGTTTTCCCTTTGATAAGCTTTTATCTTCTTCGCGAATGGTGTAAACCACCTCAAAACCTTCTTCCCATTTTTTAAGCATATCTGGAATCAACTCCGGTGGATGCTGCATATCGCAATCCATTGAAATAACACAATCGCCAAATGCATGATCCATACCTGCCTTAACTGCTAGCTGGTGGCCGAAATTTTTACTGAACTCCAGAAAAAAGATATTTTCTGCCGTAGATGAATACTCTTTTATTTTCTCCAATGTATGGTCAGCGCTTCCATCATCTACAAGAATAATTTCATAATGATAAGCTATGGAAGAGAAAACCTTTTTAATACTTTCAGCAATCACGAAAATATTATCAGCCTCGTTGTAAGCTGGTATTACGATGGAAACTAACTTCTTCATTTATCGGCAATCAAATAAGATTCAAAATCTTCTTTCAGCATTTGGAAAACTATCGTAAGCCAAATGATCAGTGTGTACGT
>NZ_AJLG01000191.1 GCF_000258495.1 Pedobacter agri PB92
ACGTACACACTATCTTACAATCATAAAAAATTCAGATAATGAAAATTAAAAATCTATTATTAACGCTCCTTATGATGACGGTAGTTACTATCTCTTGTAAGAAAAGCATTTTGGACGATGGTCCAACAAATTCAGATCTTTCGCTAGAGAATCTTTCTATAAGCAAAGATTTAAAAGCTTATTTAGCAAATGATTCTGCCATGTTTTCTGCAATGTACGCCAAAGCAAGACAATCAAACAGTTCGACCGAGATAAGTATGGCGATTAAAACTGAAGCAGATTTTAAACAGTATTTAAAGCGCAGAGGATTTAATCCCGATTCAGTAATCAGTATTTTAAATGAAAATATGGTGTTATTGAGCAGAATTAAACAGTCGTATAATTTATCTGAATCTAAAAACATAGATAAGTTTAATAATTTATACGACACATTATTCAGAAGAAGCTTAGAAAAAGCATCATTAAAAAATTCAGAGATAAAATTCAATAATAAAGTTAAGAGTTCATTATTGATGACTACGCCAGAGGGTACATTCCCTTTCGATACAGGGCCTGCTCCCGAGTCTCCAGAAGCGAGCAAATGTTTAGAGGATTTTATTGATAAATGGAATAAAAATGCTAGAGATTATCGCACAAATGCTGGTAATTGTATGGTATTACTGCCGGTTGCAGGATCGATTTGTACATACCTTTCTTGGATAACTCTTGATAGAAAACAACAAAAGGCTTATGCGGAATACAAAGCTTGCAGATGGCCTTCTGTAAACCCTGTGCCAGCACCGTACGATTCTACCGATGTGGCTGTGCCAGAGCCAGGAATTGAAAATAGAATCTATCAGAACGAAGTTGCAAGCTTCACTCCAAATACCACATATTTCTATAGCTATTACAAATCTCATTTACGAGATGATAGACCTGCTCCATTGCCATCTGTATCAAATGTCATTCAAGCCAATGGGTTTTCTTATTTCACCAACTCATTAAATCAGTTACAAAAATTACCTGATGGTTATTATATTCATCAAGATGATTTCTTCCTTGGTAGTTACAAATATATCTATGTAAAAATGGGGGTAGCTGAATTCGTGGGGGAGAGTACTTTTGATCCATTATATCCATTCGATCCAATCGATCCGGATTTGTATAATCCATTTGGAGGGGGGCTATTGGCGCCAGGCCAGTAAATAACCACTTTCTAAAAGCCATACAGAAATGTATGGCTTTTTTAATTCTTTCTTATCCTCCTAAACGCAAGAAATCCGGCAATAGCTAATGCTCCGTAACCGTAGTGGTCAAGATCGCATTGTACCGGACCATTCGCGGTATATAGAATATAGTTGTATTCATCATTAGCTGGACCTCCTGCCAAAAATCGACATGTAACACCTGTTTTAGTTCCTAATGCAACTCTTGGGCAAGCAGGAGGAGATGTTGGGTAATTTGCGAGAAGAAGCTCGTAAAATCCAAAAACGTTCTTTACTGTATAAAGTCGACCATCGGCATTCCGTAGACAACCTACACCTGGTTGAGACTTAGCCTGAAAGTTCGTAAATATCATCAGTAGTATGGAAATCGTAGTCAACTTTCTCATAACTTAAATCTTTGGTTATTTAAAGTTAGAGAAAGGAGATCTTACTATCTGGTAATTAGAAAGTTGAACAAAAATGAACAGGTGTTAACTTACTATTTCGCCAATAATTCAGCTCGATGCGCATCTGAATGCAAAAGCAGCAGGTCAATTGTAGGTTGATAGTGACATTTAGGGTAGGATTGTTCTTGCGGCCAGATCATCCCTATCGCAATAGTCATAAGCCAAAGCGTTATTCCAACAATCCAAATGTGTTTAGATTTGATTTCCATAGGCTAAAGGTAAATATCCCCTGCTACGCTAATAACAGGGGAATTAACTTTCATCGCGAAAGATGAGACTCGTCATCCATTGATTCTCAAGACACCATTGTCTAGTACAATTATAGATATTATCGTTTTAAAAGACAATACTCATATATAGGTATATACCTTGCCACATCCATGACAAGGTATAGTACCGCTAGTAAGTGTCATCCCACTAGTTTAAGGTTATGTAAATATAATAAAGAAGTTCTGAGTATAAATGGTTTCGAAAAAATGAACGCTATGAATAAGTATCTTCATTGTCACATGAAGTGTATACAACGCGATAAACACTAAAATGCGGTCTGAACTCCCAAATTCAGACCGCTGTTGTCTATCTTAGTGTATGCTGAAGCCAGCAAATAGATAACCGTAAAAAGTACAATTAGTTTTAACAAAAAAGGCTATCTCACGACAGCCTTAAATTTAACAAACGAAAAAAATTAAAGGTTCCCACTCAGGGAAACACCTTTTTATGATCATCAACTAACCAAAGTAAATGATTGAATGTTAATCGTATTAACCAAGTATAAATCTTTTTGTTTTGAAAATTACTTATTTCCCCGCGATCTCGATGAATAAAACTGGGCTTCAAATTCAGCAATATTATGTTCACGTGATTTCTTAGCAACGGAAGTAGGTGGTGCAACTTGCTCGGTATAAGCCTTCTTATTAAGCAATCCTTTAACAAACACCACTACCGGATCATCATCACCGGCATTCCTCAAATGAGCTTGTAGTTTAATATCCCAGTTATCTACCGCTTCCGCGACCGAGCCACCCCGACCAACCACGCTTTCGTGCACATCATTAGGCAGTAGGCAAATGAACCCAGGCGATTCCTGGTACACTTCCGCTCCAAGTAGTTTTGGTAGTCCATCGAGTTCTATATTATGTTTCTTGCGACGGGGCATTATCTATTATTTGACTTGATGTACTGAAGAATCTTTTCGCGGTTTGATGTTCCAGCAGCTTTTGCATATTGCTTATATTTTTCAGTGCTAACATTTGCTTGCTGAGCCGCATAACTCACTTCATTTGGATCGTTCAAATCTACTTTAGCATCATCACGACCATCTTGTTTTCTTTTATCGTCCATGGCAATAAAACATGTAGGAATGTGCGATTGTTTTACAGATGTTCTTTTGGATCCCAGAACAGCCTATCAAAGTCAACAACACAGTCACCAACAACTACGACCCCTTCAGCTTCCAATAACTCAGCCATTGGCGCTGAAGGAAAATGATGTTTGCCCGTCAGCAAACCATTCCTATTGACCACCCGATGAGCTGGCAGATGTGGATGGGTAAGGTGTGAATGATTCATGGCGATGCCAACTAACCTAGATGAGCGAGCTGCACCCAGGCATTTAGCGATTGCCCCGTAAGTAGTTACCCTACCGTATGGAATCAATGCTACTATTTCATAAACCCTTTCGTAAAAATCCAGCATGTTGATAAAACAATAGGTGTACGCTTTGGTTTTTGACGTAGCTTTGGGGAATGACACCAACCCAAGTAAGCGAATTGGAAGAGTGGTTCAAAAATGCACCACGTCCAGATATGCCAGTGTTCTTAAATGCAGCTGTGCAGGTGACCGATTATGATTTATTCCTGGAATCTCATTTCATTCCATTGCGAACCAAACCAGATGCAAAGATCAATGCACCAATAATATTGAGGCTTCAGCAAATGAAGTTGATTATTGAGAGTAATTAATTATTGTAATTCTTTCGTTCATAACTTGAATATACGAAAAAAGGGATGATCTCCCGACCATCCCATAACTAAACAAATATTTTATTTATAGATTACCTGTATAAGTAATAAATGTTGTAGGACTTGTCCAGATAATAAGATCTTGAACGTGAATACCATTTGATAATTCCGTATAAGATCCAGAAAAACCATAAATCGGAACATTCTGGTTGGTGTTTATGTCTACAGCAGTAACCCCTTGAACTGTTCCCAAATTATTCCCGGTGATATCGTAACGTATATTGCCAACAGTATAATCTGGGAACAATAAATATGCAGGAATAGTAGGCGCTGGTGGTACAAATGTATGAGGAACAATTGACATTTTTGATGGGGAAGCAGTTGATGAAACAATCATTCCTTTTATAATAATTTCACCGTTACCTGTATTTTCAATATAGGTATCCAAGTTAGGCAGAGTTGGCTGTTTCAAAGTTCCATACTCATCCTTTTTCGCTGAAATGTAATCTGCGTACGCATCTTCAAATTCTCCAAACTTCTCCTTTATCGTACTAACGCTACCTAAAAAGGTTGGACGTATTACAGTAAAATATGGGCCGGTTGTTAAAATCTCGAGATATTCACTATTTGGATCTAATACTTCAATTGCCGGGATTGGCTGGCCATTCTTGACATTGATAGTTGGATGAGGTATGTCGCCGAAAACCATATTACCATACCAAGCTGCTTGGTAAGTTCCATTTGGCTGCTGCACAAGATAAACCTCTTGAGCGGATTGGCCTGGTAGTGTCATCTTTAAATCGACACGATCTTTTAGTTTTCCCGGCCCATCATCTAAAGTAGTTTGATCTTTTTTACAAGAAGTGAAAGTTGCGGCCAAGGCAAGGCCAAGCATTAGCTTTAGATGTTTTTTCATAAAATTGATATAGGGTTAATAATTATGAATACAAGTTATGTAATTATTAAACTACAGTAATGTAACAAAAAAGATGGGATATACTAATGCCTAAATATTCTACATATACAGCCTGCCAGCCTTGATGAGCGGTAGAAAAATACTGATTTTTAAGTATTCAATTTACCAACCTTTCCAAGTAATCCACTAAGCTTTACCACGCCATGCCTTACAGGTAATTTCGCAATGTAACCCGTCCGCTAGGAATAAAACGGGGTACGAAACACATGAAACAAAAATTAATCGCATTGTTAAAGACCTCGTTTGCAAGCAAGGGTTTTAACGCAAAAGAATTGGAGAGTCTAGCGGATTTAATTATCAGCCAGCAATCTCTAACAGATGAATCAACTGACGAGGATTTGTCAACAGCAGTTACAGCCGCAAAACCTACAGCTGATTTCGTTCAGTCAGTAGCAAGCCGCCAAGTATCTGATGTTAAAAAGCCTGCAAAAGTTGAAGAGCCAGCAAAAAAGGAGGATCCGGCAGAACCTGCAACACCAACCGATATGCCAGAATGGGCCAAAGGTCTGTTAACAAGTGTCGGAGCATTAACGCAGGGTTTAGCAGCGATCCAATCTGAAAAAGTTGGCAACACCCGCAGGGAGCAGTACGCTAAAACATTGGAAGGAACTTCTGAGGCTTTTAAAACAAAAGCACTTAAGGATTTTGATCGAATGGCATTTAAAGATGATGAAGATTTCAATTCATATCTAGCTGATGCTACAGAAGATGCAAAAATCTTTATCCAAGAAGATGCCAACGGCGGAATGGGTAATGATCGTCCGGTGGGTGGTATAGGTGGAAGCACGAAAAAAGTAAAAGAAGCAACCGACACGGAGTTGGATGCAGTAATGGAAAATCTATAAACAAATGGCTACAGTCAATTTAACAGATGACGGTGTGCAAGTAAACACTGAGAAGGACAATGTCGCTATCAGAAAAGTTTTCGCAACCGTTCCAGGCGGAAAAGCCTTAGACGTTACAGGGTTTGCGCCTTTAGTAATTAATGCTGGTCACCCGATTATTTTCGAGACAGCAACAAAAGAATACAAGCCGCTTCCTGTAAATGCAGGTCAAACAGCTTATGCATCATTGCCAACAGGCCATGTATATGCTGGGGTTTTGATCGCCAGTATTCTTACAAAAAAAGCATCTGCGGCTATTTTGACGCAGGGAGTTATTAACCCAGAGGCATGTCCTTACGATTTCGCAACAGTTGCGGCAGCAGTAAAAACGGCAATGCCTTTAATTGGCCAACAAGCAGACTAAGATGGAACAATCAGCATTTATTCAATGGGTTGCTAAGTATCTCCCAGGTGTTACAGTCCGTATCACCAAAAAACTTAATGATACAACCAATCCATTACCTTACCTACACAGAACTTTGTTAAAACCTCAGTTTTCTGTATCTGGAAAATGGGAAACGTTGAGTCAGGAAAATATCCTTGTATCTGCGGATTACGTCGCTATGGATAGTGATGATCCATTAAAAATGCGTGATTCAATGGGTAAAGCTGGTGGCGATATCGCAAAGATGTCAATGAAGCTTTGGTTAAACGAAACACAGTTGACTGCATTGGATACATTAATCGCTAGCGGTGGAACTGATGCTCAAATCGTTGCGGAACTGTTCAAAGATACCCAGAAAGTATTAGGTGGTGGTTACGAATTAAACGAGGCATCATTTCTTGAAGGTTTTTCAACCGGTATCGTAATGGTTACTGATGATGAAAACGTTGGTCAAGGTATCCGTTTGAACTATGGTTATTTAGATAGCCATAAGTTTGGAGTAGCGAAAGCGTTAACCGACCCAACCTATAAATTTTGGGATGATGTTAAAAAAATCGTTCAAAAATCGAAAGATGATGGTAGTGTAATTCAAGTTGCTTATACTGATTCAGCCACAATTGATGCAATTTCCAATTTAACACAAACAAAAGAGCTTTATGCTTTCGGTCAAAACTTCGTTGGAGGTAATATCCCTGCACCAGATATTGACCAACTCAACGCATTAGCTAAAAAACGTGGTGGTTTTACATTTGTGGCGATTGATCGTACTATTCGTAAAGAAAAGAACGCTAAACGTACGCCAGTAAAACCATGGAAGCCAGGCACAATTATCTATACCACTGCAGGGCAGGTTGGGTTAATGGTTTATGCAAAGCTTGCAGAACAAAACCATCCTGTAGAAGGCGTAACGTATCAATTGGTTGATCAATACTATTTGATCTCTAAGTATCGCCACAATGAGCCTCAGGTATCTGAATTCACCAAAATGCAAGCGCGTGTTGTTCCAGTAATTAACAACGTTGAAGATATCTACCTTCAGGACACAACTATTATCCAAGCATAATGGAAAACTTTAACAAGAACTCTTTAAAAGCGGCCGTTGCAAAATACGGCTCGCTTCACTCTGACGGTAAGACCGATGCAGACGTGAAAGCCGAATTGGCGAAGGATGAACGTGCGTTTTCTGCTGAACAGATTGATGAGATCTATGCAGCTATAGTAACGCCGAACTTGTTTGAAGGTGGTGATGAGACAAAGCATATTGAAGGCACTTTGCAGGAGAGCGAAATTCCGGAATGGGTACAAACTATTCTAGATAGTAATAAGGCCTTGATCGATTCGAATAACTTGGTGCTAAGTGCACTTGATGCCTTCAAAGAAAACTCTGCTGATTTTGTTAGCCAATTGGTTAAGGAATTTGCAAAGCCAGAAGCAGATAATTCAGGTGAGTTGAAATCTGAAGTGCATTTGATCGATGAAGATGAGGAATACGAAGTTGCACCAGGTAAATCTTTCCGTGATCCGTTGGATTTCACAAAAGAATATACTGAAGGTGATGATGTAACTCATTTAGGTTTAATCAAATTGCAATCGTTGCTAAATGCTCGTTTAATCGTAGAATCCTAAGCAATCCAGATAGGCAAGAGTATGACCATAAAAGAAGCGTTAACAACCAAGGCTGAAAACCTTTCCCTCAGTTCGGCAAAGATTGAACTCGCATTGTATGAGGGCAACCTTGATGGTGCTACTCAATACGATCCGACTACCATGGGAATGGCATTAGATCTGGTTTATGTAACGCTTCTTTTGGAAAGCATATCTATCAGTGAGGTTAGAGAGGATGATGTTAGCATAAAGTATACCAACGATAGCAAGGGCATAGTGAGCGCAATTTATCGCAAGTGGGGCTTAGTTGATCCGTTTGCTCCGGCTAAACCCCGTGTTACTCAAAAGCAGATATGGTAAACTTAAGGCCACATATTTTGAAATGGCGCACCTTAGATGGCTCAGCAGGTGAAACACCTGAAGGTTATCCAATACCTGGAACGCCGGGGGAGGACGTTGAGCAGCCTTGTAGGTTTCATCCGGATCGAAGTAAGATGCTGAAAAATGAAGATAGCACCGAAATCTTGCAAGTTGGTAAAATCCGATTGAGCAAAGGCGATGCAGTTCCGCATTTATGGGCCAACGTTTTGGTGATAGATGATGCAGGTAACGAGGTCTATTCAGGTACAGTAAAAAACCGCTTTGTTGGGCAACTATCTGGAGGGTGGGTTGAGGTATGATAAAGATTACAGCGGATTTCAGCATGGCCGAACTTGAAGCCATAATCAATGATGAAACCGAAGCATGGTTTGATGAATTAGTTGATGAGTATAGGATTGCCGGTAAAGCTTTCGTTGAGAGGGCAGTTCAGAAAGCACAATTCAATAACATCACATGGAATCTCCGTTCATCAATTGGTTATGTGATCATGTATAACGGCCGGGTAATCGAAAGCTTTTTCAAAGATCTGGTTGCCGGCACAGAAGGGCAGGAAGTTGGTAAAGACTATGCAAAGTTTGTTCTTTCCTTAATCGATGAGGGTGATGGATTATCCATGGCTTTAGTAGCAGGTGAAGAATATGCATACTATGTTGAAGCAAAAGGGAAGGATGTGATCAGCGGCTCATGGGCTTTTTTTACAACTGAATTGAGAGGAGCACTAAAATGAAAGATGGCTTTGATGTAGTAACCGATGTTCGAGCGCTGATTAATATCGCGGCCATTCAAAGCTTGCTAAGTGGCGGCAAAGTTGAGCCATCAGTAAAGAGTACAGCCAGCACAGTAAAAGGGATTGTCGTCAACAGCATATCCATCAGCAACACAGCTGATCAGATTGGTTTTGGCAACGTTAATTGTTATGCTCC
>NZ_AJLG01000192.1 GCF_000258495.1 Pedobacter agri PB92
ACGTACACACTACTCATCGACAAAAATGGCAAACTATTAAAGAAGATTGCCGAACCTGGGGTTGGTAGAAAGGTTGGTGCTGATATGATTGCATGCAATTCTAGTTTTTGCCCCATCTCATTTTACGGAGACATGGTTCTGACAACAGGATATATAATATTTCTACCCAAAAAGAAATACCAAATAGACAATTACAAAAAGTGGGGTGTACTGCGGGCCATTGACATGGACCAAAAGACAACCTATTACGGTGTCATTCCAAAAAGCTCCATAAATTCTTTTTATGGAGGGCTTAATAGCTTCTCAAGTACGGAAAACAATGGAAAAATAGTTGTGGCGCCAATGTTTTCCAATGAGATCCAAATGATAGATGTAGCCAAAAAGAAAACGAAAATGTTCGTTGCTCCAACCAAATACGACAAATTGATAAAGCCAATTGGAAACCTGAAGGATTATCAATCTTTCACCCTTGGGCAAGCCAACAAACATTTCACTTCCAACTATGCCTTGATTGGTCTTGTTTATGATAAGTACAGGGATGTTTATTATCGTTTCGTGCGGCATCCTGGAAATTCAATTCCCATGAGATGTTCGATTGCCGTCATGGATAATACCTTTCGGACGTTGTTTTATTATGATATACCCTACGACTACAGCCCCGGACGATATTTTGTTGATAAGGATGGACTTTTAATCGCGAATAACAACAAATATCTTAAAGATAACAGCAAATTAATTTTCGATCGATTTACACTAATAAAGAACTAAAATGATAAGATATATAATTCTATTCTGCTTACTGGTGGTGATTGGATGCAATTCACAGGAAAAGAAGCATGAGGTGAACATCAAAAAAGAAAACTTCGAGTCGGTAATGAAAGCGCACAACATTAATCCCAAGGATTATAAAAATATAATTGTTATCCCTGGGTCTGGCTGCACAGGCTGTATCAGTGAAGCGGAAACATATTTTACGCAGCATGCAAGAGACAAAGAAAACCTGTTTGTTTTTACCGCAATTGGTGATGTTAAAATACTAAAAATGAAATTCAAAGATGATAATGTTTTTGGTGATAATGTATTCATTGACGAACGGAATGAGCTCGTTGATAATGGATTTGATTCCATATATCCCAGCAGTATTATTATCAACCCAGACCAGGAATTGTTGGAAGTCTCAGTTTTCTCAAAGTAAATATGAAAATAATATCAACAATAACGCTATTTACAAGTTGCCTTTGCCTGCAGATAAAGGCATTATCCCAGACTCCGCATCCTGTAGTGGCGAGGGCCATATATGAATACATTCACGTTTTGGATACTAATAACAGATCCAATACCTTCAAGGAAGAGATGCTGCTGGCTATAGGTCAAAATGCTTCGGTATTCACCAGTCTTGCGAAAATCTATCAAACCAGGAGCATGGAAAAGCAGAAAGAGGAGGCAACAAAAAATTATTCGGGTAGTGACTTTCCAGTTGTTAGATATAAAGCGGGGAGATACACAACTCCTACGGAGGTCTATCGATTTAATACACAGAAGAAAGTATATGTTAAGGAATTCCTTATCAGGGATTATCTCTATGAAGAACCTGAGATTGCTCAGACCTGGACGCTGAGCAACGACACAACTAGTTTTCACGGAATCCGGTGCCAGAAGGCAAGTGCAAAGTTCAAAGGGCGGAACTGGGAGGTTTGGTTTGCTCCGGATATTCCCTTTCAGACAGGACCTTGGTTACTAGCAGGTCTACCAGGGCTTATTATAGAAGCCAGGGATTCAAGAAATGAAGTCTTTTATCATTTGAAAGGATTTGAGAAAGCCATTCACTCAAATGTATCGCAGGAAAATCTGTCCAAAAACAAACTTGTTGACTTCACCGTTTCGCAGACCATACAGCTGCCAGAAGAGCGAACGCAGCTAAACGCGGTCAAAGTCGTCAGAGCTTCTAAGGAGGAAGTTGCGAAGCTAAAACAGGCTATGATGGCTAACAGGTCCTTATTCAGAAAGACACAGGTTGAGGCTTCTGAGGGCATTATTTACAACGTTGAGGCAAGCGCAGCCCTTGCACTGATGCCTGTAATAAACAATCCTATTGAAATTGTGAGAAAATAAACCCTAAAACTAACATTATGAAAAATCTAAAATTCATTATCGGAACCCTAATAATTATGGTACTAGGTATTTATTCATTGAAACTATCTGCCCAGAGCGGGGGATGGACCTGTGTCGCAGGAGACAAGGGCATTTGCACAACTTCTGGTGATGGGGGCTACAGATGCGTGAGGGTTAATCCAGATTATTTAGGCGACTGTGATGCCGTTTATTATGGAGAGGTGGAATTAAGCAAATAATGATTGGGAGATTAGCCATTAAATTTTTGTTAGCAATTATTATATCAACATATTTTCCAGTTCATGCGCAGGCACAAGCCATTACCGTATCTGGGCTAATCAAGCTGAAAGATGGTAGTGTGCTTCCAAGCGCCAGTGTGAGGTTGAAGGACGCTGCAGGAAACATTCTCAGCTTTACTTCAACCGATGATAAGGGTGGCTATTCTCTCAGAATACCATCTTCAACAGCTCTGGAAAAACTATACATAGAGGTTAACTATTTAGGATTAAAAAAGTCAACAGTCAACCTACAGCCTTCGAGATTAGAATACAATTTTGTAATGGAGAGTGCGGCAATAGAACTTGCCGATATAAAAATTAAAAGTAAGCCAATCCTGAATGCCAAAGGAGATACCTTAAGCTATAATGTGCGGTCATTTAGCCAGGAAAACGATAGAAGTATCGGGGATGTGCTAAAGCGTATGCCTGGGATTGAGGTGGAAGAAAATGGACGGATTAAGTACAATGGAAGAAATATTTCCAATATGTATATTGGTGGGGACGATTTGCTGGATGGAAAATATGCATTGGGGACCAGAACCATCCCACTAGATGTTATTCAAAGTGTGGATGTGATGCAAAACCATCAGCCTATCAAAGTGATTCAGAATAGAGTTCAAAGTGATGATGTCGCTTTGAATCTGGTCATAAAGGATGAGGCAAATCTTTCCCTGTCCGGTCAGGCAATGCTTGGTGGCGGGCTTCCCCAGCAATATGATGCAGCGCTCAATACAATCCTTTTTAATAAAAAATTCAAGATGTTAAATGTTCTTCAAGCCAACGATATCGGTCTTGATTACCGGAGAGATTTACAAAATCTAGGTACGAACGGATTTTTGGCTGGATTGGATAGTGACAAATCAAATCCCTTAATTTCTTCAGGCACCGTTCAGGAGCCAGATTTGCCCCAAAAAAGGTATTATCTGAATAATTCTTTAATGGTTAATGCAAATAATCTCCGCAATTATAGTAATGGACTTCAGTTGAAGTCGAATTTGAATTTTTTGCTCGACAGAAATCGTTTTAGCTACAGTAGCTTTTCTGACTATACCCTTTCTGATAGCATTGTCCGCTATACAGAAAATCAGTCCGCTGTGCAAAGGCCTATTTTCTTCGGCGGAACGATCAAGGCGATGCTGAATAAAGATAAATACTTTCTGAATAATGACTTAAAAATAAACCTGGGCAGGGAGGCTACCTCGGCAAACATGTCCTTAAATGGCTTGAATTTCGATCAAAAGCTCAAGACTAATATTAGGGACTTTTCCAACGATTTCCGATATTCTCCGCTGCTGAAGTCCGGCAATGTCTTGGATATCTCCTGGAGGGTCAATTTTTTTGACAATCCTCAATATTTTCAAATTGATAAGGGATTAAACCCTCTGATTTTAAATAATGATAACCCATATATGTCGTTGTCAGAAAATATAACAAGCCCGCTGTTTTCGGTGAATGGTTCGGTTAGTTACAGATTGATATCAAGAACGCTACGGCAAAACTATAAAATAAGTGCAATTACCGAAACCCATCGACTAAACTCACGAATCCTCTTAACTCCAATTACTGGGGAGGAATATCCGTATGCAGGAGATTCAGGAAACAATATTATATGGAAGGAAAAGAAGTTTTCCGCATTTGCAGGCTATGAATGGAAAAAAGAAAGACTTGAGGTGACGTTTAATTTTCCACTCTCTTACCAAATTTATAATTTCAGCCAGCAACTTCAAGAAATGAGAAAAAATTTTTTGGTGATTGCTCCGGCTGCGAAAATTAAAATTCGGACCTCTGCTGAAGATTTTCTCCAACTGAATGGGAACTTTAATAGGGATTTTGGAGATATTTCTAGTATTTATCGTGGTGCTATTCTTACTTCTTACAGAACCCTGCAATCTAATTCAGGCGAACTTAAGGATGAGGAATTTACCGGAGCGAGTATTTTCTATAATTTTCAAAGGTCTCTTTCTATGTTTTTCATGAATGGGGGTATTAACTATAATCGCATATCTTCTAACACGATTTCAACGATATTATTGGACAACAGCATCGAACGATCATTGCTGGTGCCTTTTGATAATAATATTGATTCTTGGACCGTAAAGGCAGGGATAAGCAAGTATCTTTTTTTTATCAATACTACTGCTTCCCTGAAGATGTCATGGTCTTTAAATCAGTATAAACAGTTTTATAATAATGAGCCTGCTGATTTCAACAATGAAGAAAAATTTATAAATCTTGGACTTGAGAGCAAAATCTTGAAAAGAATAAATTTATCCTATAATGGATCTGGACGGTTTGGAAAATCATATAGTGCCTCTGAAAACAGTGTTAGCAACACAGTCAACAGATTCGATCAAAATCTATCCGTATCCGGTACATTATTTAAAAAAATAAACTTAAGCGCTAAGGGTAGGCAGATCACAACAAAAAGGTCAGGTTTCGCGGACATTTCATATCTCTTCACCGACTTAAGCTTAAAATGGAAGTTGACAAAGCTGAAGGCTGATTTAGATGTGGAAATAAATAACTTGTCTGACATTAAAAATTATCAACTGATTCAAATTGAGAATAATCGCCTTTCATATGGCAATTATCAGCTAAGGGGAATAAATGGACTTCTTCGTGCTACTTTTTTTCTTTGAGTTTTACTGTGCTTTTCGGATTCTATTTGTTCTAAATCAATGAATAAAGTTTTGAACGACAAGTAATTCCAGGATAAGACGAATTAAGAAAGTGATACTTACGTTTGGAAATTAATTCATTTATTCAGTCGCAACAAATAATTAAATTTGATATTTAGCAGCAATTATCGAGTAATACTTTTGACGATTTATACCTATAGTCACCATTGAAGATTAGCGGGATTGAATCTATCGACGGGTGAACATTAGTAAGTTTCTGACGCGCGAAAATCATCATTGCAAAAATGACATAGATTTTTTTAACATGATTACAGAATAATGGATACTGCTTTAATGAATGTTTCAAGAATAATTGGGCTTTAGCAGAAAATCCTCGAGGCTCAAATTACATGTCTTCATAGATAGATTTTGATGTGATGTGATTGAACCGATAACTAGGACATAATTATATTTTCTATAAATAACCTGCAGGAAAAGCCTCGGATAAATGTCTAAAAACAGAAGTTTTTGCTTATCGTCACCGATCTCTCAAAATAACTATATGGTATTGATATAACATTTGCGAGAGTGAAGTTAGGGTGGGAAAATCCCACGTAATCATTGACTTTTGTTAAACATGTGTATTGCTTTTCTATAAAGTATGGTAAATGTAGAGTCCAGTACCAAGGCTCATATTTGATTTTATATTTAATAGCCGTATTTTGTTTTTGAAACCTTTTCGAAAATTAATGATATGATACCAAAAAGTAAAATAACTATTGCTTATGCAGAGGATCAGCGATGGTTCCGGGAGCCGACAATTGAAATGCTTACAGAATGTGGTTTTGACGTTGTTGCGGATTTCGATGATGGCGTGAAACTTTTGGGGTTCTTAGAAAATACCTTAATATTTCCAGATTTGATACTCACCGATTTGGAAATGCCGGAAATGAACGGCATTACATTAACTAAAGAAATTTTAAAAAAAATGGCCGGACTCGAAGGTGCTCATTTTAACTTCGGAAGTAGACACATTCTATGTGGAAGAAGCTAAAAAAGTTGGTGCCTTAGCTTTTTTGCATAAGATTATTGACTATAAAAACATAGAGAGTGCTTTGACGGATATATATCGGGAGGGTAGGACAGAAATTGGCGAATTGCAAAAATGAACAATATCCTTCGATAACAGTTGGGATTAGCTGGCTTTACCAAAAAACACCTCTTACTATTAAAAATCTAAATGTCGCTAATCTAGCCTTGTAGATCAAATTAGCATGTTTATTTAGCACTAAATTGGTAATTTCAAATTACAAAACTTCAAGCTCTACTAATTCCTATTCAGGTATACTTTATTAAGTTTATACCTTCAAAAACTTAACGTAAATATTTAAACACGGCAAAGGAAAACAACGACTTTGCGATCGATTTATAGGGGATAAATTTTTTGCCTCAACTGGTGAGTATAGACATACAGCTAAAGGAAAAGTGAACATTATACATCAATTTGGTCATTCGTTGAGACAGTATCTTTACCAACTATAAGATTTTATGCTATAAAACCTTTTCTATCGTTGTTTCAAATAATAGATTAATTTTAAAATAGCTTGCAAACATTTGGATTAACTTTCCCGTTTTCATCAAAGATTTATATGCACTTTAAACAATAAGCATGTGTTATTTCTAATTACAAATTGGTATTTCATAAATTGATTCAAAGAAATAGTACTTCACATACTGAGGTGCCTGAAAGTTTTAATAATTTATTACACCACTGTTCAAAAGTCTAAAGGTGTGATATCTAGGTCGAAAAAGTGACTGAAAAAGTGTAAAATGGATATCATTAAAAGCCTGGGCTTCTCTCAGCATGCCTTTGAGAAATGAACCTTTCACTCATGTATATACCTTAATCGTCATGTAAGCTCAGTAATCGGTTATTCAAAATTTCTATTTTCAAGTCCAGCTATCCTTTTAAGATATTAAGCGTTTTACCTATCTTAAGTGTTTTTTCAGCTGACGGGTAAACTGCTGAAATTAACATGATGGCATTCGAAATAAATAAATTTAAAAGCAGGGAAGAGCAACTCTCCCCTGCTAACTCATAAATTGACAGAACTTTTCAAATGTTAAATCTGAGTTGCTAGCGAACAGGGTTTTATTTCCTTTATAATGATAAATTGATAAGTAAGTTGAACCAAATAAATGAAAAACAGATGCAATGTTTTACCTGCTACTATTGCCTTTCGATATGAGACCAAAATTAATTGGATTTATTTTATTCTGAATATTCATACTGTTGCCCCGCAACTGCTTTTTCAATATACAAGGAATAAGTACAATTTCTGCCTCCAGACTTTTTTAAGTTTTCCTCCTAATAACTTCCCGGATATTGAGTTAAGCTTTTTGTGAAAGTCTAGCTGAAGTTTCGGGTTGCATTGTCGTCCCTTGCGGCAGGGTCTCAGAAGACAAAGCGAATTCGATTTTCCGGCGGTATTGCGAAAAGTGATTCAAAGTATACGTCTCTAATGTTCATTGATTGGTTATTTTAGCTTTTGCATTTTGATGGAGTTTTATAAGTTCGCTGACTGAGCAACTATCAATTGGATCCAATGTATAATGTCGAAGCGTATATCCTAATGGATCTATCAGTTCCAGCCGTTCGACTTATTCAATTGACCATTCACAAATGTATATAGTTGATTCCGCCTCAAATCAAAATCCCCATACAGATCTCATGCTTAGACTCATCCAAGTGTAAATATCAAAACACTTTTTGCTTTTTGGCTTCTTGTTTTTTGCTATATTCTCAAGGATTGTAACCAATTTAAACCTAATGGACAGAGACAACTATTAAATGCATTTATCCCTGCGACATATTAAGTGTCAAGGTTGTAGAAAACTCCAGTCCGGTAGTAGTAACTGCCTTGACTGTAAACTTATAAGCCCCAGCTGTAAGTGATGTATTTTTGGTGACTGTGATTGATCCTGTCTTTTCGTTGATGCTAAAAACGCCAGTTGGGGCTGTAAAAGATTTGCCATCCTTCTCAATGGAAACTATACTAAAAGTGGATTTGTATTTCTCTGGGAAAAGTGTAGGTACTGCAGATACGTAACCATTGGACAGGGCAATATGTATATTATTAAAAAGTAGAGTGAGGTCAAGATCTGAATAGTAGGTTCCATAGAAAAACTTTATTTGTGGAATAAAGAACACCCTAAAGGATCGGGTTGCGACAGTAAACCCATCTTTTTTTAACACCGGAATAACATCATAAGACTTTTCGGTTTTTTTGGCCGGATCACCTGCACCAGTCATGAAGCGTAGCTGGCTATTAACTACAGAGACATCTGTGCCAATTGTGCTCTTGTTTTCAATATCCCAGTTTATATCCTGCATAATATTCCCTGAGGCTTCAAGATCGAAGTTTGCGGCATCACCATAAAGGATGTAAGCAAATGGAATAGCAGCCTGGTTATCGAGTCCTTTGATATTCAACTTTGCAGGGGTAATCTTAAAGTCAATCGTTTGCCTTCCCTGAAAACCTGCGGATTTGGAGTTCGCGATGACATCAACCTTATAACTTGAAGGAATTTTGCTTCCGTTGAGTGATGATATAGCATCATTAGGATAAAGGGCAGCGGATTGTATTTTTATTTTTCCACTAGTCTTATCAAACGACAACGCTCTTTTTAGTTTGTCGTGAAGGCTTCCTGAATTGCCAAGCTGTATATTTGGCACCTGACTGAAC
>NZ_AJLG01000193.1 GCF_000258495.1 Pedobacter agri PB92
TGGCAGCAACTGCCGAGTTTCTTGGTGTAAGGTCTCTTTGTAAATAGCTTTTATCATAAAGTTTCACTCCTGTACGATAAGATCCACCCACCCATAAAAACTCTTTGATCAACAAGAAAGCATTCACATCTAAACTGGTTGGTCCGCCCCGGTCATCTTTCAAAAGGAAAGATGGTTTTACCTGAAAATCTTCATTGACTGGAAACAAAGCACCAGCTGTTAAATAGTAGTGCGGCTTTGGTTGAGGAATAAAGGCATAACGATCAATATTGATGTAAGTGGCAATCAGGTTATCAGCAGAAAAACCGGCATAAAACTTATCGTTGGCAAAATGAACACCTGCCCTTGCATCTGGTACAATGGTGCTTTGAACGCCTACCGGTTGAAATGGTTCCGGATCGTTCGGGTTTAACAGTGAACCATCAATACCCAGTTGCGCCATCCCTACGCCTAAACCTAAAGCCAGTCGCGAGCTACCATCATCGTTTAAACGAATCCGGTAAGCATAGTTACCATAAACGGCCAGGTTGGTTTGTGCACCAAGTTTATCACTTGATACCTGAAGGGCCAAACCCACATTTCCACTGTTGGCAATGGCATCAACAGCAAGCGACATACTTTTCGGCGCTCCGGTAATGCCCGTCCATTGGCTACGGTAAAAACTGTGCACATTCAAAACCTCTTTATAACCTGCATAAGCCGGGTTAATGTAAATGCCGTTGAACATGTACTGGCTATACTGGGCATCCTGTTGAGCAAAAAACTGGTTTTGCAAACCATAAAATGGAACAGCCTACTAACAATAATAATTTCTTCATCGTCTTAATATCTAAAAGGGAAATCAGATTTTGATGCCTGATCTCCCTAAGCCTCTTATCTTAATTTTTAAATGCTCTGATTAATGTGATGTATCCTTTAAATACTTCCATCTCATCACTTCCCGCTTTTTTAACACGCAGTAGGTAATAATAAGTTCCCTCATTCAGCCCTTCACCTGTCCAGTTATTTTGGTAACCTTTGGCATGGAACACTTCATTACCCCAACGGTTAACAATTTGTAATTCATTAGATTGATATTGATTCAATCCTCTGATCTCGAATACATCATTTATTCCATCACCATTTGGTGTAAATAAGTTCGGTACTGAAATGTTTACAAATGTTGCTGTTAAAGTTACCGATGCCACGTTGGTGTAATATCCGTAAGCATCTTTTACTCGGTAAGTGAAGGTGTCCTCTCCAGTGAATCCCGGGTTGGCAGTATAAGTAATGGTTCCATCAGCATTAACCACCACTTTTCCATTCTTAGGCTGACTTACAATTTCAACCGTTAGCTTATCGAATGTTGAGTTACCTGGATCATCATTCGCCAACACGATGATTGTTTTTGGTGAACCTGAAACAATGCCACCATCATCATTAACGGCTCTTGGTGATTTAGGGAAACTGATTACCGTTGGTGTGTTATTGTTTTCTAGCGTACCAGAAACATCAGTCACGTTAGCACCACCGATAGTTTTAGCATTAACAGTTGCCGTATTGGTTACTGTTCCCAAATCTTTATCGGCCTGTGTTAAAGTATAAACCTCTACAGCAGTGGTAACCGCACCTGGAGCCAAGCCATTTGCTACTGTAATGACTTTATTGTTTAAGCCCAATTTCGCATCGGTTAAGGTAATGGTGTTTAAAGTAACCGGACCAGTATTTTTAATGGTAAAGGTATAGGTTACTTTGTTTCCATCAAACGTTGCCGTTTTAACTAATGCAATGGCACCGTTTACGCTAAAGTTGGTTACGGTTGGTGTATCATTGTTTTCTGCAGTTCCCGAAACATCGCTTACCGGAAGGTTAGCAGGTGTTCTGGCCGTTACCGTTGCCGTATTGGTTACACTTCCGGCATCTTTATCTGCTTGAGTTAACTGATAAGTGAAGCTTTCAGTTGCCGATGCTCCAGGAGCAAGATTTCCAGATAGGGTTCTGGTTAATCCCAGTTTGGCATCTACGAGTGTGATTACATGCAACGTTACATTTCCTGTATTTCTAATACTGAAGTTGTAAGTAATGCTATTGCCATCTGCACTTGCAGTTCCTGTTTTAACCAAAGCAATGGTTGAAGCAGGGCTGATCACGGTAACCGTTGCATCGTCAACGGCTGGTGTAGCAGGGTTATCAGATTTCTCTTTGGTAATGGTTCCTCCACCTGGAGTATTCGCTGTAACACTAGCCTGGTTACTAAACGAACCATTGTTAACTTCAGTTAAAGTAACGGTGTGACGGGCGGTAACAGTAACACTCGCACCTGGTGCCAGACTGGCTACACTTGCCGGAATAATAGATCCAGCATCGGCGCCTGCATCAGCAACAGCTACATTTGTTAAGGTTACATTACCTGTATTGGTTACGATAATGTTATAGTTAATTACATCACCAACTTTGCTCACCGTATTGGTTGCTTCTTTTGTTAAGCGTAATGCAGGAGCTGCAACTAAGGTAACTGTAACCGGAATGGTAACTGTCGTGGTTCCACCCTTACCATCGCTAACCGTAATGATAAATGAATCTGTTCCAGTGTAACCGGTTGCCGGTGTGTATATATAAGTTCCATCAGGATTCACCACAACTGTTCCATGCGCTGGCGCAGTGCTCACGGTGAAAGTTAATGAATCACCATCAACATCGCTCGCCGTTACAACACCGGTTTTAGGTGTATTCATTGGCGTGGTAATAGCCGGTGAAGTTGCCACTGGCACATCATTAACTGCAGTCACCGTAACATTAATAGTAACCGTAGTGGTTCCACCCTTACCATCGCTTACAGTTACCACGAAACTATCTGTTCCGTTATAGTTTGCATTTGGTGTATAAGTGTAAGTTCCATCAGGGTTCAATACCAAAGTACCATGTGCTGGAGGTGTTACCAAAGTGAACGTTAATGGATCGCCATCAGCATCCGTTGCGGTGATTTTTCCATTTACTGGTGTATCTTCATTAGTTGTAATCGCTGGTGCGGTTACTACTGGTGCAACATTAGTTGGTGCGATATTGACATTAACTGTTACCGTAGTCGTTCCACCTTTTCCATCGCTTACAACTATTGTGAAACTATCTGTTCCGCTATAGTTATTGTTTGGTGTGTAAGTAAATGTTCCATCTGGGTTAACCACAACTGTACCGTTAGCAGGTGGCGTACCTACTGAGTAAGTTAATGGATCGCCATCCACATCAGTCGCAGTAACTTTACCGGTAACTGGTGTATTCTTAGTGGTAGTTACATTTACTGGTGTGGTAGCCACTGGCACATCATTAACTGCAGTCACCGTTACATTAATAGTAACCGTAGTGGTTCCACCCTTACCATCGCTTACAGTTACCACGAAACTATCTGTTCCGTTATAGTCTGCATTTGGTGTATAAGTGTAAGTTCCATCAGGGTTCAATATTAAAGTACCATGTGCTGGAGGTGTTACTAAAGTGAACGTTAATGGATCGCCATCTGCATCCGTTGCGGTGATTTTTCCATTTACTGGTGTATCTTCATTGGTTGTAATCGCTGGTGCGGTTACTACTGGTGCAGAATTTTGGATAGTAATGGTCACTACTGCCGTAGATGATTTGGCAGCATCAAGTTTATCCGTAATCTGATATTGCAAGGTATAAGTTCCAGGCAATGTTCCAGCTAAAACATTTACCGCTCCTGTTAACGGATTGATGCTGATCCTACTATTTGTAGTTGATAACTGTACAATCGTTACATTATTGATAGTTGCTTGAACGCCATTATTGTAGGTATCATTTGCCAGAACATTTGCTAAGGCTGTTCCTCCAATAGCGCCATTTATAGTTCCACTATCATCATTAGCCAGTATTGTACCTGAAGTTACCGTTACCGTCACGCTGGTCGTTTTAGTCTGACCAGGATTTAATTTATCCTCAATTTGATAAGTGATGGTATAAACTCCGGCAGGAGTATTTGGTGCAACATTTACCTTACCTGTTGTTACATCTAAGGTAACTTGCGGATTGGTTGTTGAAACCTGGCTTAAATTCACATTTACTAATGTAGCAGGTGCGCCGTTATAGGTATCGTTGGCCAATACATTATCTACGGCTGTTCCACCATTTGTAGCATTTGCAGAACCTGTGTCGCTGGTAGCGATCAAATCTGGTGCGGTTACTATTACCGTTACAGTAGCCGTTACAAACTGACCAGGGTTTAATTTATCTTCGATTCTGTATACTAAAGTGTAGGTTCCTGCAGGCGTATTTGGCAATACATTTACAGCACCTGTAGTGGCATTTAAAGTAACGTTAGGATTGCTTGTTGATACCTGAGAAAGGTTAACCTGGGTAAGTGTTGCAGGTGCACCATCATAAGTATCGTTTGCCAGTACATTAGCTATTGCTGCACCTCCAGTTAAACCGTTAATACTTCCTGTATTAGCATTTGCAACCATCACCGGAGCCAAAACATCAACCGTTACTGTAGCATCTCGAGTCTGACCAGGGTTTAATTTATCTTCAATTTTATAAACCAATGTGTAAGTTCCAACCTGTGTATTTGGCTGAACTTTCACCGCTCCTGTGGTCGTATCCAATGTTACATTCTGATTGCTGGTAGATACTTGTGTTAAAGTAACATTCGCTAAGGTAGCAGGGTTGCCATTATAGGTATCGTTCGCTAATACATTTGCAACAGCTGTACCACCTGTATAAGCATTTGCAGTTCCTGAATCAGCATTCGCAGCTAAAACAGGGGCATTTACTGTTACAGTTACACTGGCAGTTTTGGTTAATCCAGGATTTAACAAATCTTCGATTTGATATACCAATGTATAAGTACCTGCAGGTGTATTAGGCGCAAGCGAAACTTTTCCAGTGGCCGCATCTAAAGTAAGTGCCGGATTATCTGTTGAAATCTGTGTTAATTTAACATTACTTAAAGTTGCAGGCGCACCATTGTAGGTATCATTTGCCAATACATTTTCTACTACCGTACCACCTGTAAATCCATTTGCTGTACCGTTATCAGCGGTTGCAACCATAACAGGTGCATTCACTACAACTGTTGCCGTTGCTGTTTTTGTAACACCAGGATTTAACAGGTCTTCGATTTTATAAACTACTGTATAAGTACCAGCTTTGGTATTTGGTAAAACATTAACCGTCCCTGTTGCCACATCTAAAGTAGCTTTAGCATCAGTTGTTGATTCCTGTGTTAACTTGACATTTGCTAAAGTAGCTGCAGCACCATTATAGGTATCATTGGTTAATACGTTAGTGATTGCGGCACCACCAGCTAAGCCATTTACTGCGCCATTATCTGCATTTGCAATCATTTCTGGTGCGTTAACTGTAACTATTACGGTAGCTTGCTCGGTTAAAGCTGGATTAAGTTTATCTGCGATAGTATAAACCAGATTATAAGTACCTGCTTTAGTATTCGCGTCAACAGTGACAACGCCCGTAGCAGTATTTAATTTAACGCCGGTGTTACCTGTTGAAACTTGGGTAAGGGTAACATTGGTTAAACTTGCAGGCGCCCCGTTATAGGTATCATTAGCCAATACGTTGGCGACAGCGGTACCACCTGTAAATCCGTTTGCAGCACCTGCATCGTCTGCAGCTGTCATTACCGGTGCACCAACAGTTATGGTAACAGTTGCCGTTTTGATTATACCTGGGTTAATTTTATCTTCTATTTGATAAACCAGATTGTAGGTACCGGCAGGTGTATTTGCCTCAACAATTACTGCGCCGCTAGTTAAGTCTAATTTAACACCAGGGTTAGTAGATGATACTTCCGTTAATTTGACATTAGTTAAAGTTGCTGGTCCACCATTGTAAGAGTCGTTTGCCAATACATTTGGCACCGCTGTTCCGCCAGTGAAACCATTCGAAGAACCAATATCTGCGTTAGCCACCATTATTGGTGCATCAACTACAACCGTTGCTGTGGTGCGTTGTGTTAATGTTGGATTCAACTTATCAATGATATCATAAGTAACTACATAAGTACCTGATTTTGTTGCGGGATCTACACTAACTGCGCCATTAGTAATGTTCAAGGTAACTTTTGGATCAGTTGTAGCAAACTGAGATAAAGTTACATTGGCAATAGTAGCCTGACCACCATTGTAGGTGTCGTTAACCAAAACATTCGGAATTGCGACACCACCCGTTACACCATTTACTGCCCCGTTATCTGCAACAGCAATCATTATTGGCGCATTTACCGTAACCACTACCGTAGCAAGTTTAGTTGTACCTGGGTTTAGGCTATCTTCAATTTGATAAACCAGACTATAGGTTCCAGCAGCTGTACCTGGATCTACCATCACTTCTCCGGTAGTTAAGTTTAATTTAACTCCTGTATTGGTAGATGATATTTCTGACAGATTAACATTGCTTAAAGTTGCAGGTGCTCCATTGTAGCTATCGTTAGCCAATACATTTGGAACAGCCACACCACCAGTAAAACCATTAGCTGAACCAGTATCCTCATATGCCACCATTGTTGCGGCATTTACAGTAACTGTTACTGTTGCTTGTTTAGTTAATCCTGAATTTATCTTATCCTCAATTTCATAAGTTACGGTGTAAGTGTTGGCTGGTGTATTTGGATCTACTACCACCTGCCCTGTCGTTACATCTAAATGAACTTTTGGATTACTTGTTGAAATCTGTTTAAGGTTAACGTTTGTTAATGAAGCCGCCGAGCCATTATACATATCGTTTGCCAATACATTTGGAACAGCTATTCCGCCCACAAAACCGTTTGCAGAACCTGTATCGCCATTAGCGATAATTACCGGAGCGTCAACCGTAACAGTAGCCGTGGTACTTTGAGTTGATGTTGGATTTAATCGATCAACAATATCATAAGTGACTACATAGGTACCCGCTTTTGTATTTGGATTTACTTTAACCTCACCGGTTGCCACATCAAGGTTTACGTTCGTGTCTGTTGTAGCATTTTGAACTAAGCTAACAGTAGATAAGGTTGCTTGCGCACCATCATAAGTATCGTTAACCAATACGTTCGGAATCGCCACGCCGCCTTTAATTCCGTTAATTGCTCCATTATCTGCGTTTGCAACCATCACTGGAGCATTTACGGTAACCACTACAGTTGCCTGTTTAGTTAATCCTGGATTCAGTTTATCTTCAATTTGATATACCAAATTATAAGTGCCACGCGGTGTATTTGCTGCAACAGTTACCTGGCCAGTTGTTACGTTTAATTTAACCCCTGGTTGATCACTGGATATTTCTGTTAAATTGATATTGGTTAAAGTTGCAGTTGCTCCGTTGTATGTGTCATTCGCCAATACATTCGGAACAGCCGTTCCGCCAGCGAAACCGTTTGCAGCACCTGCATCATTTGAAGCAACTAAATTCGGCGCTCCAACTGTTACCACTACAGTAGCTTGTTTGGTTGAAGCAGGATTTACTTTATCTTCAATTTCATAAACCAGATTGTAGGTACCGGCAGGTGTATTTGCTGCAACATTCACAGCACCTGTTGCAGGATCTAATTTCACTCCGGTGTTAGCCGATGAAATCTCTTTGATATTTACTGAGCTTAAAGTAGCAGGAGACCCATTGTACATATCGTTAGCCAATACATTCGGAACCGTTACCCCACCAACGAAACCGTTTGCCGAACCTGTATCGCCGATGGCGGTCATTATTGGCGCATCGACTACTACAGTAGCAGTTGTGCGCTGAGTTAAGGTTGGGTTTAAATTATCAATGATATCATAGGTAACTACGTAAGTACCGGCTTTTGTTCCAGAATTTACACTGATTTCACCATTTGTGAGGTTCAAGTTTACATTTGGATCAGTCGTTGTGATTTGAGCCAATGTTACCGTTCCTGTAGTTGCTTGAATACCATTATAAGTGTCGTTAGTCAATACATTTGGTATTGCTACACCACCATTTACGCCATTTATTGCGCCGTTATCTGGATTCGCAGCCATCTCTGGCGCAGCTACTGTTACCAACACATTGGCTTGTCTCACTTCATTTGTATTAATTTTATCAGTGATGCTATAAACCAATACATAATTTCCGGCAGGTGTACCGGCTGGAACCGTTACTGCACCGGTTGTAGTATTTAACTGGATGCCGGCTTGTGTGGAAATTTGGTTAATATTTACACCAGTTGTAGATGCAGGTGCGTTATTAAATAAATCATTTGTTAATACATTTTGAACCGCTAAACCTCCGGTAAACCCGTTCACTGTACCATTGTCGTCAACTGCAACCATTGGCGCCGCTGTTACGGTAACCGTAACAGTTGCTCTATCAACATTGGCAGGATTTAACTTATCTTGTATTTCATAAATAAGCGTATACGTTCCTTCTGGAGTACCCGCAGCCACATTGATTTTCCCTGTTGCTACCTCTAAAGTTACACCCGGATTGCTTGTTGAAATCTGTGTGATGTTGAGGTTTGTAAGTGTTGCTGCAGCACCATTGTAAGTATCGTTAGCCAATACATCTGCAATTGCAGTACCACCGGAAATTCCGTTTATAGCGGCAGCATCATCTGTTGCTGCTATTGCAGGAACGCCAACCGTAACGGTTACAGTACCTTGTTTGGTTTGGCCAGGGTTTAGTTTATCTTCAATTTGATAAACCAGAGTATAAGTTCCGGCAGGTGTATTTGGTGCTACGTTTACTGCACCGGTTGCCGGATCTAAGCTTAAGCCTGGGTTGG
>NZ_AJLG01000194.1 GCF_000258495.1 Pedobacter agri PB92
CTGGTCTGAGCCACCCATCTGAACCAGGCAGTTTTCGTTTTTCCACAAATGATAAAAATCGTAACCTTGAATCAACTGGTAGCAAAACTCCGTAAAAGATAACCCTGAATCGCCTTCTAAACGTCTTTTTACACTATCTTTCGCCATCATATAGTTCACAGTGATGTGTTTACCAACATCTCTGATAAATGTAAAAAGGTTCATATCCTTAAACCAATCGGCATTATTAACCATTACAGCACCATTGCCACCATCTTCAAATTTTAAAAACTTGGCCAATTGCGTTTTCATTCCTTTGAGATTGTGCTCAATCATCTCTGGAGTCTGGAGATTACGCTCGTCAGATTTTCCCGATGGATCGCCAACCATTCCGGTGGCACCACCAACCAAAGCAAAGGGTTTATGTCCGGCTTTCTGGAAATGAATTAAAGTCATGATTTGCGTTAAATGGCCCACATGCAATGAATCGGCAGTAGGATCAAAGCCAATATAACCAGAAGTCATACCCTCTTTTAACTTCTCTTCCGTATTCGGCATAATATCATGCAACATGCCACGCCACCTTAACTCTTCAACAAAATTCGTCATTGTACAAACACTTTTATAATTGTGCGTGCAAAGATAAAATTTTAGCTTAGTTTAAAGCAAATTAGTTGGCAACCGTAAACCAGGTTTTAAAATCGGCGTTGGCAGTATTAAAATCAGCATGTCCAATCAGGCAATTTAGTGCACCATCATTTCTAATGGCCTGGTTCGGAACGCCTGCATTATTCAGCCAGTTATCACATAGTTTTACAATTAGTGAAACTTCCTTATCTTCAACAGCATCCATATCCATGGAATTTAATGTTGCATATTCCTCGTTATTAATGCCGGGAGGTAAATCCCAATGTTTACCGCTCGCATCATTAATCATCATCGGGCGTAAAACAGGGTTCATCCTGATAAAATCAACTGGTTTGGCGGGCATAGATGAATTTAAAATCATATAAGCTACAAATGCCGCGGTATCTGGTGGGTCATTTAATATACTGGTTCCCATTTTCTGAATATCTTTTATCAAACCAGGTTCCTCATGTTTTGCTTTAAGTTCCTGATGTTTTACTGGTATTTCCTCATCAAATTGCAATTGCGAAACTGTGCCTGTACCAATAGACAAAACCTGGATATGTTCAATTTGGTATTGTTCGCGGTTGCAAATGGCTTCGGTAACCGCTGCCAGAACCGGGTTGTTGTTACCGGTTACGCCTCCGTCCCAATAATATTTTAATTTGTTGTTTACCTTAAAGGTAGCCGGCTCATTGAAATAATTCACTGGAGCTGTGCTCGAAGCATGAATCGCATCTACCAAACTTACCAAACAATCGGATGAGCTTTGTACAGCAGCTGGCAATTTTTTCAATTTACGTTCAATTACCGATGTTGAAGCCAAACTGTCACAATCAGTTCTGAATAACTCCGCCCGGTTGCGATAATAGTCATATCCAATGATTAGAAACTGTGTTTTAACATCACCCCCTATCGAAACATGCTTTGGTATATGCATTAAATCAATTTGAGAGATTTTGGGCAATATTTCTTTTAAAGCCTGATGTTTTCTTTTAGTGGCATACTTTGCTCCTATTTTAAATAACCTTGCTGCACTTGAGAGTAAACTTTTCTCCCAGAAACTTAATCTTGAAAAAACCTTGCTTCTTAGTTTTTCATCGCCAAAGATCTGCTCAATTTCAGATAAACGCAAATTTTCAGCCATTGCCGCAGCTACCAAACTTCCACCACTATTGGCGGCTACCAAATCAAATTTCGATAACACCTCATGCCCGGTGGGGTCAGGATTATTAAAAGTTTCGGCAAAGAGTTTACGTAAACATTTTACTTGAATGAGCGCCCAGGATCCACCTCCATCTAAAGACAGTATCCTGTAAGTTTTCGAATTAGCCATGATGATTTATTAGGGAAATTAAATTTATAATTTATTAGTTTACAAAACAATACGATTTCTACGCTGAATATCACTTAGTTTAAGTTCTTCAACATCAAAGAAAACATTAACTTGTGACCATGAACTTCCTATCGCATTACTACTTTGATAGATCAAATGATGATGCCAATGTGGTAATGGGAACCGTATTACCAGATCTGATTAAAAACGCATCCAAAGAGGCAAATTTATATCCTCAAAAAAATGAATTTTTATTCCTTGGAAACCCTGATGAGGAAGCCTTGCTAAAAGGTTGGAAAAGACATTTACAGGTAGACTTAATATTTCACTCCTCGACCTTTTTTTTGGAAAAAACAACACAGCTCAAACAGTTGATTAAGCCTGTTGTTGAAGCGACTTCAGTACGTCCTTCCTTTTTGGCACACATAGGCCTTGAGCTCTTACTAGACCATTTACTTATCGAACATAACCTGATTCAGGTTAATCATTTTTATGAAAAACTGGTTGCGGTTGAGAAAACTTCCTTAAATGATTTCCTGGCCCGTTCAGGATTAAAAAACCAATCAGTTTTCTTTAAATTTCTTGATGGATTTATCAGCAGTAAATACCTGTTGAGTTATCAAAAACTGGAAAACATCAGTTATGCACTTAATAGAATATGCATGCGGCTCTGGCCCGAGACTTTAAGTGAAAAACAATTAGAGGCGCTAACATTTGAGTTATCGATTTTTAAAACTGTATTAGAGAAAGATTTTATGGAAATTTTCGAAGAAATTGAGGGAAAGATGGTAAAATAGTTATGCCGTTAGATTTTAAAGAAGATAACTATTCTACAAATAAAAACTGGAAACCATGCAATCTGAAAGTTGAACTTTCAAATTACATTGGTTTATAGCGTTTTTGAACTTATTAAATACGGATAGTGCATTAGGCATTGAATAATTCCATTTTACCGATTTAAAATTTTTAACAGGTAAAAAAGTATCCTTCTATTTCTAAACCATTAAAATCAATTTATATTTGCTCTTATGTCGCTATTTGCAATAAGAGAAGAAATGGATGCGCTGGTTGCCGAGCTGAACCAGCATAATTATAATTATTATGTTTTGGCGATGCCAACCATTGGCGATTATGAATTTGATAAAAAGTTAAAGCATTTAGCCGACCTAGAAAAAGCCAATCCGGATTTTGCCGACCCAAATTCTCCAACCCAACGTGTTGGTGGCGACATTACCAAAAACTTTATTACCGTTCAGCACAAATACCCGATGCTTTCGTTGGGTAACACTTATAACGAGCAAGACCTTCGTGACTTTGATGAGCGTATCCGCAAAGCCATTGGTGATAATTTTCAGTACGTGTGCGAGTTAAAATTTGACGGATTATCCATCAGCTTAACTTACGAAAATGGAAAATTAGTTAGAGCAGTAACCCGCGGTGATGGTACCAAAGGTGATGATGTAACCAATAACGTTAAAACTATTCATACTATTCCGCACCAGATTAAAACCGAAAAAGCACCCGAACACTTCGAGATACGCGGTGAAATTTTTATGCATAAAGCAGCATTTCTTCGCTTAAATGCTGCCCGCGAAGAACTGGGCGAAATTCCCTATGCCAATCCACGGAACTTTGCTTCAGGAACAATAAAAATGCAAGACAGCAAGGAAGTGGCGAAACGCCCTCTGGATGGCTTTATCTATTTTTTATACACAGATAAAAATGAATTTAAAAATCACTGGGACAGTTTGAATGCTGTTAAAGATTGGGGCTTCCACGTTTGCGAGCATAACCGTTTGGTAAATAATATCGATGATGTACTGGCATTTATCCACCATTGGGAAACGGAACGATTCAAACTAAGCTACGATATCGATGGTATCGTAATTAAAGTAAATAGCTATGCGCAACAACAGGAGCTCGGTTTTACAGCCAAATCTCCACGTTGGGCAATTTCCTATAAATATAAGGCGGCAGAGGTTGAAACGGTCTTAGATAAAGTTACCTATCAGGTCGGTCGAACAGGTGCAGTTACGCCTGTTGCCAATTTAAAGCCGGTGTTACTTGCAGGCACAACAGTAAAGAGAGCCACCCTTCATAATGCCAACGAAATCGAGCGGTTGGATTTGCATGAAGGAGATACAGTTTTTGTAGAAAAAGGCGGAGAAATCATTCCGAAAATCATCAAAGTGAATTTAGAGAAGCGGCTAGCTGGATCAGTTAAAGTGCATTACCTGCACAATTGTCCGGAATGTGGAACCGAACTGATTAGAAAAGAAGGAGAAGCAGTACACTATTGCCCGAATGATGAGGGTTGTCCGCCGCAAATTGTAGGTAAGATTCAGCATTTCATTAGTCGAAAAGCAATGAATATTGATGGTTTGGGTGATGAAACCATTGAAACTTTTTACAAAAGAGGCCTGATTAATCACATTAGTGATGTATACACCTTGTTTCAGAAAGCTGATCAGTTAAAAGAGATTGAAAGATTCGGAGCACGTTCTATTGAAAACATGCTTGCTGGAATTGAAAAATCAAAAGAAATGCCGTTTGAAAAAGTTCTTTTTGGATTAGGCATTCGATATGTTGGCGAAACAGTTGCGAAGAAGTTAGCTGCTGGTGTTAAAAATATAGATAAACTTTCTACGGCAACTGTAGAGGAATTGATAGCCATTGATGAGATTGGGCAGCGTATTGCCGAAAGTATTGTTGAATATTTCTCAAATCCTGAGCATTTAAGGCAGATAGAATTATTAAAATTAGCGGGATTAGCTTTTGAAATTGAAGAAAAGGTAATTACACTTGATAGCGATACACTTATTGGAAAAACATTCGTAATTTCGGGCGTTTTTGAGCAATACAGTCGCGATGAGTTGAAAGATCTTATTGAAGCCAATGGTGGAAAAATATTAAGTAGCATTTCTGCTAAATTAAACTTCCTCGTTGCCGGAGATAACATGGGCCCTTCAAAACTAGAGAAGGCTACAAAGTTAAATATTCCAATTATTAGTGATACAGAACTTTTAGCAATGATAAAATAAAAATTATAGAACGGGTAAAAACGATTGAACATCCCTCAATCTATAATCAAAATTCAATAATTACAATATATAATGAACAAATTTCAGGGTACGGGGGTAGCATTAGTTACACCCTTTAACACAGATGGATCAGTTGATTATAACGGTTTAAAAAACCTGATTAATCATTTGGTGGAAGGAGGAATTGATTACCTCATTTCTTTAGGAACAACCGGCGAAACCGCTACAATGACTAAGGAAGAGAAGAAGAAGGTGTGGGCCTATACCGCTGAAGTTAATGATAACCGATTGCCACTTGTTGCAGGAATTGGCGGAAACAATACCCTAGCCGTTGCCGAGGAAATGAAAAGCTTCGATACAAACGGTTACAGTGCAATTCTATCGGTCAGCCCCTACTATAACAAACCCACACAAGAGGGAATTTACCAACACTACAAATACCTGGCGGAGATTTCTCCTTTGGATTTGATGTTGTATAACGTTCCTGGACGAACAATGAGCAACATGAGCCCTGAAACGACTTGCAGGCTAGCCCATGACTTCAAAAATATTATCGCAACCAAGGAAGCCTCTGGAAGTTTTGATCAGTTCAATCAAATTATGAGGGATAAACCTGAAGACTTTCTATTGATTTCCGGAGATGATCCTGTTACCCTACCGATGATGGCTTTGGGCGCATCAGGCATTATTTCTGTCATCGGAAATGCATTGCCAAAACAGTTTTCGGATATGGTAAGGTTGTGCATGGCTGGCGATTTTAAAGGTGCTACACCCGCACACTTAAGTTTAGTGGAATTTACCCGCCTGGCTTTTGCAGAAGGCAACCCGGCAGGAATAAAGGCTGCCTTAAAACAATTGGGTATATGCGGAGATACAGTGCGTTTACCGTTGGCTAAAGCCTCATCGTCCTTAGAGCAAGCTATTGCGCTAGAATTGGAAAAACTTAGTCAGCCGGCATAAACTGCGCTAAAAAATATTCGGTTTCCTTTCCGATCAAAAACAGGTTAATCTTTTGCTACATAAAGCATCTGGATTAACCTGTTTTTTTTGGGCAATTGAAAAATTACAAATTTCAAAACCATAAAAATCAATAGATTACAAATTTGAAGGTTTCTTTATCACCAATATCAAAATGGGAATGAAATAACGACCATTATGCAGGCCCCATTATTGAATCGCGATCAGTACACACAAATTAAACATCACGGAAAAGTTATTTATATAACTCTGGCAGGTATCATGCCAGGCTGCAAAGTTCTGCAATTGTTCCCATCGGAACAACGGAGAGAACCTTTAAGCAATCGAAGAAAACAGCGGAACTGGTTTCAGCTTCAGCTGATGGAAATAAGATCTATCGCGTTTCAAGAAGAACTTTTGATTCCATTAATGCACCTTATTTTTCCTTCTACTATTTTCATAATGGTAAGTTGGTCCGTTATGAGCAGTCGGAAAGAAGTGATGATTACAAATTTATCCTATTAACAAAAAAGTCCCGATGCGTATCGGGACTTTCCTGTTATAAATATCTTTAGGTTTAAGCTTTGTTTTTCGTATCCTGCACTTCTAAACGAATGGCTTGAGCTAAGTTTTTTAAATCCTGCATGCCTTTACGTACTCTGGTTCCAGCAGCGCTGTTGCCTTTGTTATAAAACTTGTCTGCATCAGCTTCCAAAGCTGCAACTAAACTTTTTACTTCTTCAAATTTTTTCATTTTTTAGTACTCCTATAATTTTAAAGGTTTGAGTTTTAATTATCTAACTCTAATTTAAACTGTTTGTTGTATAAAAAAAATTTTTAGCCGCATAAAAAAATACCTTTAAAAGCGTTTTTTTCCACAATTAAACGATTTATGAACAGCTACAATTACCACACACTAATTAAAACACTATAAAACAGCAACTTACGATCATTCCAAAATAAAAAAGCCCTTTAAACGAGTTTAAAGGGCTTAAAAAAAAATTAATGCTGATCTTTTATACAATGGCGAACTGATTCTCCTTATAATAGCCATTTTCAAGCTTTTCAGATACTTCACTGAATGCATCTAATGTACGTTGTACATCTTCCAGTGTATGAACAGCCGTAGGAATTAAACGCAATTCTATCATTCCTTTTGGAATAACAGGGTAAACCACAATCGAACAAAAAATACCATAGTTCTGGCGTAAGTCGAAAGTAATAGCGGTAGCATCTGTTAACTCTCCCTTTAAAAATACAGGTGTAACAACTGAATCCGTCACCCCCAAATCAAAGCCGCGTTCACGCAAGCCTTTTTGAAGTGTCATCGCAATTTCCCAAAGTTTATCTTTAAGCTCAGGCTTGCTTTTCAACAATTCTAAACGTTTGATCAATCCTTTCACCATTGGCATAGGCAATGCTTTAGCGAAGGTTTGCGAACGCATGTTGTACCTTAAGAAATTAGTGATCTCTTCTGTAGAAGCTACGAAGGCGCCAATGCCAGCCATTGATTTAGCGAATGTACCAAAGTAAACATCAATACCTTCAATACAATCCTGCGCCTCATGTGTTCCGGCACCAGTTTTACCCATTGTTCCAAAACCATGTGCATCATCAACCAAAATACGGAAATCGAAGTCTTTCTTCAGATCTACAATTTCTTTAAGCTTGCCTTGTGCACCACTCATACCGAAAACGCCTTCGGTAATTAATAAGATACCACCGCCAGATTCATTGGTTAATTTGGTAGCACGCTCCAGTTGTTTACGGGCACTTTCGATATCATTGTGTTTGTAAACAAAACGTTTACCCATATGCAAACGTAATCCATCGATAATACAAGCGTGAGATTCAGCATCATAAACGATTACATCATTCCGATCTACCAAAGTATCGATGATGGAAACCATTCCCTGGTAACCGTAGTTTAACAAAAAAGCATCTGGCTTACCTACAAACTCGGCAAGTTCCTGCTCCAGTTGTTCATGATATTTTGAGTTACCGCTCATCATACGGGCACCCATTGGGTAAGCCATACCAAATTCGGCAGCAGCATCAGCATCTGCTTTTCTTACTTCTGGGTGGTTGGCCAGGCCTAAATAGTTATTTAAGCTCCAAACCAAATGCTCTTTTCCTTTAAATTGCATGTGTGGTGCAATTTCTCCCTCTAATTTTGGAAATGAGAAATACCCATGAGACCATTTCTGGTGTTGACCAAGTGGCCCCATGTGCTTTGCTATCTTATCAAATATATCCAATGTATTATGTGTTTTTTTATAATAAATTTTTGCGAATTTACGGTTTATTCGTCTTAAAATCAACCACATTAATCTGCTGGCTGTAAATTAAGATTTTTTAACAATTTAAATTTATGCCAAAAAAAGCCCCGAGGATTAATCGAGGCTTTATAATTATATTTGGTTTGATCTAGTCAACATTATCGTGTAAGAATGAATTGTTTGGTCTGATTTCTGTACCGCCATCCTGGTCATTACTTAATGTGAAACGACTTACTTGTGATTCAGAAGAATGCTGAACCTGTTGCAACTGCATTTGCTTGCGTTTATAAGCCGGCTCATTTTCCAATTCCTGTAAACCATTGGTGGTACGCAATTTCATGCTCAAATCTTTTAAACGTAAAATACGTTCTTTAGATTTTTTCAATTGTTCCTCCATCGATTCATCATTTTTATCATCATCTAAACCGACAACAGGAATTTCAGGTTCTGGCTCTGGCGCTGGTGTAGGTGCA
>NZ_AJLG01000195.1 GCF_000258495.1 Pedobacter agri PB92
GATTGAATGATCAAATGAGAGAGTGAATGAATAAATTTCGAGTGGATGATTGAGTAGTTATGAACTTTAATTCGGTTAGATATATGGTCTACGGGAACCCGTAAAGAAATTTAGTTTTAGTTTTTGAAGTTTGATTATTGAATCATTAAAATCAGAAAACATGAGCAATGACAGATTAAATTTAAATCAACAATCAAATGGTGATTATAAGGTGCACGAAAATGGATGTATTTATTATCCAACACAGAATTATGATGATCTAGGTTACTATAGTTCTTGTTCATCAGCTGTTACCGCGGCAATGCAAAAACATCCGTACAAAAAAATTAACGGCTGTAAAACATGTTCAAATCCTTGCCACACGAGTTAGATTAAAATTTTTTAAGATCAGGGTATATAATTGCTCCAATACTTGGGGACAATTATTATTTTATTCCGTTCAAATGTTCACAATTTGCAGCCAATAATTAATTCATTATCTTGCGAGAATCAAATTCATTAGCCCGAAATGATTAGCGAACTCAACCAAAACCCTGAACAACAAGCCCGTGATAAAATTGATGCAATGCTGCAACAGGCTGGCTGGCACGTACAATCAAAGAATAATATTGATTTCAGTGTTGGAGTGGGTGTGGCTATTCGTGAATACCAAACCAGTGTCGGTCCTGCAGATTATGTTCTGTTTGTCAATCAAAAACCTTTGGGATTGATAGAAGCCAAAAAGGAAGATGAAGGACATCGGCTTACCGTTGTTGAAGAGCAGTCAAAAGAATATGCAACGGCTGACCTGAAGTTTTTCAAAAATACAGAAGGATTAAAATACATTTATGAAAGCACGGGCGTTGTTACCCGTTTTACCGATTATACCGACCCAAAGCCTCGGGGCAGAAATGTTTTCAGTTTTCATAAGCCGGAGACTTTATTGGAATGGTCAAAGAGAGATAAGAGTTTAAGAGGAAGGTTTGCTGATTATCCCGTATTGGATGAAACAAATTTGCGTCCGGCGCAGATTATTGCCATTAATAATTTGGAGAAATCTTTTAAAGGCAACCGACCAAAAGCATTAATTCAAATGGCGACGGGTGCCGGAAAAACCTTTACTGCCGCCACTTTTATTTACCGCTTACTGAAATTTGCAAAGGCTAAACGATCCTGTTTTTAGTCGATACCAAAAACTTAGGAGAGCAAGCCGAGCAGGAGTTCAGAGCTTTTCAGCCACAGGATGATAACCGCAAGTTTACAGAGTTGTATAACGTACAAAGATTGACGTCGAGCTATATCGCCGATGAAAGTCAGGTGTGTATTTCTACTATTCAGCGGATGTATTCTATTTTGCAGGGCGAAGAAATGGAGGAGGATGAAGATGTAATCAACCCCAATGAAAATTCATCGTGGATAGAAAAACAGTTGGCAAAAAAAGATGCCATTCCGGTTGCCTACAATTCAAAAGTTCCCATTGAGCAGTTTGATTTTATTATTATTGATGAATGTCACCGTTCTATTTATAACCTTTGGAAACAGGTGTTAGATTATTACGATGCTTTTTTAGTGGGCTTAACTGCAACGCCTGATAAAAGAACTTTTGGTTTCTTTAATGAAAATGTAGTCAGCCAATATACATACGAAGAATCGGTGATTGATGGTGTGAACGTTCCTTACGATGTTTATTTAATCGAAACCGATATTTCTACCAAAGGTGCCTTGATAGAAAAAGGTTGGTTTGTAGACAGAAGAGATAAGCTTTCCAGAGCCAAAAGATGGCAACAGGAAGATGAAGATACTGCTTATCTGCGAAATGATTTAGATAAAAAAGTAGTCAATATCAGCCAAATCCGAACGATTATTACGGCTTATAGAGATGCGTTGAGAAAGGATATTTTCCCGAATCGTTTTGATGAAAACGGCGAGTATGAAGTGCCTAAAACTTTGGTCTTTGCCAAAACCGACAGCCACGCTGATGACATCATCAACATCATTAGAGAAGTATTTGACGAAGGCAATGACTTCTGCAAAAAGGTAACCTATAAAATAGAAGAAGACCCGAAATCGGTGCTGAACCGTTTTAGAAACGACTACTATCCGCGTATTGCTGTAACGGTTGATATGATTGCAACCGGAACTGATGTGAAACCTCTGGAGGTGTTGCTGTTTATGCGTGACGTGAGAAGCATCAATTATTTTGAACAGATGAAAGGACGAGGTACCCGTACCATTCCTGCTGATAAATTAAAACTGGTGACCAAAACTGCCGATGCTAAAACCCACTTCGTGATTGTAGATGCAGTAGGTGCCACCAAATCTAAAAAGACCGATAGCCGACCGTTGGAGCGACAGCCAACTATTCCCTTAAAAGATTTGTTGCAGGCCGTAACAATGGGTGTGCAGGAAGAAGACGTGTATCTTTCATTGGCAAACCGTCTTATCCGTCTGGAAAAACAACTGACCGATGCCGAAAAGGAGAAGATACAGGAACTGGCAAAAGGGAAAAGTCTAAAGCAGATGACCCGTGAATTAATTGAGGCTTTTGATGCCGATGTTATTGCGGATAAAGCAAATGCCATTATTGCGCAAATCCCGGTTGATGAACGTACGCCTGCCAAAGAAGCAGAAGCCAGAGCAGAAGCGCAGGAAGCCTTGATGAGAACCGCATCACTCACTTTTAACGGCAAACTGAACGACCATATTGATAATGTGCGCAAACAGCACGACCAGATTATTGACCATATTAATCTGGATGAAGTGACCAAAGCAGAATGGGACACAGAATCGGTGGACAAAGCCAAAGCCCTGATTAACGATTTCAGCGAATACCTGAAAGCCAATAAAGATGAGATACAGGCGCTGAGTATTTTCTACGACCAGCCTTACAACCGCCGTAACATTACTTTTAAAATGATAAAAGAAGTAATGGATAAACTGAAACTGGAAAAACCGCAGTTGGCTCCGGTTCACGTTTGGAATGCTTACGCGGGGATAGAAGAAGTGAAAAGCGATTGCCCGAAAGATGAACTGACGGCATTGGTTTCTTTGATTAGAAAAGTGTGTGGCATAGATGAAGAACTGAAACCTTTTGATAAAACCATTGACGAGAATTTTAAGCGTTGGATATTTGCACAAAATGCCGGACAGCACAACCGCTTCAGCACCGAACAAATGGAATGGCTACGAATGATAAAAGACCACATTGTAAGTTCTTACCATATTGAGCTGGATGATTTAGATTACAACCCTTTTGACAGCAAAGGCGGAAGAGGAAAGATGTACCAATTATTTGGTAACGAAATGGATAGTATTATTAATGAATTAAATGAAGCATTAGCTGCATAGAAAAAGTTTTAGAGAAATAACTCAATATTGTTTTAAATATAATACACTTAAGTTTGGCAAACTTTTTAAATATCAAAGATAAAATATAATGGCTCACGATCCTAAATTAACAGCTTACACAATTCAATTAAAACCATCGAATACAGCAATAGAAAACTCTAACAGATGGCTTTTTAGAAATATAATAAGTGAAGCAAATCAAAATGAGTTAACAGATAGTTTTATAATTACTGAGGTTTTTAGGGCATTCATCTCTGCATTGGATACACCAGAAATGTATTCCGATACAACCAGTAAGAAATGCATGACAGCAAATCAAGCTGATATTGAAGATTCTGATGTAAACGCTAACATTGCACTTCACAGCCAACAATTTATTATCGAAGGAAAAGTGGAAGGTGGGAGCTATGGCAGGAAAAGAAATAAGACATCTACAATCGACAAATCAAATAAATCAGATGTTAATGAGAGAGATGCGATTACAGAAGATTTTTACTTTCTTCTTTACTGTCCTTTACAATCAAACAAATCGACACTATTTATACAATCCTATTCTGATGATTCAATAGACAGTGTGATGAAGAAATTTTGGCAAAACTTCTTTTCTTTTCAAGGAACATTTAATCAACCTGCTATTAAAAGATTTGTCCCAATTTCAATAATAGAAGATTTTAAAACGAATGCAACAGTTAGCGGATTAACATTTACTACTGACATGCCAGGGGAAACTTTATTAGAAAATACAAGTATACAAACAACAAGAAATTACAAAGTAACAGTTAAAATAACGCCCACTAACGATGATTTATCTGTTGAAGAATTTGAACAAACAATCGAGCCGCTTCAACAAACTTTTTTTACGAGAGTAATGAATTTAGGACAGTTTTTAAGAAAGACTGGCACATTAAGAGACACATCAACAAATAAAACATCTCCTTTTGATTTAGGTTCATCATTTGAAATACAGCCAAGCATCCTATTGTCAAAATACATACCAATAAATGGTGATGATAGTGATTTCGAAAGAATAAAAAATTATTGTTTTGCATTATTGGAAACTGTTAAGCCTGAAATCTATATAGAAAATGCAATACAAGAGCGTTAAAAACTTAATAAAACCATTAATTAAAGGTGGTCAGGAATGGCAATCCATTAATATTAATGGAATTGACGAAAAGCCTAAATTATATTTTAGCAATATTCAATGGATTATACTCATAATTAGTTCAGTAATACTTTTAAAACTAACAAAGGGCATATCTAAAGATATAATTGGATATGTGATGTCTGCATTTTCAATTTCTGTTTCTCTATTTATGTCATTACTCGTTAGCATATTTGATAAATTCGAGAATACAAAATTTGAGACAATAAGTATAACAGAAACAGAGATTGCAAGATTAAAACAAAAAAAGAATTTCTTCAAAAGATTTATTTCAATCACAAGCTATTTGGTTGTTTTGTCAATTCTAGTAATTGTTTTGTGTAGTTTGACTTATATCTTCAACATCTCGGTTAGAGATATTGAAATCAAAACTTTCAGCCTAAAATGGTCAGACATAGATATGTGTCTAACCTTCAAAAATACAGCAATTATTGGGTATAGAATTGCTCTCAATTATTTCTTGCTCAACTACTTGTTCCTTACATTTTTCATTACTGGAAGTGCTTATGAGTATTATATGTCAGAGATGGATAGACGTAAATTATCATAAATGGTCAAAATATTTACTAAAATCAAAGAACGGTTGCTTACATAATGAGAGAAGATTGGATAGAATGTAAATCATGTGATTTATTAGATGTTAGGGATGGCACTCACGATACTCCAAGGTATATAAATGATGGAGGTTTTCCACTAATTACTTCAAAAAACCTTATTAAGGGCAATATAGATTTTTCAAACACTAAATTCATTTCAGAGATTGATATGAATCTTATCAATCAAAGGTCAAAGGTTGATATTGGGGATATTTTATTTGCAATGATAGGTACAATTGGTAATCCAGTTGTTGTTAAAGAAGAACCCAGATTTTCGATTAAAAATATTGGTTTATTTAAAAATAAAATCAATATCGTAGAGTCGTTACTCTTTAAATATTTCTTGGATTCGCCACTTTTCCTAAATCAATTGGATAAGAGACAGTTACTAAAAGGAACAACTCAGAAATTTATTCCACTTGGGTCTCTAAGAGATATTGACTTTCCTCTTGCGCCCCTTCCCGAACAACGAGCCATTGTTAAAAAATTAGAAAGTTTATTTAGCAGTTTAGATGCCGGTGTTGCCGATTTAAAAAAAGCACAGCAGCAATTAAAAATCTACAGTCAAGCGGTTTTGAAAAAGGCTTTTGAGGGGGAATTTGTAGAAGTAAAGTTTAAAGAATTGGGTAATGCAATTGACCCTCAACCAAGTCATAGAACGCCACCCGTTGATGCTAATGGAATTCCTTATGTAAGTATAAAAGATATTGTTGGCAATAAGCTTGAACTTTCTAAAGCAAGGTTAGTATCAAAGAACGTCTTGCAGGAACATTTAAACCGTTATACTATTTTAGAAAATGATTTTATAATAGGCAAAATAGGAACGATAGGAAATCCGGTAAAAGTCCACTTGCCTCAAAATTATACGCTTTCAGCAAATGTTGTTTTGATACAACCAAGAAAAATAAATTCTAATTATCTCTATTATTATTTTAAATCCTCAAATATTGAACAGCAATTTAATTCTGGAAAAAAAGCTACAACGCAAGCGGCTTTTGGCATTCAAAAGGTAAGAGATTTAGTCATACGTTATCCTTTAGATGATAGCCAACAAAGAAAGATTGTTCTTGACATAGAAACTAAGCTATCCGTTTGTGATTCTATCGAACAAAACATCAAAGAAAGTTTAGAAAAAGCAGAAGCCTTGCGCCAAAGCATTCTTAAAAAAGCATTTGAAGGTAATTTATTAACCGCAAAGGAATTGGCAGAATGTAAACAAGCTGCAGATTATGAACCTGCAAGTGTATTGCTGGAGCGGATAAAAGCGGAGCAGAACAAAGCAGCAGCTAAGCCAAGTAAAAAGAAAGTGGCTGAACCTTTAGTTGTGGCTAAAGTAGAAACTCCGGTTGCAAAAATATCGGCAGACATTCACGCAGGTTTAATAGCTAAAGTGATTAAGATTCACGAAGAAAATTCCACATCAATAGATAACTTAAGTCATATCAAATGTGAGAAGATTGCGCATTTAGTTGAATACCATTTACAGATTCCATTAGGCAGACAGCCTGTAAAAGATGCAGCAGGTCCCGATGATTATCCGCACTTGAAGAGCGTAGAATCTCGTGCTAAGAAAGCAGGTTTTTTCAATATCGTAAAGAAACCAATCGGCTATTCTTATTCATCGGCCAGTAATTCTGGTAAAGTCATTGATAAATTTCAATCTGCACTTTCAGATGAAAAGAACAGGCAGTTGGATAATTTAATTGCTTTGTTTCTAAAGTTCGATTTAGAGGTTTCAGAAATTATCGCCACCACATACGCAGGATGGAACAATTTAATTCTTAATGGAAATGCAAATCCATCAGATGAAGAAATCGTTTATGAATCAAGAGAAAACTGGTCAGAACGAAAGTTGAAGATTGCAATAGAACGCTTTTTCAAGGCAATTGAGTGGATGCGTAAAAATGAAATAGTACCAATAGGTTATGGAGCGGTAGTTCCTTTCCCAAAAAAGAAAAAGTAAAATGACAGAAGCAGCAATAGTATCAAAAATATGGAATCTGGCAAATGTAATGCGCCACGATGGAGTTGGGTATGGAGATTATTTGGAACAAATCACCTATCTGCTATTTCTTAAAATGGTGGATGAATTAAATAAACCACCCTACAATAGAAAACTGAAATTGCCAAGACTGAAAGATGTAGAAGGCAAAGAAGTGGAAGGAGCAGAAGTTTGTTCGTGGGAGAATCTAACATCAAAAAACGGTGCCGAACTGGAGTCTTTTTACATTCAGGCATTGCGTTCGTTAGGTACAGAAAAAGGGATGTTGGGGCAAATCTATGTGAAGAGCCAAAACAAAATACAAGACCCATCCAACCTGCAACGCATCATCACCATGATTGGCAAAGAAGATTGGAGTTTGATGGGTGCTGATGTAAAAGGAACCATCTACGAAGGCTTGCTGGAAAAGAATGCGGAAGATACCAAATCGGGAGCAGGTCAATACTTTACACCAAGAGCATTAATCAGAGCCATGGTAGCTTGTGTACAGCCTAAACCGATGAAAACCGTAATCGACCCAGCTTGTGGTTCTGGTGGTTTCTTTTTGGCAGCCTACGATTGGCTTACCGAAAACAATAAATTAGACAAAGATGAAAAGATGTTCTTAAAGAACAGTACTTTTCACGGCAATGAAATTGTCGCCAGCACGCGTAGAATGTGTCTGATGAATTTATATCTTCACGGTATCGGTGAGATAGATGCTGAACCATTGGTAAAATCAAACGACGCACTGATAGCTGCAGAAAGCCAGACCTACGATTATATTTTAGCCAACCCTCCGTTCGGTAAAAAAAGCGGAATGACGGTTACTAATGAAGATGGGGATATCGAGAAAGAAGATATCAGCTACAACCGTCAGGATTTCTGGGAAACGACGAGTAACAAACAGCTAAACTTTTTACAGCACATTAAATCCTTAATGAAGATTGATGGACAAGCGGCAGTGGTGTTGCCAGACAATGTTTTGTTTGAAGGTGGTGCCGGAGAGGAAATCAGAAAGCAACTTTTAAAAACAACAGAACTACATACGATTCTACGCTTGCCGACAGGTATTTTCTACGCCAATGGTGTAAAAGCAAATGTTTTGTTCTTCAATAACAAACCCGCCAATAAAGAGGCGTGGACCAAAGAAGTTTGGTTTTATGATTACAGAACCAACGTTCATCACACCCTAAAGAAAAAGCCGTTGGCAGAATCTGATTTATCCGATTTTGTAGAATGCTACAATTCTTCCAACATTAATAAACGTAAGGAAACCTGGAGTGAAGAAAACCCAGACGGTCGCTGGAGAAAATACAGCTATGATGAAATTATTGCAAGAGATAAAACCAGTCTGGATATCTTTTGGGTAAAAGACCAAAGCTTAACAGATTTGGATAACTTGCCGGATCCTGATGTTTTGGCATTGGAGATTATTGATAATATTGAGGCAGGATTGGCAAGTTTCAGAGAGATTGTGAGTGAGCTGGAGAAAAGTGAAGAGATGAATTAAAATAAACAAATATGAAAGCATTTATATCATACAGTCACAAAGATGTAGGCTATTTAGATAAATTAACTGTTCATTTAGCACAAATTAAACAGTGTGTACGT
>NZ_AJLG01000196.1 GCF_000258495.1 Pedobacter agri PB92
CCGATTAGACCGTATGTTTTCATATGTACAAGGATTCTTTATAAAGCATAAAGCAATCTTACAGCGGTAGTAAATCAACTAACATTGTAAGATTGCTTCGTGGCTCGCAATAACGATATATTTTATTTTGTTTGATTCAGGAAATAATCGAAAGTATCTCCACGTAAGCCCAAACGAATAGTTTCTAATGGAATCACTTCGGCCGGCGCAATGTTCCCCAGGTTTACGTTTGATCCGATAAGTTTGATGAACCAAACCTGTTGTTCTTTTTGTGGCGCTTCCCAAATAATGGTTTCCTCCGGAATTTGCGTTAAAATTTCATCAACTAATCCCTCACGTACTTCGCCACTTCCACGATAAATTCCAACATTTCCACCTTCACGTGCTTCAGCAATTACCTTCCACGATCCTGCTTGTATTTCGGCCTGCATTAATTTTATCCATTTGTATGGAGCGAAAATTTTTGCAGCGTCTTTACTTCCCACTTCGGAAATTACAGTTACCTGTTTAGATAATTCGCTAATATAATTACACTTTTTATCATGTTCTATTTCGATCGACCCATCAGAAACTTCGGCATATTCCATCCCGTACTGATCCAAAACACGCTGATAATCTGAAAACTGATTTCTGATGATAAATGCTTCGAATAATGTTCCTCCAAAATAGGTTGGAATCCCGGCACTTTTATATAAAGCTAATTTCTCTTTAAGGTTTGGCGTAACGTGTGATGTAGCCCAACCTAATTTTACGATATCTGTATAAACGCCGGCAACTTCAATAAAATCTTCTACCTGGCGCAGGCTTAATCCCTTGTCCATAACCATTGTATAGCCCTTTTGGCGTGGTTTTTCCGGACGTTCAGGAACGTTTAATAATGGGTAATTCATATGCGTACAAAAGTGAAAAAAATTTTGAGATTTATTTGTTAAATTTTTCTCACAAGACTGTTACCTGATATATCGACTTATTACGCTGATAATGGCACTGTTATCCTGAAGTTGCGGCAAATATTCAAACAAAATATAATGTTTATCCGGATCGGTAGTTAAAGCTGTTTCCAAATAACCCAATGCATCGGCATAATTGCCCATTGCAAAAAGATAGGCTACCATGCGATAATATAGCTCTGCAGCTTCAGGATTATTTTTAATTGCTTCAGCCATCGTTTCCGATGCTTCCAATAATTTTCCTTGTTCGTACAACACGGTACTAAAATCCAGCCATGCTTCCACATCTAAAGGATTATATTCCAGAACTTTATCATAAGCAGCGATTGACTCTTCAATCTGCCCCAATTTGTAATACGCATCAGCCATCGCAAACCAGAAATCAGCGTTTTCTGCTTCTAAATCGATTGCTTTTTTATAGAAATGTAATGATTCAAAATAGCGTTCTTCATGGTTTAATGTTACGCCAATTCCAAACCAAGCATCAGCCATTTTTGGATCCATTTTTACTGACTTTTTGTAGTAAGAACGGGCTTCATCCATCTTTTCCAATTTCTCATAACATTCACCCATTGCACAATAAGTATCTGCATTGGGTTGCTCATATTCAAAAGTCTGTTTATAAACTTCAATAGCTTCATCATATTTATCCAGCTGAACCAAAGCGTTGCCTTTATTAAAATAAGCAGAACTAAAATCCTCCTTGATTAAGATGGCATAATCATAAGCATCAATCGCCTTTTCAAAAAGATTAAGTTTATGGAAACTGTTTCCCAAGTTATACCAAGCGGCGTAAGAGTAAGGATCAGTATCAATGTATTGCTGGTAAAACTTAATGCTTTCTTCCTGTTTATCTAAAACATCGTAGCAAAAGGCCAGCTCGTACAAACCGTCCTGATTTTCCATGTTTTGTTCTAAACTCAGTTTGATATAGGTAATCGCACTTTCATAATCGCCCATGCTTTGGTACACATAAGCCATTTGCAAAAGAATCTCATCTGTACTTTCAGCTAAACCTAAAGCTTTATCATAATTTTCTAATGCTTCGCTAAACCGTTCGGTATTTTGAAAAATATTACCACGCAACAGATAAATATCTGGTTCTGATGGCTCCAATAACTCTGCTTTTTGCAAAGCGATAAAAGCCTGTTCATTGTTGTTGGTTAAAATGAAAAGATGTGCTTGTTTAATAAGAAAAACAGTGGCATACGGATGCTGGCTGATGGCAAAATCAACTACCTGCAGTGCTTTAACCGGATCATTTTTTTCGATGTAAAAATCTACAATATATTCGAAAGCGCCAGCGTCGAAAAAATACTGATCCTGATTACGGAGCATTTCTTCGTAACGTTCTACAGAGCGTTGTGCATCTTCGTTGGATTCAAAAAAGAATTCTTCTTCCATATCTAATAACTATTAAAGAACCGTGCCATTAAGCAGAAAAACACATTATAATTTTACCGATTTTAATTATCGCTTTTATAAATAATTATTAACATTAATTGTTAAGACAATCGTAAATAGCTGAAAATAAAGCCTATCGGCAGTGATTAAGATGTGTGAATTAAGCTAATATTTTATCAACATCGCGGTTCCTTTCCCCTTCTTTCACAAAAATAATATAAATTTATTGTAGTAAGGTAATCAACAAGTCATGAAAAACTGGACAATATTAGCTTTCTTCCTGATTTTTTTAAGTACAAAATTACTGGCTCAGCATGAGGAGGAGGCAATTAAAACGGTAGTTACTCATCTTTTTACCGGAATGAAAACCGGAGATAGTACACTTAGCAGATCAGCATTCGCAAAAAGTTGTATCATGCAAACTATTGTGAATAAAAATGAGAAATTATCTGTTCGAACTGAGCAACTAGATGATTTTATAAAGTTTATTGGTTCGCCACATAAAGAGAAATTTGATGAGCGAATTGTATTTTCGAAGATTTTAATTGATGGACCGCTTGCCACGGTGTGGACCGATTACAAGTTTTATATCGATGAAAAATTTAGCCATTGTGGTGTGAATTCTTTTCAACTGGCAAAATTGGATAATCGTTGGCAAATTGTTTATCTGATTGATACCAGAAGGAAGGATAACTGCAGTTCGATGATTCCCTAGCTATTGCTATTCCGAGCAGAAAAAAGCGCTACAGATTTTTACACCTGTAGCGCTTTTATCTTGATAAAAGATCTTTCGGTTATTCTTTACCTAGTTCTGCCGCAGCTTTTTTAAATATATCTGCTTGTTTATTTAGGTTTGACTTCACCTCGCCGCTTGCTGATTTAGCTTGCTGTGTTTTGGCCTGAGCGGTTGCTTCATAAGCACCTGAAAGCTGTTTATTCAAGTAATTTTGCAATTTCAAACGTTCAATAGCTGCACTAATTCCATTGATGCCTTTTTCCGTAACTATAGGATTGGTATTGGCCCTTAAATATTGAAAATATTGGCCAATCACTGCGAAAATTTTGTTGCGATCGCCATTGGCCATAATGTTTTCATAAAATGCCTGATGCTCATCTTTTGGATCGCTGATGTACAACGAAGCGATAGAAGAAGCAATATGGTCTTTCGTATCCTGATCCAATGAAGATAACGCCGTCATACCTTCTTGCGGTGCAACTTTGGTTAAACCGGCAATCGATGCTGCAATTACCCTGTAAGATCTGTCTTTCACACCGTCCAGCAATAGTGCCTTGTAAGTTTGGTCGCCAGTTTCGGCCAGTTTAGTAATTGCCGCAGCCCTCGCTTCAGTATCTTTATCGGTTTTAGCCATTTGCAACAATACCGGTAATGCAACAGCTTTAACTTCAGCGTCTTCTAAATTCAAACCCTCAATACTTAATGCCCTTAAATCTCCAGATTTATCTTTTAAAGCACCCAACAAAATCTGCTGGCCGCTTTTAGCTTTACTTTGCATTATAAATTGCAGAGCTTCAATCCTATTGGCATAAGTCGGTGCATTTTTATACTGGAAATAATAGTTTTCTGCAACCTTATTGTCGTTAATTTCGCCAACAATGATTTTATCAGCATCAAAGTCGATTAGATCTGGTTTGGCACTCACCTCAAAAGAAAAAGTTTGCTCACGGCTGTTGATCACTATCTCTTTAGTTACCTTTTGCCCACCCGCATAAATCACGACTTTAACAGGCAAAGTAAAGGTTTGCACGGCTGCATCCTGTGTTTGTTTTACTTTAATGGTAGCCTTTCCATTCTCATAACCATAATCAACTGCTAAAATCGGGTGGCCTCCTGCATAATACCACTGGTTAAAATAGGGACTCCAATCTTTTCCGGTGATGTCTTCCATAGCCAAACGCAACTGATGGGTTTCGCCATTTTTGAAAGCGTTGGTGGTCAGATATTTGTTTAAACCTTTATAGAAAGCAGCATCACCCATTTGATTTTTCATTGCATATAAAATCACCGATCCTTTAGCATAGCTCACATTATCAAACATATCCTCTTTATCATTATAGTAAAAACGAGCTAATATTGGGCTTTCCCCGTTTTTTGTAGAGCTGATATAGGATTGTAATTTTTCATAACGTGATTTATCTTCCGCATCTTTCCCTTCATCATATCCATGCCAGATGATTTCGCCAAAAGTGGCAAAAGATTCGTTCATGGTGAGGTTAGACCATGATTCTGCGGTAACATAATCGCCAAACCATTGGTGAAAAAGTTCATGCGCAATCGTACCTTCTTCGTTTCCATCCAATAACTCACGATCAGTTTTTTGGATGTGCTCACCATGCAGTGTCGCGGTTGTGTTTTCCATGGCACCCGAAACATAATCTCTTGCTACAACCTGTGCATATTTATTCCATGGATAATCTACGCCTAAAACATCGCTGTAGAATTTCATCATCGTTGGCGTTTTACCGAAAATCTGTTTGGCAAAAGGTGCATATTTTGGCTCCAGATAGTAGTTAACCTCTTTGCCTTTGTAGGTATCTTTTGTGATTTTAAAATCGCCAACTGCCATCATAAATAAATAAGGCGAGTGCGGTAGATCCATTTTCCAGGTGTCGGTTCTTGTGCCATTAGCGTTTGGTTTCTGACTAACCAATTTTCCGTTAGATAAAGTGGTATATTTCGATTGAACCGTCATCGAGATTTCCTGTGTTGTTTTTTGGTCTGGCTTATCAATGGTTGGGAACCAGGCCGATGAAGATTCCGTTTCACCTTGTGTCCAGATCTGGATTGGTTTATTTTTATCTGCACCATCAGGGTTGATGAAATACAAACCTTTAGCATCCGTAATTGCTGCACTTCCCTGAACTTTCAATTCATCCGGCTTTGCAGTGTACGCAATGTATACGGTATATTTTTCGGTATTGGTATACTTCTTATTTAACGTGATGTAAAGTTTGTTATCGCGATAATCATATTTCAAAGGTGTATTTCCCTTTAGGCCAACCAGTGCAACCGTTTTAATATCCATGCCCTGAGCATCAAGCGTTAATGAATCTGTAGCATAAAAATGAGGCTTTAACGTCACCCACTCTTTGCCGTAAAGATATCGTTTTGCATAATCGAAAGATACATCGAGTTTGGTATGCATCAGGTCGTTTATTTTCGCTGGGGTTACACGATAAACAGATAATTTTGCTGATTTTTCAACAGCTTTTTCCTGAGCAGATAGCGTATTTGCCACAAATAGAGAAACAAATATTGCACTACAAGCCAAAAATTTTTTATTCATGTTTTCTAATTTAATAAGTCAGTTGCGTTTAAAGCAAGATATTAAGAATTGTGATAAAGTATCGAGTCAAATGTAACTTGCTTTATGGTAATTTTTTGTTTTTTTGTGTAAATCGTTAGATATATGAATACAGATATTCAATCCATTTTAAACACACTTGGCATAGCAGAAAGTAATGCCGCTTTCAGCACTGGAAGTAGTTGGGGAGGCGAATCGAATGCAGAAACGTTGAAAAGTTTTTCTCCGGTTGATGGCAAGCTTATAGGTGAAAGCAAAATAGCCACTTCAGCAGATTATGAATCAATTATTGCGAAAGCCCAGTCGGCATTTGCAGACTGGAAAACTGTTCCGGCACCAAAAAGAGGAGAGATTGTTCGTCAGTTTGGCGACGCTTTAAGGGAAAATAAAGACGCCCTGGGCACTTTGGTTTCCTATGAGATGGGAAAGAGTTTACAGGAAGGTTTTGGAGAAGTGCAGGAGATGATCGACATCTGTGACTTTGCGGTGGGATTATCGCGGCAGCTTTACGGCTTAACCATGCACAGCGAGCGGCCAAGCCATCGCATGTATGAGCAGTGGCATCCGCTGGGGATTGTGGGAATCATTTCAGCATTTAATTTCCCTGTGGCGGTTTGGGCATGGAACTCGGCATTGGCATTGGTTTGCGGAAATGTTTGCATCTGGAAACCTTCGGAGAAGACCCCTTTAACAGCCATTGCCTGCCAACATATTATTGCTAAAGTCTTTAAAGCCAATGATGTGGCTGAAGGTGTTTGTAACCTGATTATCGGCGACAGATCCGTTGGCGAATTAATGACCAACGATGGTCGTGTGCCATTGATTTCGGCGACGGGATCAACCCGTATGGGCAAGCAGGTTGGTGCTGCTGTAGGTGCACGGTTGGGCAAAAGTTTATTGGAGCTAGGCGGAAATAATGCCATCATTATCTCTGAACATGCAGATTTAGATATGAGTTTAATCGGTGCTGTTTTCGGTGCGGTAGGTACTGCAGGACAACGCTGTACCACAACCAGAAGATTAATTATCCACGAAAGTGTGTATGATGCCTTTAAAGAGAAATTGGTAAAAGCTTACGATCAATTGCGCATTGGTAATCCATTGGATCAAAATAATCATGTAGGACCGCTAATCGATACCGACGCCGTTGATGCCTATCTCGACTCGATACAAAAATGTAAAGCCGAAGGCGGGAAATTTGTAGTAGAAGGTGGTGTATTGACCGGCGATCATTACAGTAGCGGCTGTTATGTAAAACCTTGTATTGCCGAGGTTCAAAATGATTTTAAAATTGTACAGCACGAAACCTTTGCCCCAATTTTATACCTGATTAAATATAAAACACTGGATGAAGCGATCGCTTTACAAAATGGTGTGCCGCAGGGTTTATCATCAGCCATTATGACCTTGAATTTAAGAGAAGCAGAGCAGTTTTTATCAGCCAAAGGATCTGATTGTGGAATTGCAAATGTGAACATTGGTACATCTGGAGCAGAGATTGGTGGTGCTTTTGGCGGAGAGAAGGAAACAGGAGGCGGCAGGGAAAGTGGCTCGGATGCCTGGAGAGCTTATATGAGAAGACAGACCAATACGATAAATTATTCAAATACTTTACCATTGGCGCAAGGCATAAAGTTCGATTTGTAATGAAAGGTTTGTCATTGCGAGGTACGAAGCAATCTTAAGTGATCGCTTTACTTTTAATCCCAATGCATTAAGATTGCTTCGTGCTCGCAATGACGTGATGATTAAAAATTAAAATTAAAATGGAAAACATATCAGGAAAAAATGCACTGATTACCGGTGCGGGTAAAGGCATCGGGAAAGCGATTGCAATTGCTTTAGCTAAAGAAGGTGTAAATGTTGGTTTAGTTGCAAGAACCAAAAGCAGTTTGGATGAACTGGCTGCAGACCTAAAACAATATCATGTTAAAATTGCAGTAGCCACAATGGATGTAGGCAACATCGATTCAGTAAACGAAGCGGTTAAATCGGTACAGTCTGAATTGGGCTTTATTGATATTTTGATAAATAATGCCGGCGTAGGAAAATTTGCGAAGTTTTTGGAAATGGAACCAGCAGACTGGCAAAACGTGATACAAACCAATTTACTGGGAACTTATTATGTTACCCGAGCGGTGGTGCCAGAAATGATTGAAAAGCAAAGTGGAGATATTATCAATATTTCCAGCTCATCGGCATTTAGTCCTGCAGCAGTAACCAGTGCTTATTCGGCATCAAAAGCTGCGATTAATGCTTTGTCGGTTTCTTTAATGCAAGAAATGCGGAAACATAATATTCGCGTTACTGCTTTGGCACCTAGTACCACCGCTACAGATATGGCTATCGATTTGAAATTGACAGATGGCAATCCAGATAAAGTGATGCAGCCCGAAGATCTGGCTGAACTCATTGTTTCTCAACTGAAACTAAACAGAAGGGTTTTTATAAAGGATGCTTCAGTCTGGTCTACAAACCCATAAACAAAAAGAGGTGCTACTTAATTTTAGCACCTCTTTTTGTTTCACTTGGAAGCGAACTCAATAGCTTTTCTAATAAATCCGTATTAATCACCATAGTAATTTTTGATTTGCTGCTAAAAGAGACTGAACTTCAGCTTTTATACTGCTTCTGAGTTGCAATTTGCTCATTTTCATCGTACATGCTGCAGAAATAATAGCGGATTTTGGAGCAAATTGTAATGATTTAGAGACGTTTGTTAAAAAAGGTTAAAGCATAACACACAACTAACATATTAGTTCTATATTCGGAGACCAAAACTAATCCAAACTCGCTCCATGAACAAACTACTACTCTCAGTCTGCTTTCTGATTTTTCTTTCTTCGTACGTGAAAGCACAACACATTATCAAAGGCAGAACAATTGACACTGCATCTACAACACTATTATCTGGATCTACCGTGGCTGTTTTAAACGCGAAAGAC
>NZ_AJLG01000197.1 GCF_000258495.1 Pedobacter agri PB92
ACGTACACACTTTCAATTACATTAAACAGGTTTCTTTCATCCGTGTCTTTTGCAATCACATCAACGGTGTGCCCCATTTGCACCAGTTGGTTTGCATGTGCAACAATGAATGCTTCGGTTCCACCATTAAAAGGTTCACGAAGAGAAATAAATGGCCCGGCAACTAATAGTACTCTCATATCAGTTCCTCGAAATAGTTAATGTATTGCTTAACCATTGTTGTCAAAGAAAACTTTTCTGCGTGTAATCGAACCTTATTGCTTTCAAGTGGTATAGCATGCGTTATTGCTTTGACAAGTGATATCACATTTCTTTGATCTGCAACTACTCCGCTGTTTGTATCTATTAATTCCGGAAAAGCGCCCCGGTTAAACCCTGCAACGGGTACGCCCGATGACATCGCTTCGATGTTGGTGAGGCCAAAAGGTTCTTCCCAGCGGACAGCACTTACTGCCACGGCTGCGCCGCTCATGTTTGTATGTATATCGAACTGGTTTAAATGGCCTAGGTAGGTATCGTTTTTACTCATACGTGGCGTAATGTGTTCATTAAAGTACTCTTTATCATCAAGTGGTCCGGCAAACTTTAAAGGCATATTGATTTCATGTGCTGCATCAAGTACAATATCCAGCCCCTTAGCATGAACAATTCTTCCGAACCAGAAGAGATATTCCGGATGGTTTCGAATCATAGGCCATTTAGCTAAATCCACACCGTTATAAATAATCTTCGCATCCTTATTCAGATATGGCCGCCATGTTGTCTCAAATGTTTTTGAAGGCATAACAAAATGAAGGTTTTGAGCGCTGGAACAGATCTTTATTGCCGCTTTTAATTTGCTTATTGGCGGAGTATGTAATGTAGTAATTACTGGAATTGATGCCTTTATACCCCACAAAATAGGAAGTTCATGCGTGGAGTTGTTATGAACAACATCAAATTCATTTTTTTCAATATCATTCAATATCGAAAGGTATTCATCCTGCTCATAGATTTCGTAATATTTATCTTCCCGATGCTCATCACCGTAAAATCCTTTAATATGAAGTTTAGGATCACTCCCCGTATTCGCATATAAGGTAATGGTATGGCCTTGCCTGATGTATTCTGTACACAAAGCATGGGTAAAAGCTTCAAGCCCTCCACGAAATGGCTCAGCTACCGGAAGTCTGGTTTTGGCTATCACAGCAATCTTCATATACTATAAGTTGCTATAATGTTTGAGGATTTGATAGCGAAACTGGCAACGAATGGTTTCCGACTATTTCGTCGCCATTGGCTTCCTGTGAAAGTGCTTCGCGATATAATTTTATGTATTCAACAGTCATCTGCTGGATACTCATGGAGGAAGCAAATTTTCTACATGTTTCGGAACTGATGCTATAACTTTGTTCTACTAATCTTATAAGGTCTTGCCACCGCAATGAATCTGTTGTAAAGACGCTTTCATTGGCCCAATTTGGTGGAACTGCTGTATTATAGCCAACAACAGGTATTCCACTGGCCAACATTTCAAGGGCAGCTAATCCAAAAGGTTCTTGCCAGGTAGCTGTAGCAAGATAGGCGAATGCCCGATGACTTAATCTGCTAAGTTCGGATTGTGTCAGGTGCCCAACATATTCGATTTGATTGCCAAGATGAGGCCTAACCTCATCGTCGAAATAAGATTGATCGACAATTCTGCCGGCAATCTTAAGCGGCAATTGCATGTGTTTTGCCAATTTAATGGCATCTGCTACGTTTTTCTTCTGATTAATTCTTGCTGACCAAAGTAAATATTCACGCTTAGCTGAATTTTTTGCGGGCCAAATATCCATGTTAATACCGTTATTGATCAATGGGATATCTTGTCCTAACGCTTCATCCCATTGAGATTTAATTCGTTCTGATATGGCAACGAATTTCAATTTTCCATCGCTAGACAACTGCTTGTATGTCGACACTCGGGTTTCATCGGCTGGTGAGTGTAGCGTCAAAAATGATGGCTTATTAAAGTTCAGTACTGCGTTTAACAAATGCGGATAAAACATATTATAATGGATGAGATCATACTGATCAATATGCATCGCTCTATACTGTCGTTCTTCTCTAATGCATTCGAGAGCATTTGGGGTATCTGAAGTTGATTCAATAAACGGGTTTATCAGTGTAAATTTCGAATCGACATCCGCTTCAGCGGCGATAATGTCTACAATATGTCCTTCATTAATTAATTGATTAGCAAATGAAACCATAAATGCTTCTATACCGCTATCAAAGGGTTCTTTAAGTGAAATTCCGGGACCTGAAACAAGTAAAATTCTCATAAATTAATTGTTCCAATTGCTTTAAAAAAAATCTTTTCTGACATAGATAATATTTGCCTGGCAAAAGGCAGAATTTTGTAATAATACATGAATTTAAAGCTTTAAAAATGGATTGTAGGTTGTTCCAATTCTTGTGCTCAGAAACTGGTTAGCATTTATTGCCATCAACTATTTTGTTTATTATAACTTTCTAAAATCTCAAAAGTTTTAAGAAGTTTTTATAGTGGATTACAGCGATAAGCTTGTAGGAGTTTATGATGATGGAATTGCCTTAGTCACAGCTGTTATATATTTAAATCAATTTATCAAGCTGTCTTTAATTGTTGAATTCATTTGCATGGTGCTGCCCTTCATCACAAAGCGATAGCTTTCTGGAATATTGTAAACTTATTGATTCGGATGATGTTATTGGTTTGAATCAAAATTCTATGATTGCATTTATACTAACCAAGCCCAATACCAGAACAATAATCGATGTCCCGTCGCTTGTTACTGCAGAACATTTATTTGTAAATGATTTATTGAAAAATGATCTATCATCTTTTAATAGATTATACAAAATGTACGCACCAAACCTGATGGGAGTAATCATGAAAATTGTCAATCAACAAGAAACTGCTGAGGACCTGCTTCAGGAGGTTTTTTTGAAAATCAGGAAATCACTCCATACTTATGATGAGAAAAAATCTCGTCTTTTCACCTGGATGCTTAATATTACCCGTAATACTGCACTTGATCATTTACGTAAAAAGTCATACAGACAGGATAAAGCAAATGTGATACTGGAAGATGTTGAAACGGAACTCGAAAATCATACTTTTTCGATGAATACCGATGCAATAGGAATAAAAAAACTTTTAGAACAGTTATCCTCGAAGCAAAAGCTGGTTTTGGATCTGGCATATTACCAGGGCTATACGCATGAGGAGATTGCCGAAAAACTTGATATGCCTGTAGGGAGCGTAAAAACAACTTTACGACAAGCCATTATCAAGTTGAGAAACATATTTGGAAAATGCTAGACAAGGTGGCCTAATACTTATAACTAACCAAAATATAGGTTACATTTCAGTGAGCGTTGTATTTGAATGCCTAGAAGTAAAACGGAAAAAGGCGTAAAAACCTGGAATTGAAAAGTTCTCAATTCCAGATTAGGGTTATTTTTCTGTGTCTAAACCACGCCCGGTCTTATGTTGTAATTCATCAATTCTTTTTGAAGCATCTGCTTTTGATAAATGTTCATCAAAAGGTTCTCCGGCTTCATCAGATAATGTTTTTAAATAAGAACTCTGCGCACCGGTCATCGGTTCATCGCCAGTCGTCCAATCATCCGGATTTTTCACAGTATTAGAGCCTTTCAGTTCATTTTCGCCAGCTGAGCTCGATGGTTGCTGCTGTGGCGTCTTGTCATCTTTGTTATCTATCATCTTCTTAGTTTTTGTTCTCCTATACCAACAGTTCAAAATCAATCCTGTTTAGCCTTACTCTTTTTAAGAGTTGATTTGACCTGTGTTTGCACTTTTGGAATTTCGGGATAGAAAAAAGGCATTGTAGGATTATATTTTTTTATTATAAAATTTTCTCTATTAGGAATTTTGTATGATCTTCAGGTTACAGTAAAATATTATTTTAGTAGAAAAAATCTAATGCAAAAAGGAACAGTAAAATTTTTTAATGAAACTAAGGGTTTTGGTTTCATCAAGTCAAGTACAGGTGAGGAAATCTTTGTTCACGCTTCCGGTTTGGTACACAACATTAAAGAAGGCGATGAAGTAACTTTTGAAACTAAAGATGGCAAAAAAGGAGTAAATGCAGTTGATGTTAGAATAGCAGTTGACTAATTAAGCTTTAGATGGATGCGGCAGGTTTGCTTGCCGCATTCTTTACAATTTAGAAAAATCTGGCAGGGCGCTATTATTTTGCTGCGTATATTTTCATTTCCTCGCAAGTGCAGCAGCATGTTTAATTCGTGAGAAATGAAGATGAACCGGAGGATGATATATTCTGAAAAAGGTTTATTTTTTACCGTAATCGGGATAAAATTTGATCCGATCCATCACATATTTTTGCTTCATAGCTAATGATGGGATAATCAATCTATAAATATAAAGTCCGTTGATGTGAGAATTTTCTGTGCTGAGTTTGCCAAGAAGTTTCACGTTTTTTGCCAGCCTATCCACCATCTGGGGCGAATCCTTGGAAAGATAAATAATGGTACGCATGTTAAGCTGATCAGGGGAGTACAACAAAAAACTATTATCAGGAGAGATAACTTTCGAAATACCCGGTTTTCCATAAAATTTAAGCGCTCCGGCGATGGCGTAATTGTTGGTAAGGATATAGATACCCTTCTTATTTTCAGCAATTTGGGTATTCGCTATGCTATTAACCCTTGATGTTAATTCCTGCCAGCCGGTCATATCAGCAAAGAACTGAGGAATACCCCCTTGGCTACCATCCTCATAACGTAAAGGCCTGGAAAAGTCAGTCAATGCAATCATTTTTCTACTGTATGCCCTGCAAGTTTCGACTGAAAAAATCGGAATCACGATAGGCAGGCTTAACAATGCGAAAAAGTAAATCATCCCGATAGAAAAAAATATTCATAGAGATTGATTTTCTCATCAACATTTGCGCCCAGCAGTGGCCACCTGCCGCAAAAAGTAGCGGAAAAATGCCCAGCCCATAATAAAGTTTCCCCTTTAAAAAAGTGAGAGAAATGATAATAATCAGAAATGTGATGGTCCAATATTTCAGTTGTTCGAGGTCTTTCCGCTCAAACCACAAATATATTAATCCGGCAGTCCAAATGGCTACACTTGCCCCGTGAAAGAAAAAGAGTTGCAACAAGTAATCCCAAAGATCGATTTCGAAATTATTTTTACCTACACTAGCGGTATAGTGAAGAATAGGGAGGCCGTGAAAAACTGCCAGATTAAATTTGGCAGAATGATGAACACACAAAGCAGGATCGGACCCGAGAGCTTTTTTACATGGCGACCAATTGATGCTGGTGTAATTATCAGAATAGCAAAAAAAATTGATGCAGCCAATAACAGTATGCTATATTTATTGAGCATCCCAATTCCAAGCGCTATAGCGGCTACGTACAACCAGGATGTTTTTTTGTGCTGCTGATAGGCGATAACGGCAAGGATAAGTAGTGTCCAGAAAAACTGATCGAAAACTGCAGGTTGTAACAGGTACGAGGTTGCCAAAAACGATGGGGAGCAAATTAATGCAGAACAAGCAATAATAACGGCTAATCTTTTTCCGCCCAAAAGTTTGGTAATATAACCTGTTGCAATCACTGTTGCTGAAGAAAAGAGGCAGGGGAGAACACGAAAACTGAAGGTAGCATTTCCGAAAAGGATTTCCGATATCCATGAGATCCAGGTAACAAACGGCGAAATGTCAAGATAACCCCAGGAAAGATGCCGACTCAGCTCGATATAATAGAGCTCATCAGCATGAAGTCCGTAGCCCTCTAACGTAAAAAGATGAATCAAGAATTTAAGCAATCCAAAACCTAATATGATTAAATAAAGCTGTTGCCTGTCTTCTGATTCAAATTCAGTTGTGCGAATACCTGTTGTCAAATGCAGCTGAGTTATATTGATGAAATGTGTGTTGTATGTTGAAATCTAATCGCATATTTCGGCATAGATATTTTCAATTGGTTAACAAAAATAAACTTAAATTGATTTGAGAAACCAATATGCTCCATCAATTACAAATTCCATTTGCATCAGTGTAGTCACCATTAGCTTATTCATCCTTCATGAGGCGTTTTACCGTATTGATTAAAGTATTAAGATCGAAGGGTTTTGGAATGAATGATGCTTCCGAGCAAGATAAAGCAATATCTGCTGATGTAAAATGGGCACTCATCATCACTACCGGAACGTCTTTTTGTAAAGTACTTAACTCTTTACAAACTTCAATACCGTTGCCATCCGGTAGCATTACATCTAATATAAACAGATCTGGAACATCATCGGGATTTGCAGCCATGAATTTTTCTACATTCTCGAAACTAGTTACCTCGTAATTCTCCAAATTTAGAATCAGCTCAATTACCTGTCTAATGCCCTCGTCGTCTTCCAATAAAAATATTCTCTTAGCCATAATTATCATTTGTGTGTTATTAAACAAGCCATAATCGGGCCGGAAAGTTTTGATTTTATTTCCATATTTAATCTTTTTCAATGTGTGCAGCGTTGATATATTTCGCATAAATCAGTCATCTTAAGCAGCTATTTAGTTGCTCAGCCTGTCGTGTAATTCGGATTAATCAACAAATATTTAAACCAATCGCCCAGCTATGTGTTAAACACAGGTAACTTAAATGCTGAAGACTAACATCTTTATTCAACTGAGAAATGATTAGCAAAAAAGTAGGTCTTTTCTCATTAATAAAGAATTAGAAAGTTTTTGGCTACCTGGCATTGAATTTGGCTGTAATACTATTTTAAGTTAAATCCTTTTAGAAATATGTATAATTTTCCCTTGCTTTACGTACGTTCGGTTTTCATCCTTATTTTCTCCATGTTGATTTTTACTGGTTCAGTAAGGTCACAGGATTCATTAAAAAGAGCGAAGGATTCCATACAGGTGATTCCGGATACCTTACTTTTTAGAATTCAAACTGCGCAGGCGGCTATTACAGAAGTTAATGCGGCCAACAAAAAGGGATATGGAGTGCTTGAGGTACAGGAGCGATTGAGTATGCTTGCATCAAGTATCGCTTCAGTAAGGAGAGATTTAAATACGGGGAAGCAAAGTACGGAGAACAGGAGCCTGATGAGTTATAAATTAATTCTGAAGGATGTTCAAACTGAACTTTCATCACTTTCGGGTAGATTGATGAAAAGCAACTCCGAACTACAAAGAATGTCTCAACAGGTAGTTGATCTCAGCGCTGACTCACTGCTTTTGATCGATGACCAGGATGCGCAGAAAGCATTATATAAGCCTCAATTGTCGCAAATTAAACTTCGTTTACAGGATGTGGGCGAGGTTACCGGGAAAAATCTCTCAAAAGTTGGCGAACTACTGGCAAAAGCTTCTTCCATGGGGATTGAAGTAAATGATTTGCAGGTGGCGCTCGATGAGCAGTTGGAAAAGTCAGGTAGAATCGCCGCCAACCGTGAGGTGCCATACATCTGGGCAGCACCATGGAATCTTTTTAGCTTAAGCCAGATCAGTGCAAGATTGTCAGATGCTTTTTTTGGACAGGGAGAAATTCTTCAATACTTTCTAAACTCCACATGGGATACATGTTTAATGGTGCTGATATTGGTAGCGATTTTTTTTGTGTGGGTTCATCGCAATTTCATTACCTCCAGACGCTTATCGGTTAAACGAAAAATAGGAGAAATCAAATTCGACTATTTAAGGGCCTATCCGGTAATGGCCAGCACTATTGTTTTGCTTTGCATATTGCCCGTTTTTCAGCCAGATGCGCCTTCTATATATATTGAATTGGTGCAGCTGGTGCTGATGGTAGTGATTACAATTCATTTGCGAAAGGTTTTATCAAAAAAAGCACTAAATACCTGGTTTTTAATACTAGGCGCCTTTATCTTTCTGATATTTTCTTCCAGCCTGATCAGCGAAGCTTTTTTACCAAGAATAATCCTGCTAAGCATCCATCTGCTTTTTTTACTGCTTGGCATCAAGATGTATCGGTCTGTGAAAATTCCCCAATTCCCTAAAAGGTTTTTTAAAATAGCAACGGCTGTTTTAGTGTTCATGACCGGGCTGGCTATCATTCTTAATATTTTTGGAAGAATTAGTTTGGCCAAAGCGTTTGGACTGGCGGGCGTAATAAGCCTTACGCAGATCATCTCTTTAGCGGTTTTTGCCCAGGTTATGATTGATGCGCTGGAACTTCAAATCAAGATCAGCGCTTGTAATAAGGGTTTTTTCTCCAGGCTTAATCCTGATACTTTAAAGTCCAAATTCAAAAAGGTACTGGCCATATTTAGCTTCATCATCTGGTTAATGGTATTATTCAACAACCTGGGTATGACTTCCGGTATAACCAGTTTGATGAATACTTTACTATCTAAAGAGCGAACTTTTGGCAGTATTCATTTCTCTTTGGGCAATGTGGTGTTTTTTGTAGTGATCATTTACATCTCCAATAAACTGCAAAAACACGTACCTATACTTTTTGGCGAGCAAAGGATCAGTTTTGATGGCGCAAGTGATCATAAAGGCTCAAAGGTAGCATTGTTTCGATTGATTATCATTGTGATCGGCCTGTTACTTGCTT
>NZ_AJLG01000198.1 GCF_000258495.1 Pedobacter agri PB92
ACGTACACACTATAACTTTTCTAACGATTCACAATAAATCATCTATTATAAAAAATGACAAACCTTTTCATCTGCCTTCATGTTGGAATAATAACATCAAAACTTATAAAAACATGAAAACTACAACAGCAATAGCAGAGGTTTTAAACGATCTGGTTCAAATTAATAACGACCGCATTGAAGGTTATGAAAAAGCACGTAAAGAATTAAAAGATGGCGACGCAGATTTAAAATCGTTATTCTTAAATATGATTGAAGAAAGCCAAAAATATAAAATGGCTTTGGCAACTGAGGTTGCAGCTTCGGGTGAAGATATTGAAACAGGTACCACTACATCCGGTAAAATTTACAGAGGCTGGATGGATGTAAAAGCTTTATTTACTGGTCATGATCGTCAAACGGTATTAAACAACTGCGAGTTTGGAGAAGATGCTGCACAAAATGCTTATAAAATGGCTCTGGAAGAAGAAGATTTACCGTCAAACATCAGAGAACTCATTGCTGATCAAAAAGCATCGTTAAGAGTATCGCATGATGAGATTAAAAGATTACGTGATTCTCAAGCTTAAGACTAGCCTTGTTTGAAATAAAAAATGCTCCTGATAAAATTTATCAGGAGCATTTTTGTTATCTAACGGGTATTTTATGATTCCAGTTCTCGATCTAAATGCTCGGTAACACGTTGAATAGTATTATCAATTGTATTACTCAGAATTGTTAAATAAGAGCCTTTTTTGGCATTGTCGATTGCGTCTTGCAAACAAGCGGTACTTTTATTATTGATAATGATTTCTTTATTAGGATCCACTTCTTTAATACCACTTACCAAAAGATCGATCAGTTCCTGCTGATCGCGGCCACGTAAATATTTTTCCTGACAGATATAAATTTTATCAAACATTTGAGCGGAAATCCGGGCCGTTTCCCTAATGTCTTCATCTCTTCTATCACCAGTTCCAGAAATAATCCCAACGTGTTCGGTAGATTCAACGCTGGCAAGGTAAGCCTTCACACCGTTAAAACCGTCAGGGTTATGCGCAAAGTCAACTAACACTTTAAAGTCTTTGAATCTGAAAACATTCATTCTTCCTGGGGTATGTGCTGCAGAAGGGATAAATGTTTCTAAAGATAAACGAATATCTTCTGGTTTGTATCCCCATAAATAGGCCGCCAGTGTAGCTGCTAAAACATTCTGAATCATGAAATTTACTGATCCACCGAAGGTTAAAGGAATATGTGTCGCCTTATCAACCCTTAATTTCCAATCACCAGTTTTAATGGTGATGAACCCATTTTCATAAATGGCAGCAATTCCCCCTTTTTTGCAATGGTCTTTAATCACCGGATTATTTTCATCCATGCTAAAATAAGCCACATTACAACGGGCATCACGGGCAATTTTTACACAGTAACCGTTGTCGGCATTTAAAACCGCCCAGCCCTTTCTTCGCACAGCGCCAATTACTACGGCTTTTACACGCGTTAAATCATCTAAATTATGAATATCAGAAATACCTAGGTGATCTTCCTGAATGTTTGTAACGACTCCGATATCGCAGGCATTGAAACCCAAACCCGCCCTCAAGATACCTCCACGGGCAGTTTCTAATACCGCAAACTCAACCGTTGGATCTTTAAGAATAAATTCAGCACTTACCGGACCAGTTGTATCGCCTTTCATCAACATGGTATTGTGAACATATACACCATCACTGGTGGTAAAACCTACACGTTTCCCATTACTCCGAATGATGTGGGCAATTAATCGTGTGGTAGTTGTTTTCCCGTTTGTTCCGGTTACGGCGATGATTGGAATTTGCGATAACCTGCCTTGTGGGTATAACATATCCACCACTGAAGCGGCAACATTTCGAGGTAAACCTTCGCTTGGCGCCAGGTGCATCCTGAAACCCGGGGCTGCATTCACCTCTAAAACTACCCCACCATTTTCTGTAAGTGGCTGGGTAAGATTTTGCGCCATAATATCTATACCGCAAATATCTAAGCCAATTACTCTTGAAATTCGCTCACAAATAAAAATATTTTGCGGGTGAACAATGTCGGTAACATCAATTGATGTTCCTCCGGTACTTAAATTAGCCGTAGATTTTAAATAGACAATCTCCCCTTTTTCTGGAATGGTTTCCAGCGTATATTCTTTTTTCGCTAACAAATCCAAAGTATCACGATCAACAGAAATTTCAGTCAGCACATTTTCATGTCCGTAGCCGCGACGTGGATCTTCATTTTCCTTATCAATTAATTCCTGAATAGTATGAATGCCGTTCCCCATCACATGCGCAGGATCACGTTGTGCCGCTGCAACCACTTTATGATCGATCACAAGTACACGAAAATCGTATCCGGTAATAAATTTTTCAATAATCACCCTACGCGAGTAGGTTTTTGCATATTCGAAAGCTGCCTTTGCAGCTTCCATTGTTTTCACATTAATTGTTGCACCTTTTCCATGATTTCCATCTAAGGGCTTAAATACCAATGGAAAACCAACTTTATTAACTGACGCCTCTAAATCATCAGGATTCGAAATGGTAACACCCGAAGCAACCGGAATGGCTGCCTCTGTTAACAAACGTTTTGTTTCCTCTTTATTACTGGCAATATCAACGGCAATGCTGCTGGTTTTTTCAGTCATGGTGGCTCTAAAACGAACCTGGTTTTTACCATAACCTAACTGTACTAATGAGCTTTTATTTAATCTGATCCAAGGAATATTCCTGCTTACCGCCTCCTGCACAATTGAACCCGTGCTTGGGCCCAAAGCTTCCAATTCTCGGATTTCTTTCATTCTTCTGATGTCGTGCTCTAAATCATACTCCTGATTTTCAATCAAAGCCTCAGCAATGCGAACCGCTGCTTCTGCGGCATATACACCAACTTTTTCTTCCAGATAACTGAACACCACATTATAAATGCCTTCGGTTTTGGTTTGTCGCGTACGTCCAAACCCGGTTTCCATCCCGGCAATCGTCTGAATTTCCAAAGCAATATGTTCAATAACATGCCCCATCCAGGTACCTTCTTTTACACGAGTGAAGAAACCACCTTCAACACCTTTAGAACAACGGTGTGTGAACATGCTCGGTAAAAGTTTTTCAATGCGCTCGCTAAAACCTTCAATGGTATTGGTTGGGCGTTGCTCCATATCCTCTAAATCCAGGCGCATTTGAATTAATTTTTTGCGACTTATCGACCAGATATTTGGCCCTCTTAGTACTTGTATGTTTGATATCTTCATGTAATATTTTGTCGTTTTTAGTGTTAAACAAGCGTTGGGATGGCCTTTTAAATCAGTTTTTAAAGAATGAAATTAATGAATGTAAATTATACATTTATTTTGAAAAGTGACATCACAAATAGCTAAATCAAAATAAAAGGGTATTTGTTTTAGTATCAGCCCTTAGAATACTGGATTTTATTAATAATTATTTTAACGATTGTTAATAATTGCGTAATTATTGACAAAAAAAAGTCGTGTTTTTTATCTTAAGCTGATATATTTGGGCTTTTTGATACAATAATAATACACAAAGAATGGTTCCAAAGGGCAAACTTATCATCATTGGTGGAGCAATAAACACAGGCAGCTTTGCTGAAACGCAATTTGGGTTGCCTGAAAACATGAATTTTTTTGAGCGTGGGATTTTAAAAAGAATCACAACAGAGTCGGTAAGAGACATCGAATCACGTTTTGAAATCATTACAACAGCTTCTTTAATGCCTGAAAAAGTAGGAGAAGAATATATAAAAGCTTATGCGCAGTTAGATGTACATAATCTTGGTGTGCTTAATATCACCAATCGTGAGGAAGCGAATTCTGAAGAAAACTGCGCTAGAATAGCTGCTGCCGAAGTAATTATATTTACCGGCGGAGATCAATTGCGTTTATCATCAATCTTTGGCGGAACGAAGATCCATCAGATTCTATTAGAGAAATACAAGAATGAGCCTGTGGTTATTGCCGGAACATCTGCCGGCGCAGCTGCAAGCTCAAAAAACATGATTTACCAGGGCAGCAGTAAGGATGCTTTACTTAAAGGTGAGGTTAAAATTACTGGTGGATTAGGGTTCATCGATGATGTGATTGTAGATACCCACTTCGTTCAACGCGGAAGAATTGGCCGTTTGTTGTATGCAGCGGCAAGTAACCCAGGCATTTTAGGAATTGGCTTAGGTGAAGATACTGGTTTATTTATTTCTGACGGACATGTAATGGAAGCCATCGGATCTGGAATGGTTATTTTAGTTGATGGCCGACAAATGGCCGATACTAACCTTACCGACGTGGAAATGGGACAGCCCGTATCCATCAAAAACATGGTAGTGCACGTGATGTGCGATGGCGATGTTTATGATTTAACAGATCACAGCTTGGTTATTCACCATCCAAAAGTTGTTCCGATAGGATAAAAAATCAGTTTTTAGTTAAGCGTTTAAATCTTACTATTACTGAAAATCTTAATATTAATGAAACTAATTATACATGGTGGCTTTTTCAGCGAGTCATCAACAAACCAAGAAACAAAAAAAGCAAAGCAAGATGCTTTAGCTGAAATTGTTACCCTCGGATATGAATATTTAAAAACACATACGGCATTAGAAACGGTGGTTTATACCGTTGCGCTATTGGAAGATAATGAACTTTTCAATGCCGGGATGGGTTCACAAATTCAAAGCGATGGAAAAGTGCGTTTAAGCGCATCGCTAATGGATGGTAAAACTGAAAAATTTAGTGGTGTGATCAATGTGGAAGATATTAAGAATCCCATTGAGGCTGCTAAAGATTTAATTAGCTACGACGACCGCGTATTAAGTGGCGAAGGTGCTCAAAACTTCGCCCGGAAAAATGGTCATGCGTTTTTTAACCCAATAACTGCGCAACGACAATCAGAATACGAAGCAAAATTAAATCAAAGTAATAATAAAGGAACTGTAGGTTGTGTTGCTTTAGATGATGAAGGTAACCTCGCTGCTGCAACCTCAACAGGTGGCAAAGGCTTTGAGATTCCTTGTCGAGTAAGCGATTCCGCTACAGCTGCCGGCAATTACGCCAACCAACATGCAGGTATTTCCTGCACAGGCGTCGGCGAAGATATTGTAAGCAATGCCACAGCTGCAAAAATAGTAACGCGTGTTACCGATGGATTTTCGTTGAAAGAGGCTTGCGATAAAACTTTTACCGAATTAAAAGCCTTTGATGGTTTTGCTGGCGTTGTTGGCATCTCATCTACAGGCGAAATTTATCACTGCGATTCACATCCATATATGGTCTGGGCATCTTTCGACGTTAATTTACAGGTATTTAGCTGAAATTGAATATAAAGTATTATTTTTGTTGCATGTCCAAATATGTATTGGCTTTGGTAAGCCTGTTTGCCTCATTTCAACTGCAAGCTCAAAATATTGATAAAGCTGATTTCCAGGAGCCAAACGGGGGAAGTGCGATTACAATTTCGGTTTCAAAGTTCGATCTGGAAGAGGGAAATTCATTTTTTGAAGATGCCGAAGATTTAGAAAAGAAAGGCGATTTCAACGAGGCGCTTACCTTATTTGGCAAGGCAGCTTTTGAATATAATGCCGCAAAAAACTTTAACAAATACGGACAGGCCATTATAAAAATGAGTAATATGCATTATCAGTTGGGCCGCTACAGTGATGCCGAACAAATCTTACTCAATGTTGCGCTTAAAAACTATTCAAAAATGGGTAGCAGGAGTGGCTTAATGAATACCTACAGTTTGTTAGGAAAAGTATATCTGGCCAATAATAAATCTACTCAATCCATGTGGTTTTACACCCAGCAAGGCATTTTGGCAAAACAACTTAAAAGCAACAATTCATATATCGAATCTATTTTGGGTATTGTTCAGGTAAAAATTAAAAAGAAAGATTTTACCCTGGCATTGAGAGATTTGAAAACCGCTGAATGGCTTGCTAGTTCAATTAAATCGACACAGTACAAGGGCCAAATAAATGATGCCCGGGAAGCTATCGCGAATAAAACATCTCTAAAAAAATCTTAAAAAAGGATTTACAATTAAATTTACGTTATCTATCAAGTGATAAATAATGTAATTGTAATATTCTATTTCAGAATACCTTACAGCGATATTCTCAAAACAAAAGCCATAATATTTCGTTAAATTTCAGGATTGTTAAATAAAAAGCTTTTAGCTAGATTTGATAAAATTTTAACAAGAGACGGTAATAATGCTGTCTCTTTTTTGTTTTTCGTTAAAATGGTACCATATTGGCTATATAGAATTGAAAATGGATTTTAAATCGTTTAAAGAGATGTTGAAGAGAATATTTTTTGTAATTTTTACAGCAGCAGTACTTGCCTGTCATGCTGACCCTAAACCACAACCAATTGTGGAGGGCGTTACAAATGTGATGCCTGATGAACAACAAAAGTTGGTGATTAAGGAAGTTGTAAATCTTATCGAGAGCTACAATTATAAAAAAATCCAAATTAATGATTCGATTTCATCATTAATTCTTGATAAATACATTAAATCTCTGGATCAGGGTAAAAATTATTTCCTTGCTTCTGATATAAAAGAGTTTGAGAAATACAGAACCACACTTGATGACGACTTTAAAAACGGTGATTTAAGTGGGCCATTCTACATTTATAACGTTTATGCTAAACGATTGAATGAGTATTTTAAATATTCATTGGCTCAAATTAAGAGCAAATTCGATTTCAACCAAAACGATACTTACGTTTATGATCGGGAAAAATTGCCATGGGCAGCATCATCAACAGCATTGAATGAAACCTGGAAAAAAAGAGTTAAATATGAGTTGATCAATTTGAATTTAGCGGGAACGGCTCAGGATAAAAATGTCGAAACACTTACTAAACGTTATCAAAACCTTCAATCACAAACTTCTAAAACAAATAATCAGGATGTATTTCAGATCCTGATGGATGCTTTTACAGAATCTGTAGATCCGCATACCAATTACTTTGTGCCAACAAGAGCCACTGAATTCAACGAGGAAATGTCTCGTTCATTCGAAGGTATTGGCGCCAGGTTACAATTGGAGAATGAAGTAGTTAAAATTTCCGAAATTATTCCGGGTGGTCCTGCTTTTAAAGGAAAACAATTAAGCGCTGGCGATCGAATTATTGCGGTTGCGCAAGCCGATGGAGAATTCGTTGATGTGGTTGGTTGGAGATTAGATGTAACTGTAACCAAAATCAAAGGCCCTAAAGGCACAAAGGTTCGTTTAAAGGTAATTCCCGTTGGAAAAGAGATGTCTTCAAAGCCTGTTATTATAGAGCTTGTGAGAGAGAAGATTATCCTGGAAGACCAGTCAGCTAAAAAGAAAGTGAAAACCGTAACTACAAATGGTAAAGATTACAAAATCGGCATCATCTCTCTACCTGCGTTTTATGCTGATTTTAAAGCCGCAAATTCAGGCGATAAAAACTACAAAAGCACTACACGTGATGTAAGAAAACTGGTTGACTCCTTAAAAAACATCGATAAAGTTGATGCAATTGTGATGGATTTACGTGGAAATGGTGGTGGTTCTTTAGTTGAAGCCATTTCGCTTACAGGGTTGTTTATTGATAAAGGTCCTGTAGTTCAGGTAAAAGATTTAAGAGGAAAAATTGAAGTAGATGAAGATCAAACGTCAGGCGTTGCATGGGATGGTCCATTTGGCGTGATGATTGATCGTTTAAGTGCCTCAGCCTCTGAGATTTTCGCCGGTGCAATTCAGGATTATGGCCGCGGTATTGTGATGGGCAGCCAAAGTTATGGCAAAGGAACCGTGCAATCTTCTATTGATTTAAATAAACTGGTTAACCCGGGCATGCTTCAAAAAATTGCCGGCTTGGTTACCAGAGATAAAACTATCGGAACTTCTCCTAGTACCGCTAACCCCGCAGATATTAATCTTGGCCAGATCAATTTGACAATGGCAAAATTTTATCGTGTGGCCGGAAGCAGTACACAACACAAGGGCGTTACACCCGATATTGTTTTCCCATCACTTTACCCAATGGATAAAATTGGAGAAGATACTGAACCATCAGCCTTACCTTGGGATGTGATTCCAAGTTCTAATTTTAAAGCTGTTGCCAATTTAACGGCTATCAAAGCAGGTTTGATTAAAAATAGTGAACAGCGTATCGCTAATTCACTCGATTTTAAATATGTAAAACAAGATATTGCCGAATTAAAAAAACGTGATGCTGAAGTGTCTGTTACTTTAAACGAGAACAAATTAAAAGCAGAACGGGATGCACAGGAGGCAAAATCTTTAACGAGACAGAATGAATTAAGAGCTTTGCGAGGCTTACCAGCTATTAAAAAAGGTGAAAAAGTAACCAAGCAAGATGCATTTGATTTTATTGAAGATGAATCGCTTAAAGTAATGGGCGACTTCATGCAGCAATCGGGTAATTATGTAATGAATTTGGGCGTTGCAACTGCACCTAAACTCTAGCAATACTTCAT
>NZ_AJLG01000199.1 GCF_000258495.1 Pedobacter agri PB92
ACACACTTGAGTATAAGCCGAGAAACACGGCTAATAATGTGATTTATCGGTTTGCTGTCTCATCAACCTAAACTGCAAAAAAAATCCCCGATCAACTGAATGGTCGGGGATTCATAATAAAATAACTTCAATTATTTTTTAGCTTGTTGTTGCTGACGCATATAATCATCTAAACGCTGTTGAAATTTAGATTTTTTCTTTTTCTCATCAGCTGGTCTCGCTTTATTCTGTTGGATTAAAGCATGAATTTTATCATCATCAACCATTTTACGGATTAAGAACTGCTGTCCGAAAGTCATTAAGTTGGCTAAGAAGTAATAATAATTCAAACCTGCCGGATAACTGTTTAATACCCCCAGGAAAATGATTGGCATGATATAACCAATGTATTTCATTTGACCAGTAGCACCAGAAACCTGATTGTTAAAGTAAGTCATGATTAAGGTCGAAACCGTCATCAACACACACATCAAACTCAAGTGATCGCCAATAAATGGAACTTTAAATCCGAATTTGATAAACTCATCATAGGTTGATAAATCTTTCATCCATAAGAAGCTCTCTCCGCGTAGTTCGAAAAGGTTAGGGAAGAAGAAGAAAAATGCCATCACGAGTGGTAGCTGTAAAACCATTGGTAAACATCCACCCAAAGGATTCACACCGGCTTTTTTATAAAGTTTTAAGTATTCCTGTTGAACCAATGTTGGATTATCTTCACCAACCTTTGCTTTAATTTCATCCATCTCAGGCTTTAATACCCTCATTTTAGCCATTGATAAATATGACTTATAGGTTAATGGAGAAAGTGCAACCTTTAATAAGATCGTTAATACAAGGATGATTAAACCGAAGTTCCAGCCGAAATTGTTAAGGAAATTAAATACCGGTAACACGATGAAACGGTTAATATATTTTAACGGCCAGTAACCTAAATCTACTTGTTTCTCTAAATCATAACCCTGATCTTTTAAAGCAGAGAATTTATTGGTACCGAAGTAAAACTCCATGCTGTATGCTTGGTTTGCAAGATGCGTATAAGGCAATTGCATATTGGCATCATAAAACTTAACCTGACCAGGAGCAGTAGGGATTTTAACCTCCAAACTTCCTTTTTCAAAGCCTTCTTTAGCAATTAAGGTAGCAGAGAAGAAGTGCTGTTTAAAAGAAAACCACTGAATTTTACCTTTTGCTAATTCTTCTTTTTCGTCTTTAGAAACACTTAAGTGATCTACGTCGCCATCTACATATTTGTAGTAAGGCGCTGAATAGCGGTGCTCACTTTCTAACGATTTCTCTTGTTGTAATAAGATGGTTTGCCAGTTTAAAGCGATGTTGTTTCCAGCAATCACCTGTTGTAAACCAACTAAGTTAATGTTGAATCCAACCTTGTTGCTTGCCGATTTTAAATCATAAACATATTCCACGTAAGCATTTGCACCATAGTTAGCACGCATGGTTACTGTATTGCCAGTTTTAGTAGGAGTGAAATATAAATCATTGGTATTAATTACTTTACCAGCTGCATTTAAAGTCAGGCCAAATTTGTTAGCGTTCCCATCAAATAAAATTAATGGTTTACCTGCATACGTTTTTTGTCCTTTAACTTCTACTGATGAGATTCTACCACCTTTATTACTTAGGTTGATTAATAAATTTTCATTTTCTAAAACGGTGTTTGCTTCTGTTCCTGTAATTGCAGAACCAAAAGGACCTTTTAAAGCCAATGAATCAACGGTCGGTGTACTAGCTATGGCTGTAGTATCTTTTTGCGCTGGTTGAATTCCAGCTTTTTGTAGTGAATCAGCTCTTTTTATTGAATCGATTCTGGCATTTTCTTTTTTTATTTCAGCGTCCTTTGGCCCAAAAAAGTAGAATGATCCTGCCAAGATGATCATAATCAGGAATAATCCTGTAAAGGTATTTCTATCCATTATATTTGTTTGTACTGCTTTTAATTCGTTTTCTTTTTCGCAAACTCCATCGCAGCGGCGACAAATTTAACAAAAAGTGGGTGAGGATTAGCAACTGTTGATTTTAATTCTGGGTGAAATTGTCCGCCCACAAAAAATGGATGGTTTTTAAGCTCCACGATTTCTACCAGATTTGTTTGTGGATTAATACCAGAAGCAATCATTCCAGCCTCTTCATATTGCTTTAAATAATCATTGTTAAATTCATAACGGTGGCGGTGACGCTCGTTGATGTGTGCTTTACCGTAAATAGAGAAAGCTTTTGTACCTTTTTTAATATCGCAAGGATATGAACCTAAACGCATCGTACCACCCATGTTTACGATATTTTTCTGTTCTTCCATCATGTTGATCACAGGATTTTTAGCATCAGCTTCGATTTCAGTAGTGTGTGCATCTTTCAAGCCTAGAACATTACGTCCGAACTCAATCACCGCACATTGCATACCCAAGCAAATACCGAAGAAAGGAATATTATTTTCGCGAACGTATTTAATGGTGTCAATTTTTCCTTCAATACCACGGCTACCAAAACCTGGAGCAACCAATACGCCATGTAAATGGCCTAATTTTTCTTTTACGTTATCAGGAAAGATGCCTTCAGAGTGAATATATTCTACACGAACTTTGCACTCATTTTTAGAACCCGCATGTACAAATGATTCAATGATCGATTTATAAGCATCTGGTAGTTCCACATATTTACCTACCAAACCAATGGTAACATCAGCTGTAGGATTTTTTTAAATGTCCTAAAAACTCTTTCCAGCTCTCCATGTCTGGCTCGTTTTTAGCCGGAAGTTTCAATTTTGCTAAAACCGTTTTATCCAACTGTTCTTTCATCATCAACAACGGAACATCATAAATAGTAGATGCATCCATAGATTCGATAACTGCGTTGATGTTAACATTACAAAAAAGTGCAATTTTTTTTCTGATTTCAGCAGAAATGTGGTGTTCGGTACGGCAAACTAAAATATCTGGTTGAATACCATATTCTAATAATGCTTTTACTGAGTGTTGAGTGGGTTTAGTTTTTAATTCACCTGCCGCTGCCAAATAAGGCACCAAAGTTAAGTGGATTACAATTGCATTTGAACTTCCTTCTTCCCACTTAAACTGGCGAACAGCCTCAATAAATGGTAAAGATTCGATATCGCCAACTGTTCCGCCAAGTTCAGTAATTACGATATCATATTCGCCGCTTTCGCCTAAAATGCGCATGTTGCGTTTAATCTCATCGGTAATATGCGGCACAACCTGTACGGTTTTACCCAGGTATTCGCCTTTACGTTCTTTGTTGATTACGTTTTGATAAATACGGCCAGTGGTAATGTTGTTTGCTTGTGAAGTTGGAACGTTTAAAAAACGCTCATAGTGACCAAGATCCAAATCGGTTTCGGCACCATCTTCGGTAACAAAACATTCGCCATGCTCATAAGGATTCAGTGTTCCTGGATCAATATTAATGTACGGATCGAATTTTTGAATGGTTACACGGTAGCCACGTGCCTGTAAAAGTTTAGCTAAAGATGCGGAAATGATGCCCTTACCCAATGAGGAAGTAACACCGCCCGTAACAAAAATATACTTAGTCATGTTTGTGATTTTTTACGGCAAATGGTAAATATTGCCGCTTTTTGTACGGGATACAAAGGTAAGAAAATTCCTCGTTTCTGCTGATTTAAAATTTAGATATTTTAAAAATGATAATGTGATGTTTATCAGAAAATTAACACAAGGGGAACTTTAACTGATAAGTTTTGAGAAAGCAAAACCTGCTTCACTAATCAACGTTAGTCCTGTTTTTCGCTATATCTTTTTTGTATTCGGTGGTAGCAATTTAAAGATGGCGCAACAAAAAGTATACCGCTGCAACCAGGTTTAATTCGCAATTGATGTGCTTCTAATTTCAGTTGCAAAACTGGCCACCCGCTCTCGGTTAAGTACTTTCTCCAATTGAGCAATCCTTCTTTTATTTTCTTGCTGCAGCAATGCTGGGTATAGATTCATCAACATATTTACAATCGTCACCACTAAGGCACCCAGGTACCTTTCTTTTAAAACCATAACCAAAGTGAATATAATTACTGATATAAAAGCGATCAAGTGATTGATTTCGGCAAGCGTCATTTCTTTGCGTAAAATATTCAATTCGTTTTGATCAACTTTACTTTTCATTTTCAGCTTCGGGTTGAAGAACTTAAAGAAAGTATTTTTTATAATCCATTTAATTACACCAATCCCTATTAATTTGTTCAGCTCTTTTCTTCTAACAAAATTTAAATCCGTTAATTTTTTCTTGTGGAAAGATGTGTTTATCAAGAAGGCATTAATGATCATGCCTACAATCCATGAAATAAAGGTTATCGAAATGCTAAATGTTATATGTTTTATCACAAGTTATTAATTATTATAAGCAGCGCATCACGGCTACACTAGTTAGTTTATTCGTCTTGTCGTAAGAGTAAGTTTTAGTTGACCCATCTTTCTCTACATATGTAACTGATTTAAAATTTTGTGCTCCGGTTCCGTTTTTTCCAATATAAGTTTGCTTGTTGTTTTCTCTAATAATTTCATTTTGAAGTTCTAACTTTCTGGGGTTTAGTTTATAAGATTTGAAGCCGGAAAAGATTAGATCAGAGTCAGTTTTGTAACTGTAAATCATTTCGCTGTCCAATTGTCCTTCGCGAATAATTCGGCCCATTTTATCGTAGACGTAGGTGATATCTGTCACAATAGATTGATCGGCTCGTTTAGAAAGTCGACGAACACATTGCATTTGATCGTTTAAGAAAAAGGTTTCTAATGAATAAGGCCTCGAACCGCTAAAGCTAACCGTATGATATTTGTCTTTTTCGTAAATAAAAACAGTAGAATCCGTTGAATTGTCATCACCGCTGATAATTTTTCTGATTAAACCATTATCATCTCTAACATACTTTGAATAACCATTTGTTTTTCCATTCAACGTATTATCCAATGATACCATCTCGTTTTTTTCATTATACAAATAATATCCGCCATATGGAGATTTTGTGGTCATCAAACTATCGCTAAACATTTCAAAAACTCTTTTTGTACAAGTCATTTTCGGACTGCCATCATTGTAAACTTTACTGTAGTGAACTGAATTCGCATTTTTAATTAATTTTTTGGCATAAGATTCATCTGTTGTGAATTTTATCTTCAGCACAGCTTGCATGTCTAGTTGCGCATTTCGTTCATCTCGCTCATCCAGCGTTTTAGGAACCAGATAATCGGCATTGCCAATGTTCAAGTAAGTTTTTATAGTTTTTAAATATTGATCGGGATTGGTAACCAAAATCGGCTGATCTTTGCCATTGGACAGAATCATACCAAAAGCTTTTTTTGCATTTGGTCGATAGAAAACAAATTTCCCGTATGAATTGGTGTATTCAACAACATTTTCTTTACCGATATTAAAAATTGGAAAACTGGTGTATACCGAGCCGAAGTAAGCATTAACGTCCTTGCTTTTTTGTTTATGATTTTTGAAGCTTTGGCTGTCATCATCAGCCCCAAAAAAGACGGCACTAGGCGAGGGCTCTGTAAAACTCACAGCCGATTTTTCTCCGGATGGTTTTGCTCTTAAAAAAACACTTTGCGAATAAGACGCTATTGAAAGGGTAGCGCAAAAAAAATACTAATATCACTCTTCTCATAATAGATAAATTAATCTTTATTAAAAGGGATGTTTAAAATGAATAGAGATTTTAGCAGCAGTTGTAATATATCTTCACCTTTTGTTCTTTCTCACTCCAAGCGATATAAAGGTTGTTTTCTTTGCCCAGGCGATATTTAAAACCGTTTAAACCAGATTTTTTAAGCTCATCATAAAGTGCTTTATCAGGAACATAGTTGTCTGCTTTATCTTCAGGCATTACTGCAGGCTCCAGAAAATTATCTTCGGAAAAGAAGTCATCTGCAATGGTTTTTAAGAATACAATTTGCGCTTTTTCTTTTGATAGATCTAAATTAGGATCAGTACTGCCTAGTAAATCTTTTCCGTTTAACTTAGCGTTGTAAATTTCTTTGCCTGCAAAATTCTTAATGGTAAATGATAGTACCATCTCTTCGGGCTTCCTTCCCGTTAGTTCAATTTTAAAAGTATCCAGTTTGTCCAGGTCAGAGAATGACTTAGCGATACTTTGATTCACGTTTTTAAATTCGATGGAACCATTTTCTTCCTTCTTATCAGTTTGGCAAGCCAGAAATAAGGTGACAATTGAAGCTATGAGCAGTAATTTTCGCATTCTCGAAAATACAAATTTTAACTTTCTATCAAATATTTAAATAATAAATTAGAACCGATAGCCGACTGATAACCATAGTTGGAAGTCTAAATATCCTTTTGGAGCATTTGTTGCCTGAAATGTTTCTACGTTAAAATATTTACCATAGCCCAAACCTGTAGTGGTTTCTAACAGAAATCTTTTTGCCGGGATGTAAACGAAACCAAGGTTTACACCCGAACGAAAAGAATTTGCCTTGAAGTTTCTGTTATTGCCAAACGATAAAAACCCAGTAGGGTGTACATATGCATTGTTGGAAACAATCGTTTTGTTTAGATTACCGGCATAAACTCCAAAAAAAGGTGTAATCTCACGTTGCTTTATTTCATAAACGTACTTTTTGCCTCGTAACAAAAAGCCGCTATATTCATACGCTCTTCTAATGTTTAATTCGCCTGTTGAGTATGAAAACTCTAATCCATATCGCTGTTTAAATGTTTTCTCTATTGAAAATGAAGGTCGCTGGGCTACCAGATTTAATAAATTCGTTTTTACAGCAATGCCTAAATATTCCTGTGACCGGACCAATGTAGCAACTGATAAAATCAGAATTAACGTCAGAATATACTTCATGCTTAGTATTTTAAATAAAAATAATATTTATCTATCATAAAATACAATTATTACTATATTTGCGTAATCAGTTACGTAATTAATTAACATGAAGTTTTTTCAACAAACCGGAAAGGTTGCTATCGGCAGTAGGCTAAGGATGCTCACCGATAAAGTCACAGAAGATGCCGCTAAAATATATCAGTTGTATGACATCGATGTACAACCTAAATGGTTTCCAATTTTTTATTCATTATCAAAAGGAGAAGAAATTACAATTACAGAACTAGCGAAAAACATTGGACACTCACATCCTTCGGTTAGTAAAATGATTGGTGAAATGTTAAAGAAGGGCTATGTTGCAGAACGTAAAGATAGATTGGATGGTAGGAGAAACGTAATCAGTTTATCGTCGAAAGGGAAGGAGATTTATTCGAAAATTGATGACCAGCTTATCGATGTCGCAGCTGCAATAGAAGATTTATCTGCACAAACTCAAAATAAGTTATGGGAAGCCATTGAAGAATGGGAATTCCTTTTAGAACAGAAAACATTATTAAGAAGAGTAATGGAAAAGAAGAAAGAAAGAGATGGTTTAAAAGTGAATATTGTTGATTATACTTCAGCCTATAAACAGGCTTTTAAATCATTAAATGAGGAATGGATTTCTACCTATTTTGTGATGGAAGAATCTGATTTTAAGGCTTTGGATCATCCACAAGAATATATTTTGGACAAGGGGGGAGCGATTTTAGTAGCATTGTATGAGGGTAAACCACTCGGCGTATGTGCTTTAATTAAAATGAATGATGGCGAATACGATTTTGAATTGGCTAAAATGGCTGTTTCGCCAAAAGCACAAGGTAAAAATATTGGATTTATTTTGGCTTCAGCTATTATAGAACGAGCAAAATCTTTAGGTGCCTCCAAAATTTATCTGGAAAGCAACACCATATTAAAACCCGCTATCAATCTTTATCATAAATTAGGTTTTCAGAAAATAGCTGGGAAACCTACACCTTATAGCCGTTGCAATATTCAAATGGAATTGATCATAACCTAGTAACGCTAAAGATTGGCAGATTTGAACGTTTTATTCAGATTTGCCAATCTTGGGCTACTTGAATTATTCTAATTTTAAGGCTTCGAGTAATTTATTTAGCTTCAATAAATCTTCTGGTGTATCAATAGCAACCGTTTCCAAATCGGTTACTTTGGTCTGGATATAGAATCCATTTTCGATCCAACGTAGTTGTTCAAGGCTTTCTGCAATTTCCAATGCAGATGGGGGCAGTTTGGTAATGGCCTTTAACGATTCCGTTCTGTAACCGTAAATGCCAATGTGTTTATAAAATTTGTGTTTCTCTGCCCAAACACCTGGCTCACCATTTCGAATGAAAGGTATCGGGCTGCGACTAAAGTACATTGCCCTGCCATTAATATCAATCACAACTTTTGGGCTATTGGGATTATAAATACTTTCCTGACTTTGAATGGGTTTAATAAGCGTAGCCAGCTGCACCTTTTCTTCGATAAAGCAACTTGCCAGCAAATCAATTTGGGCAGGTTCTATAAAAGGTTCATCTCCCTGAATATTAATTACGATTTCATAATCCGGAAGTTTTTCAATCACTTCTGCACAGTGTGTACGT
>NZ_AJLG01000200.1 GCF_000258495.1 Pedobacter agri PB92
GGCTTTGTTATTTTGCGTTATAGCAGATTAGAACCTCACACCAAATGTTAAAAATACATTATTTCTATTGCTTTTCACATCGGCAACAGGTTCTGAATAATCATCTAACAGGTACGGACTAGAATTGAAATTCGTTTTATAGTTTTGGTAAGCTAAATCAAAGTAATAGTTGTCAATACGGTAGCCAATACCACCTGTGATGAACTGGCCTTGGTAGAATGAATTCTCTCCACCCTTAATACCATTTCCATTTACTGCATAACCACCTCTTAAACTTACTTCACTGGTTACTTTTACTTCAGCACCAAGTCTGTAGTTTACGGCCTCTTTATATGATGCTTTTATAAATGCATTATTATCATTAATTGTTGCAGAACTACCACCGCCATCGGCAGAAAAGCGCATTGAAGAGTAATCAATATAATCTACATCTGCAGAAATTAATGCAACATTTCCGATTACATAACTTAAACCAGCTGATGCTTTGAGTGGCGTACGAAGATTGTAAGTGAAGTCATAATATCTGCTTGGATTATTGATAGATTGTGCACTATTTGTTGCGTTACCAGCTAATCTTGCCTGTAGGGTTTCAGTGGTGTTATCTTCAATACTCATCCAGGTTGGCGTTTGAAAATTTAATCCAACTCGCAGTTCAGGTACCGGACGGTAAATCATTCCAAGTTTTAGGTTGAAGCCATTACCTCTGGTTTGTTGATACCTAAGATGGGTTAGCGTGTAGTTTTCATTTCCGGTATAAGCCGGTACAGTTAGCTGATCATCATAAGAATTCACAATACCTGACTCAGTAAATGATGCATCACTTGTATACTTTACATTTACAAAACTAGCTGTTGCCCCAAGATATAATTTGTTTGAAAAATTAAGTGCCCCAGCAATATTAAATTCCGAAGTAGAACCTAATCTGCTTTCACTCCAGTTTTGATCGAAGTTTGCATTATTGTACGGCTCAGCAGAAAATCCATTAGGAAAATTTGGTGCATTTCTATTAATCAAATAACTATTATAAGCATCTCCGGCAACAGAATTTTCTGTACCAAAGCCATTCGCCTGATCTACATATGCATCTCTAATTGAACTGTTTGTATTGATTCCGTTGTAATCAATATTATTCAAGAAATCATTGTTTCTGGTATAACTCAACCCGAAAACAGTACTTACAAGCCCTTTGTTTACATCAGAACCTTTCATTTTTGCTGCTGGATTGTAAAATACAACCCCCAAGTTATTCAAGTTGATTTGACTTTTATCTGATTTGATATTATTTCCCAGATAAGCACTCTCGTTAGAAACGCTGTTAAATTCCGGCGTAATATTAAATTCAGATTTTGTAAATAGTCCAAGCCCTGCAGGATTGGCATTAATAGAACCGATATCTCCACCTACACCAATCTGTGCGCCACCCATTCCTTTAAATCTTGCCGAGCTACCATAATTTGTTTGTGAAAAACGGAAAGCATCAGGTGCATAACTTTGGGCGTATGTTGTTCCTATAGTAGCTACTGTAGCTACTATGGTTGCTAATATTATTTTCTTCATTTGTGTATCTGCTAAAAATTATCCTCTTCCTGCTCTTGATGGTCTTGAGCCACCGCCTCCGCCACCACCAGTTGAACCACCGCCGCTGCTTCCGCTTGAAGATGGTGGAGGTGAATAACTAGGTCTGCTCATCTCTGTTCTTTGAGGAGGAGAGTAAGATTCATTTCTGGTTGGTCTGCTACTTTGAGTACCTTGAGGTGTATATCTTCCGGCACCGTTTGATGAACCTGATTGCTCATTACGTGTTGGTCTGCCGGCATTGTAATTTGGTGTGTAACCTTGTCTGCCTTGTCCATTCGGATTTGCAACACCTGAACGGCTTGGTCTGCCTGCATTACCAGCTGTTGAACCGCCATATGATCTTGGAACACCTCTGTCGTTGCTGCCAGGTCTTGGTCTGTAATTATTGTTTGTGTAAACGCCACCACCATAGTAGCCGCCGCCTATACCCCAGCCACCGCCGTACCAACCACCGCCCCAACCAAAGCGATCATAGTAAGAATATGGACCCCAGTTATTCCAGCCCCAATTGTTCCAACCAAATCCCATATTACCATAATAGAATGGATTGTTCCAGATGCTTCCGTAGCCGAAACCACCGCCCCAACCAAAGCCTCCGCCCCAGCCACCTAAACCATAACCGTTATTCCAGCCTAAGCCATAGCCTAAATAATTAGTGGCACCATAGCTGTTTCCATAGTAAAAGTTTTCATAATATGGGTCATAATATCCACGGAAGCTGCTGCCATTATAAAAACGGTTGATTCTTGAGGAATAATCCATGTCATAATATGGATTGCTGGTTCCGTAATATTCGTCGTTGTAATCTGATTGTTCCTGCGCCTGAACTTGATTTTGAGGTGGAACATAAGCTTCTACCTCTCTCGCCTTCGCAACAGAATTATAAACATCGTCATTAGCTTTGGTTTGAGCCAATTTCGTTGTAGAGCATGATGCAACCAACCCAGCGGCTGCGATCATTACAATGGGTAAAAATTTAATTGGTTTCATTGTGTTTATATTTAGTTGTGTGTGTTCACTAATTTACTAAAAATGGATCAAATTTACTAAAAATCAACTATTTAATTAGTCAGATTTATGTATTAAAACAAAAGCCTGCCATCTATAATCGTTTTGTAGGCATAAATTTATAAATTTGTGATCTTATTTTACATATTTTAACACACAAATTACGTTCCAAATACATAACATGAGCAAAGAAATTACAAGCAGAGATGCAGATTATTCTCAATGGTACAATGATATTGTTATAAAAGCCGATCTGGCTGAGCATTCAGCAGTTAGGGGTTGTATGGTGATCAAGCCAAATGGCTATGCGATATGGGAAAAAATGCAAGCTGTACTCGATAAAATGTTCAAGGATACAGGACATCAAAACGCCTATTTTCCATTGTTCATTCCGAAGTCATTTTTTTCAAAAGAAGCATCTCATGTAGAAGGTTTTGCAACGGAATGTGCGGTGGTGACACACTACCGTTTGAAAAATGACGGTAACGGTAATATTGTAGTGGATGAGTCAGCGAAGCTCGAAGAGGAACTTATCGTGCGACCAACATCCGAAACTATTATTTGGAATACTTATAAAGGTTGGATTCAATCTTACAGAGATTTACCTATTTTGATTAATCAATGGGCAAATGTTGTTCGATGGGAAATGCGTACCAGGTTATTCTTACGTACTGCAGAATTTTTATGGCAGGAGGGGCATACTGCCCATGCAACTGCCGAAGAAGCTATTGAAGAAACAGAACGTATGTTACACATCTATGCCGACTTTGCTGAAAACTGGTTGGCAGTTCCGGTAGTTAGGGGAAGAAAATCCCCAAATGAAAGATTTGCAGGAGCATTAGATACTTATTGTATCGAAGCGCTGATGCAAGATGGAAAAGCGCTTCAGGCTGGAACTTCTCACTTTTTAGGTCAGAATTTTGCAAAAGCTTTTGATGTGAAATTTACGGGTAAAGATGGTAAGTTAGATCATGTTTGGGCAACTTCCTGGGGTGTTTCAACAAGGTTAATGGGAGCTTTAATCATGGCACATAGTGATGATTCGGGTTTAATTATTCCACCAAAACTTGCTCCGATACAAGTTGTGATCGTCCCAATTTATAAGAGCGATGAAGACTTGGCGAAAATTTCTGCCTATGTTAATGAATTAACTATGCGTTTAAAAGGACTTGGCGTTTCTGTCAAATACGATGATCGGGATACACAACGCCCGGGCTTTAAATTCGCTGATTACGAATTAAAGGGGGTTCCTGTTCGTATTGCCATTGGCGGTCGTGATTTGGAAAACAAAACAGTTGAGATAGCCCGTAGAGATACCAAGTTGAAGCAGACTGTACCTCAGGAGGGATTGGATATTTACATTGTAAAATTATTAGAAGATATTCAAACCAGCATGTTCAATAAAGCGTTGGCTTATAGAGATGATCATATTACCGAGGCTAACAGCTATGATGAGTTTAAAGAACTGCTAGATGGTAAAGCTGGCTTTATTTCTGCGCACTGGGATGGAACTCCAGAGACTGAACAAAAAATTAAAGAAGAAACAAAGGCAACCATTCGTTGTATTCCTTTAGATAATCCCTTGGAAGATGGCGTTTGTATTTATTCAGGTAAGCCATCTACACAACGCGTATTATTTGCAAGAGCATATTAATAGAATGTAAACGGGTTAGGGTAGGGTGGTAGAAAAAATCTTATCCCAATACTTGATTTTTACATCTCAATAGTAATAAAATGAAATTCGGAACAAAAGCTATACATGCAGGTCAAGAACCTGATCCAACAACTGGTGCGGTAATGACACCAATCTATCAAACTTCTACTTACTGGCAGAAATCGCCGGGAGATAATAAGGGGTACGAATATTCCAGAGGGACAAATCCTACGAGGAAGGCTTTAGAAGATTGTCTTGCGGCTTTAGAAAACGCCAAATATGGGTTAGCATTTTCAAGTGGTATGGGCGCTACGGATGCAGTTTTGAAATTGCTGCAACCGGGCGATGAAGTGATTACGGGAAACGATTTGTATGGCGGTTCTTATCGGATTTTTACCAAAATTTTCACTAAATACGGCATCAAATTTCATTTTCTGGATTTATCAAAGCCAGAAAATATGTTGCCTTACATCAATGATAAAACAAAGCTGGTTTGGATTGAAACGCCAACCAACCCAACCATGCAAATCATCGATATTGAAGGCGTGGCAAAAATCACGAAAGAAAGAAAACTGATTTTAACGGTTGATAATACTTTTGCGTCTCCATACTTGCAAAATCCAATTGATTTAGGTGCCGACATTGTAATGCATTCGGTGACTAAATATATTGGTGGTCACTCTGATGTGGTGATGGGTGCACTTGTAACAAATGACGAACAATTGTATAAAGATCTATGGTTTATCTACAATGCTTGTGGTGCAACGCCCGGTCCACAAGATTCATTTTTAGTTTTAAGAGGGATTAAAACTTTACACCTGAGAATGAAAGCGCATTGTGAAAATGGTGAGCGCATTGCAAAATATCTTAAAACGCATCCAAAGGTGGATAAAATTTACTGGCCAGGGTTTGAAGATCATCCAAATCACGATGTGGCTAAAAAACAAATGCGTGGTTTTGGTGGTATGATTTCTATTACTTTAAAAGATGCTGATTTGCAGGAGACATTTCGTATCTCATCTAATTTTAAAGTATTTACCCTGGCAGAATCTTTAGGCGGAGTAGAATCCTTAATTAACCATCCGGCAACAATGACGCATGGTTCAATTCCAAAAGAAGAACGTGAGAAAGTTGGTGTAACCGACAATTTGCTGCGTTTAAGTGTTGGGGTAGAGGATATTGAAGATTTGCTCGAAGATTTGGAAAATGCATTAAAATAAAATTCTAGCAGCCTAACGGATGCTAATGCCCTTCTTTCTGTCACCCAGTTGTTAAGCAAAGCGCTTATCAGTTGGGTGACATTTTACTATAAATACGAATGGATTTTTTAGATCTTAAAAATTTTCTGGATAGCAAAGTAGAGCAGTATAATCGGCCTGATTTCATTGAAAATGATCCGATATGCATTCCACATTTATTTCAGAAAAAGCAGGATGTAGAAATTGCTGGTTTTTTTGCCGCGTTACTGGCTTGGGGGCAACGCAAAACAATTATTAATAAGTGTAAGGAATTGTTAAACAGGATGGATTACGCACCTTATGATTTTGTACTCAATCATCAGGATCAAGACCTAAAAAAACTGCTAAACTTCAAGCATAGAACGTTCAATGATACAGATTTACTGTATTTTATTTCTTTTTTTAAAAATCATTACACCCATTTTAACAGCTTAGAACAAGCCTTTATTCCACCTGATCTCAGCGATACTGAACAATCTGTAGTAAATTATCCAACGGATTTATCTTCGACATCTCATGAATTGAGTGTAACGAATTTTAGCGTTGAAGATTCATTAAATCATTTTCGCCAGTATTTCTTCTCGATAGAAGATTTTCCTCACAGAACTAAAAAACAATATCTCCTCTCCGAAGCAAAAATCAACCTGTAAACGTCTGAATATGTTTCTGAGATGGATGGTTAGAAATGATGGAATGGGGGTTGATTTTGGGATTTGGAATGTCATAAAACCAAACCATTTAATTTGTCCTTGTGATGTTCATGTAGACCGGGTGGGGCGTCTGCTTGGGTTAATAAGCAGAAAGCAAACCGATTGGCTTACAGCAGTAGAACTGAGCGCTAATTTGAGGCAGCTCGATGATAATGACCCGGTTAAATATGATTTTGCATTATTTGGGTTAGGGGTGGAGAAAATCCTATAACTGCGCTAAAAAATTGAGAAAAGTCAAAAAAAACTTCTTTATCTCGATCAATCTTCCTATAATTACGTAGTCATTCTATTATCGTCTATTCCCAAAGCTATTATAAATGATTGCAGTTAATTTATCTGATGAGGATAGGTGGAAGAAATATAATAATTTCTCTCCCTTAATTTCAATATTTAAAAAATTTCATCCGCTCAATGATGAAATCGAGAAACGTATTAATCAGCATACTTTTCCAATTAGCTATAAAAAGAACAAATACTTAGTTTCTCCTGTTGATCGTAATAAATATTTATTTCTTATTGTAAAAGGCGTAGTAAGAGGATTTATCAAAGATGGTGTCTCCGAAATAACTACCTGGATTGCACAGGAAAACGAAATTGTGGGTACGATCCGAAACTTATGGATTGATGGCGATTCTGATGAATATCTACAAGCATTGGAAGACGTCGATTTGATCGCCATTCCACACGTTTTATCTGAATATTTATATGAGAATTTTGCCGAAGCGAACATTGTTGGGAGAAAAATGATGGAGCTTTATTACAGGTCCGCTGAAGAGCGGGCGTATCTGTGCAGGATTTCTTCTGCAGAAAAGAGATATAAGCGATTTCTGGTTTCTTTTCCTGATTTAATTAATAGGGTATCCCTAAAATATATTGCTTCGTTTTTAGCCGTTCGGCTAGAAACTTTAAGTCGAATCCGTGCTAAATTGTAGTTTTTAGAAAATCCATCACCAATACTCTGCTAAAAGGGCCAGTTCTTCGAAAGAAGATTGGCCCTTTTTCGCTATATGGGCTTATTACTTTTTACTCTAGATTTGTACTATAAATACTACATGTGGTTAAAAAGTTGTTGATTATTATCAAAAAAATTAGTGTGTCAAATTCTGATGTGCTGTCTTATAGTAATTTTTATTTCCATTTTTATTTGCTTTGTAGTATTGGTAATACAGTTTTTGACATTATATGTACAAAAAGACCCTCCGAAATGGGTGGAATTTGGAACTTGTACATGTCTGTATTTTAACATACTTTTGCCGCCCTTAAAACACCATGATTTAAAGTTATTTTTCGTGCTAAACTGATTTCAAATCAGCTAGATAACAAATTTTTGAATTTTAATTTTTCCTTATAGAAATCGGGAAATGGGAAGAATTAAGTAACGGTTACGAAGCACAGAGAACAACAAACAAAACAAGAAAACGCTCACAATATCTAACAAAAAAAATGAAAAAAAGTTTACTGCTGGTTTTGAGTCTTACATTAAGCATTCTGGGTGCTTTTGCTCAACAAAAAATGAAAGATGGTACAGTTGCGCAAAATAACTTACCAAACAAGGATGCGATTCTGGAATTAGAGAGCACTAACAAAGGATTGTTATTTTCAAGAATTTCATTGAAGAGTTCAAAGGACCCCTCGCCATTAGCCGCTCACACGGCGGGTATGATGGTTTACAATACTCAAAGCATATCTGATGTTGTTCCAGGTATTTATTATAACGATGGTACAAAATGGATTCTGGCCAGACAAGGACAGGCTTCAAATATTTCATACAATCCTACCACTTATACGATAACCTTTACAGATCCTTCTACCAACTTACCGGTGGTGGTTGATTTAAAAGACGTAGTAAAAAAGAATGAAACTTTGACTTTTTTAGTGAAACAAGAGAATGGAACCTATTTATATACTTCTGAAAACGGAAACAAAACAATTATCAATGTGCCAGCAGACGTTATCAATAACTTCCAGGCTATTGCAACCGATAATTCAGTAAGAACTATTCTTGAGAGTATTTTTAAAAGTACTGGAGGTAATGTTTCTTACGACGGAACCAATTTTACTTACATCGATAATGCCGGTGTTAAACAAACCATTAATATCTCACAGCTTGTTAAGGCCAATGAAACAGTAACTAAGTTAATAGATAATAAAAACGGAACCTATACTTACACTGCCGAAGATGGAAAGCAAACGAT
>NZ_AJLG01000201.1 GCF_000258495.1 Pedobacter agri PB92
ATTATACTAATTGAGGGGCAAACTCCCCTCCTTATTTTCAAGGAGGGGCGGGGGTGGTTGATTGAGTTATCTCCTATGCCGGGGAGCAGTCTGCCCTTTTCAGGGTTGTCATTGCGAAGGAAGCTTTTTCAGCTGACTGCGGCAATCTTCTCTTTTACGAGCGGCATCCAATTGTTCCCGTTTTGATCATGTATCTGTTTTATTGCCTTCGAAAAATATCTTTGATGATATGGAAATTTAAGGCACTCGCTATCCCCCTCTGGAGGGGACAGGGGGAGGATTATCTTATTTGATGGAAAACTTCTTTCTTTTTTTAAGCGGCCTGGTTCTAAATGAATATCATAATAAAAGTAATGTTCAGAAAAAAAAATATTTTCAAAAAACCAGGTAAGTTTTGCAACCATTTTCGGATTATAGCGTCATGTAATTAAACCAGACCAAATTCAATTTTATCAACACATGAAACTTAGCCTCTTCACCGCCTTTTTCTTATCGCTTTCGATAGGAATGGCATCTGCGCAAAGCCACAAAATTCCAGTGATCAAAGCGAGCGCTTTGAGCGTTAATATTAAGGATGATAATGACCCGGTAAGGCAAAATGCATGGACTATTGTTCCAGCCGAAAAGCTTGATGTTTACAACACCTCGGCAAAGAAAGTAACCTTCTTCACGGATAAAGAATCCATTTCTTTCAAAATTGACCCGAAGGTTGGGGAGTATAATTTTATTATTCTCGTCAATGGAAAAGATACAGCCAGAACGCAAATCAAATATGACGCGAAAGCGCCAAGCCGAAGACCAATTGCTTATCTGGATACCCTTCGCAAGGCCGAAAAATATAATTACAAAGATAACCGGGAGGTACCGAAATTCTCTTATCAATCTATGGAAGATCCTAATCTGGTTAAAATCAGAAAAGACTTAAAACTGGATTCTATAGCGGGCAAAGGAAATGAGCTCTCTAAAGTTTTTAACTTATTGCACTGGGTTCATAATTTAGTGAGACACGATGGGAGTAGCAACAACCCATCCCTTCAAAATGCTATCGACCTGATTAAAGTTTGCCGGGAAGAAAATCGTGGCGTTAATTGCAGGATGTTAGCAACGATACTAAACGAATGTTATTTATCATTAGGTATTGCTTCACGCCATATTACCTGTATGCCTAAAGAAACTAAATTTGATGATTGCCATGTCATCAATATGGTTTATAGTAAAGATCTGAAGAAATGGATATGGATAGACCCCACATTTGATGCTTATGTAATGGACGAAAAAGGGGCGTTGTTAGGTGTACAAGAGGTTAGGGAACGATTAATCAAGGGACAACCATTGGTACTCAATGCGGATGCCAACTGGAACCGTTCTACGCTGCAAACTAAAGAATATTATCTTCAGTATTATATGGCGAAAAATCTGTATCGTCTACAAACACCATTAAACAGTGAATATAATTTCGAAACTTCAAAAGCCGGTAAAACTGTAACTTATGTTGAGTTATTGCCCCTGGATGGAATTGTTCAAAGCCCTCAAAAATCAGAATTTACGGGTAAGAATTCAGGGGTGAGGTTCGTTAATTATAAAACCAATAACCCTGATTTGTTCTGGACTAAACCGGAATAATAGCAGGACTGTATCTAAGTTTTCTTTAATAGCCTTTTTAGTTGATATCTTGGAGCACTCGCTATCCCTCCTCTGTAGGGGGCAGGGGGAGCATTAGCACATTTGAGGGGCCAACTCCCCTCCTTATTTTCAAGGAGGGGCGGGGGTGGTTGATTGATTTATCTCCTATGCCAGAGTAGTGTGCCTTTTTCAGGGTCGTCATTGCGAAGGAAGCTTTTTCAGCTGACTGCGGCAATCTTCTCTTTTACGAGGGGCATACGATTGAGAAATCTCCTTAATCAAAGGGTAGACGATTGTAGATTTTTTCTACGCCTCATCGGCGGCGGGCCTCCTACTTTTCCCTTGATGGAAAAGTAGCAAAACCGAGCCTTTCGGCGAGCTCATTAATGCTTATAAATAACAATAACAAAATATTAATAACATCAAGGCGTGGATCTAATTTCGGGTAAAATCGTTAAAGCTTTAATTTCGGCAACACAAGTTCCGATGAAGAATCGGAAAGGATGCGTTGCCTTGGATAGTGGTGGTTTGAAAGTTTTTGCATAAGCTTTAACGTTTTTCCCTCTCCATTATCTCCTATGCCGGGGAGCAGGGTGCCTTTTTCAGGGCCGTCATTGCGAAGGATACGGAAATTAAGGCGGTCGCTATCCCCCTCTGGAGGGGGCAGGGGGAGAATTAGCATATTTGAGGGGAAACTCCCCTCCTTATTTTCAAGGAGGGGCGGGGGTGGTTGATTGAGTTATCTCCTATGCCGGGAGCAGGGTGCCTTTGTTATGGGCGTCATTGCGAAGGAAGCTTTTTCAGCTGTAGCGGCAATCTCTTCGCTTACGCGGGAAGTAGTTTAACAAAATCCAATAGTTCCACTTGGTAAGCAAATGCACTACATAAGCTACAAATTTAAACATGCCTTAAAATGCAATCATCATGCCTTAGGACTGGGATAGGACTGACATAGGATAGCAATGAAAAATCAGTATTTATGAGCAACAAGTTTTTAAAATGTTTTTTATTAGTTGACAAAAAAACAAAACCAGGGGATGTGGGGCGGGTTATTGCTTTCTAGCAAGTGAGTGTCGCCAGCAGCGGTACTGCAAGGCATATTTTTCGGATCAATGAGATATCAATGCCGGAATAATCTACATACGCTTCAAACGTAATGTATTGGTCTTTACTTGTTCAATATCAATCGAAGATTTCGAAGTACCCTTTTCGCCTGGGCCAAACTCTTGCCAGTTAAAATACTAACATCCTTCGGATAAATACGTACTCTTTCATGTGAAGTTTGAATTAGACCGCAACAGATCTGGAGGTGCCATAGCCAACAGCATAGCTGAAAACTATCCTTCCCAAGCAGTAATAAAAGAATGACTTATCAGACAACAAACTAAATATCTCCATTTGTAGTATTAGCATTCGCTATTCTCAACATTTTTCGGACAACCAGTTGAAGGTTAGCAGTGAACTGCTAACCTCATTCCTTTTCAATTGAATAACCTAAGCGTTTTTTAACGTCGTCATATCAATTACGTAACGGAAACGAACTTCTTCATTCTTTACCTGATCGAAAGCGTCATTGATCTCTTCAATGTTGATCATTTGCACTTCTGGACTAATTCCGTGTTTGGCGCAGAAATCCAATACCTCCTGGGTTTCTATGGTACCGCCAATCAGCGAGCCGCCAATTGTGGTGCTGAGTTTTGCGACTTCCATGTTGTTTGTGGCTTGCTTGTAAGGGCCAAGAAGACCAACTGTAACAAATGCACCCCTACGTCTGAGTAATGGCACATAATCATTAACGTCAAATGCATATGGGATAGTTGCCAAGAGAAAATCAAATTTTGCCGCTGCACGCTCCATTTCATCTTTATTTTCAGAAACGATTACCTCGTCTGCACCTAATTCAATTGCTGCTGATCGCTTTTCTTCTTTAGTGGTTATGGCGGTTACTGATGCGCCCATTGCCTTAGCTATTTTGATTGCAATGTGACCCAAGCCACCTATGCCAATGATACCAACTTTATGACCGCTTGTCACTCCAAAATGTTTTAGCGGAGAATAGGTGGTTACTCCTGCACATAAGATGGGGGCAGCTGATTTAATATCCAGATCGGTAGGAATGTTCATGACAAACTTTTCCTGGGCAACAAGATTGGTGGCATAACCGCCAAATGTATTAAAGGCCGGATCTGGTTTCCAGTAACCATTATAGGTCATGGTTTGGCCATGAGGTCCTTCGCAAAATTGCTCTTCTCCTTCTTTGCAAGGGGCACAAGTTTTACAAGAGTCTATCATACATCCCACCCCAACAATGTCGCCCTTTTGGAATCGCGATACCGCGGCGCCTATTGCGGTTACCTTGCCAATGATCTCATGGCCTGGTACACAAGGGTAGATCGTATTTTTCCAATCATTATTTACCTGATGCAAATCTGAATGGCAAACACCACAATACAAAACCTCAATCAGCACTTCATCGTCTTTGGGTTGATCTCTTTCGAATGACATCAGCTCAAGTGTTTTGCCGCCAATTAGCGAACCGCTTGCACCATAGCCCTTAGTTTGAATTTTTTCCATAGTAAGCTTTTTTCTAAGGCAACATTTCCGATCAAAAAAAAGTTTGTTCAAAAACAACCACTCGCAGGAATTAAGCGGTCAGTTTACAATTAAAACATTCGGAAAATTTATGAAGTCCGCGATGTAATTTTCCTATATAATTTCGCATATGGGATTCCTATGCGGTATAATTACGTTTTTCTGCAAATCCTCAACCATATGCACATAAGCCCGTCTTTTAGATATTTTGAAAGACATCTCTTAAAATGAATAATTTGGAATTTATAATTCTATTAACACCGTTATCTGATGTTCATCAAATGATACCTTTAATCAGCAGCTTTCAAATCTGCAGGTATTGGTTATTCGAACTGCGTGATAATTATTGGAATCTAAATAACCATTCTGGTTGTGCTGATTGTCGTTATCATCCATAATGCAGAAATTATAAACAGCATCTTTGCATAATGTCTATTCCTTCCCGTTTTTTTGTCGTGACCATGCTATTGGTGTTTTCTGCTATTTCCGCTTTTGCCGCTGATGGCTGTTATGTATTTCTCAGTGTTCCAGAGCCAAGAATTTATTATGTACAGCAACCAGGGTCTACTGGAACTCCTGTGCAATTTTTTCAGGGAAGTCCTTTTTATAATGTTAATTGCCCCGCTGGTGCATCAACCGCAACGACGCATCCAGTAATAACGGGAGATGCAACTACTCCAAGGATGAATTGTTGGGCTGAAAAGTATCGTGGAACTAACTTTAATAATTCGGGGAACTATATATATAATGGATATCTCGTCAGTTATACTTTTATGCCATGCCCAATTGACGATTATATTGTTATAGTGATAATTGGAATGGCAGGGGCAGGCGTGGTTAGGTTGAGGAGAAAGAATTTAGCCTAATTATTCAGAGAACATATTAGATAATTTATCTCCATCATCCGATGATAAAATCGTTTGACACGAGTTCGTATGCTATCACTATTCACGATCTAAGATATTCAGATGCAGTATTTCAAGACAGCGCCGTGAGGTTCAATTTGTTTTGTCTGAGAACTGTGATCGCAGCACAAGCAGTTGCAAGTAATAAAATCCAAACATAGCCATCAATCGGCACATTGGTACAAGTACCACCACCACTTTCGTTGTAGGCTGTGCCTGTATTAACCGTAAAAGTTGTAGCAGTTCCGGAGGTATAACTCGAAGAGGTGGTACCTGTACCAGTCTTAACATAACATGCATCAGCTGCCCCAGTATTTAGCGTGATGCAAGTTAGCCTTGCCCGATCCACACCTGTAGCACCATCCGTCCAGGTTGTATACCTCACACCCCCGGTTCCCTGATAAGTTGGTCTTCCACCAAAAGATGTAAAGGTAATTTGATAAACTCTATACTGCGAACCTACTGTTATTGCGCAGCCTGCAGGGGTACTGGTGAGCGGTTGAGCAAAGGCATACAAGCTGTTCAACAACAAGATAATCAACAAAGTTTTTTTCATCGGGATGACTATTAAACTGTTATACTATAAAAGCTAATGGTTTACTGCCTATGCCTGAAGGTTAATAAAAATCGAGCTGTTAACGACTAATCAAATGCCAATCAATTTGACTGTCAGAGAAAAGGGAATAGCATAAAATGCATAGGGCAAGCAACTAAGACATAACGTTCAGATGATAGAGATATTTTGTTATCATAGTGCTGTGTTTAAAACAAGTAATATTATTACATTTAAAATAAACTTAGACGTTAACTCAAAACTTACCCGCTGTTAAAAATACGCATTGAAATTAAATGCACCACATAATTGTATGTTGGTCTGCTGCTTATAATTCACTTAATTCTACACTTCAAGCTATTTTCGAAAACCGAATATTTTTATTCATTTTTACCAATCAAGCTTTAAGTCTTTTTAAATGGTTTGAAATGAAAAAATATATAGTCTCATTTTGTATTCTTTTATGGGTTAAAACGTTGCATGCCCAAAACGTTTCAAATCTGAAAGTGCCAATAAAATACGATTATAATAATTCGATACTATCATTATCAATATTAAATCCTTTTCAAACTCCTATTAAAGTAATGGTAACATCTGGAGATTCCACTGTTGACTCTAGGTTTAACAATAGGGTTATATTACTGGCAGCAAAGCAAGATACAATGACAACTCTTGGAGAAATAGAGCAAACGAAGGAATAAATATACGTTACTTAGAACTCAAAAACAGAACTTTAGAGATAATCAAAGTTTAGTGAAGAAGAGGCGAAATGAAGATGTCCTGACCAGAAGTGGCGGAAGAAAAAACTTGGCATCAGTTTATGCTGTCGGATCAAGTGCCAGCGTTGTTACATGCAGCGAATGCGGTCCAGGAAATTATTGCCCTATGAACTTAGTTGCTTATTAGTTAAATAAAACCAATACCGCTTGGAATATGATTCTTAGCTTCATATTAAAATCGAAAAGATGATGAAAAGATTATTAATTGTAATTGCCGTTCTATCCTCAATACATGCCTGGGCACAACAAGGTATTAAATTTGAGGAAACATTGAACTGGGAACAAATTAAAGCTAAAGCTAAAAAAGAAAATAGTTACATATTTATTGATGCTTATGCTACATGGTGTGTCCCATGTAAAGAAATGTCTGCAAAAATCTTCTCAAAACAAGAAATCGGGGACTTTTACAATAAAAACTTTATTAACGTAGCCATCCAATTCGATAGAAAAAGTACAGACAATAAGCGTATCAAGGAATGGTATAATGATGACGGAAAAAATCAAGGATAATTTTAAAATATTGGCATATCCAACTTACCTCTATTTTAATCCCAATGGCGAGTTAGTTTACAAAATAGTCGGGGCAAATTATGATCCTACCTCATTTTTAGAAAATTCTAAACTAGCGCTTGATCCAAAGACTCAGTATCCGACTTTAAAGGATCAATTTGTCAATGGAAAAAGAGATACAGCTTTTCTTGCAACTTTAATTAAAGCAGGAATTAATTCATCTGACATGAAATCTCTGCCAACCTTTATAAATTCTTATCTCAAGAGCCAAACTAATCTCCTTACGAAGCAGAATATTATTTACATATTCTATGGGACGCAAAGTACAACAGATTTTGGATTCGAAACTTTGCAGAAACATTCCGAAGCAATTGATTCAGTGATAGGTAAAGGGTTTTCAAGAAAAACCGTAAATCGCTTAATATTCAATGAAACGGTTTTCCCGATGTTAAAGACTAATGCAGTTATAAAAAATTATGGTGGAGGTATGGTTGATTATCAGGGCGATTTAAATAAAAGTGTAGATTGGCAAACGGTAAGTAATCTTGTGAAAAATAAGTTCCCTGATAGGTTAGAAGAAGTAAACAGGTTTTCTAAAACATTATATTACCAATGGGCTGAAGATTGGACGAAATATGCTGAGGTTGTGTCGGAATACCTGGAAAAAAATCCCAATCAACTAAATCCTGATGAACTCTCCGATTATACTGAAGTTATATTTCAATTCAGTAACGATAGTAGTCAACTGCAAAAAGCGGAAAGCTGGTCTAAACTCTCGATGGCATCTAAGGGAACTGACCCTATTCGATATAAGGTTATAAATACAAGGCTCATGTACAAAAACGGAAAGAAAGCTGAAGCAATCACTCAAATGCAAAGTGTGATTGATAGTTTAGGACAAACCTCAGGTCAGCTTGTAGATGAGGTTAACAAAATGAAAAATAACGAAAAAACATGGTTTTAGGCTGTTGAAAGCATATAAAAGATATTTTATCTTGATATTGAAGTAGACCTGCTGATAATCAGAAAGCGAAAAGTAACGTACAGAGGAACCAGGCTGATCGCTAATCAGTTAAATATCGAAGGCGTATTGTTGGCAATGTTGCTAACTGTGTTATAAAAATAAAATATTATAACTTGAACAGATTTCGATAGAAAAAACAGCTTCCCATGTTAGATATGTTGTCTCAAAAATCGAATCTCTACGCAAATCTTTAAGAAAACAAATCGCATTTAGAAAAAATAAATGAATGCAACCTCAAATGACTAATTTTCGTCACAATCTTATGAAACGAATTTTAATAGTAATTATACTATTCACACCATGGATAGCAAAAGCTCAGAATGAAAAATCATTGATGGCCGATAGCGTAAGAGCTTACTTAGATAGCAGTTTAAATATTATTAGAAAGCATTCTCT
>NZ_AJLG01000202.1 GCF_000258495.1 Pedobacter agri PB92
GGTAGACATCATAATTGACATAGGATGTTCCTCCTGTGGAAGCGGTGTCCCATCGAGGCGAAGGTTTTGCCAACACGGATCATCATATGTGCGGTCTTCAATTTCACTTAATGTAAGGCCAAGAATCTGTTGCGCCATCGGGTTGGCATATACCAACTTTCCATGAACATCTATAATACCAACACCTTCGGCCATAGTCTCCAGTATTCCTTGTAATCTCTGCTCACTATCCCTAAGCGTTTCCTCTAATACTGTTTTTTCCTGTATTGTGCGATCACGTTCTCGAATGGCTAATACCTGGGTGGTTACTTCAAGTGCCATATCAATTACACCTGTTACCTTACCATCTTCCATGTAAGGTGCATAACTGAAATTAAAAAAGCCTTGAGTGAGTATACCATCCCGCATAAGGCTTACCGGACTGGATGATTCCGCACGTGGTTGCCCATCCTGGTAAGTTTCAATGAGCTTTTTTGCAGCGTCCTGACCAACCAGTTCAGGAATTTCCTTAAACAGCGGTTTTCCGATAATACTTTCGTCCTTTCCAATTAACTCAAGCATGGGTGAGTTGATCATGGTGACAATAAAGTCTTCACCTTTGACCAACAGAATGGCGACAGGTGCCTGAGCGATGAGGTTCTTAAAACCAGTTTCACTATCGTATAACTTGGTGTTAAGTTTATTTACCTCATCATAAAGCACCTTTAATTCAATATTGGTTCGTTTAAGACTACTGTTTGCTTCAATTAATTCTGAATTTACTTTTTTATAATCTGAGTTTGAATTGTTCAAACGAATGTTTTTTTCTTTCAATTGAAGATTGAGTGCCCTAATCATCTGATTGAACTCTTCGAGCTGCTCATTGGTTGAAGTATACTCTTCATTCATTACACTCAGCTCTTCATTGGTAGTTTGCAATTCTTCATTTAACACAGCAAGTTCCTCATTGTATTCCTGCAACTTCTGTTCACTTTCCTGCAAAGCAAGTTTTGCCCTGATCTGCTCGCTTGTATCTTGAACGGTGGCCATGATGGCATCAACTTTACCTTCCGGATCAAGTATCGGAATAAAGTCTACGCTGAGATACTTAGGTTGGCTCTGTTGATCCTGTCTTGATGAATCCAATACCTCTTGTAGGGAAATTCTTTCTGCCGAAGAGAATACTTTGTCAAGTTGCGTGGAAAAAATCTGATCTTTTAGCAATGGAAATACCTCAAGCATTGGTTTTCCGATAACTTCCTCATGTTGATGGCCCCAAATTTTGAGCATTTCAGGGTTAGCGGTCTCGATCACCATATCTTTCCCTTTCAACAGTGTCAAGCCCACTGGTGATGAGCTCACGAGTTGCTGCATCCTGTTTTCTGTGTAGATTAATTGTCTATGAATTTTTGAAAGCTGCTCATTGGCTTCCGCAAGTTCTTCGTTGGTGGCCTGGTATTCCTCATTCGCAGTCGCGAGTTCCTCAATAATTTGTTGTTCACGCTGCTCTTTATCCCTTACCAGCTGCCACGCATTCACTCGATCTGTCACATCGGAAGCGGTATGCAGGATGCAGAATATATTTCCTTGAGAATCGAAAACGGGCTTGTAAATAAAATCAAAATAAGAACTTATTAATTCACCATTAATTTCCAGCGTCGCTTCCATATCTTTTCCGATATAGGATTGTCCCGAATTCCAGACCTTTTTGAGTAATGTTGCAAAGGGCTGGTCTTCAAGTTCTGGCAAAGCGTCTTCGAATTTTTTACCCATCACAGATTCATCCTTTCCCCAGAATTTGAGCATATCTTCACTGGCGAGCTGTATAACCAAATCTGGGCCAATATAAATTGCTGTAGCCTGGGTGGATTGATTTAAAATTTCGAGCAATGCGGGATTGCCCATAGCGGATAGGAGATTGTTCATTAACAGCGGATTCGACTTGAAAATAGGTATCAAAAATAACATTTCCTAAAATATTTAGGAAATTATTGACCATATACATTTACCCTCTTGAACAACATCAGGAATGCCCAAAACTCCCAAGCGGTTATTTTTCCCTTATTTTGAATTCACTTAAAATTATTTTGTTTCTTGCATAGATTAAGGCTGTACAAATAGTGCAGAAGCAGAAAAACTCAAACTGATTTTGGTTAATAGATTAATGATTTACTTATCCTAAATCTGTTTAGCGGCCCCAACATGATTTATATGAGGTTAGTAAACATCTATTTGCGGAGGCGGTTACCTACTTCCTTGATTTCAAAATCTGCACTAACCTCCTCCATATAGAATATTCTGTTGATTGTCAGAGTGAGACAGCCCTGATTAGTGAATTTCCAAATTCAGTCGTCTTTATATTCAAAAATCGGTTCAGACGTGTAATACACATATACAAAAATGATGATTTGTATATTCTAAGTGTTTCGGTATCAACTTCTATCATAGCAAAAACTATACTTTTGTTTAGCCCATTATCTGACTGATTAATGGTTTCATTATTTCAAGAAGTATAGGGATTTCTAGATTCTGTTACCTCAGATAAACGATTTTTTATCATTATTAAGTTTAGGTTCATTTGAAAATCCCCCTATTCTACAAACAACATCCAGCTGCATACTTTGGACTGAAATACATTTTTCCATATCCTTTTCCTCATCACTTTTGATGAAACCTAAAAAGTGCATAATATAGAGTGATAGTGTCCACACCGAGTTACCCCATAGCGGATACCAGTCGCTTTTTACCAGTCATGAATATCTATTACAAAAAAAGTGACGAAGCCCCCTATCCTTGTAACTCCTACTACATTGGCTAGATTTTAGCGCATATTTATTTGAACATATTTATCCACTTAATTGTTAACTACGTACTCTTAATTGATATCTATGAAAAGTACAATTTTAAATCAGCTTTTAGTAGCATTTCTCGCCACATTATTGTTGAACTCCTGCAACGAGCATAAAGACAATAGCCATTCAACTGAAAAGGATGCCACTACCAAAAAGGCTTCCATGCCAACACCTACAAACGTTGTTACTTATATAGATGACTTTGAAAGTTTCAGAGATGCGATTCATAAACAGGATGTAGCTAAAATGAAAACCTTTTTCAAATTTCCTGTATTCGCCGATACCGCCCAGATTTGGGAGGCGATTTATGATAACATGGATCAAGGTAAACGTCAGGAAATTACCCCACATACATTCACCGGCGAAGATTTGGAAAAGAATCACAGATATCTCTTTAACGATGGGTTTGTGAAAAGCCTTCTAAATGTCGATGCGGAGCAACTATATAAACATGGTGAGTTCACCACACCAAAAACCATAATACAAGATCGAGGTGTGCATATGATTGCGAATTATGATAGAAAAACAAGCTCATTACAATTATCACTCATGTTCTCAGGGTGGAAAGATGAAAATGGAGAGGATATGAGTGAGGGGGAATCAGCGACTATATACTTTTTCAAAATTACCAAAACTAATCATTTGGTGTTTGATAAAATATTATTTGCTGGTTAATAGCCGTATGATTTCATCAGATATCAAATGGTTACTAGCTAGCATCAGCGTGGTAAGTTCAAATATCCGGTTAACCTTTGGAAGCGATTCCTACAAGCATTTTATTGTTTATATTCCCTGCCTTTAAAAGATTTAAAATTACTAACCGCATATAGGTGGGTTAATTCTTAAATATGAAAATCATTACCGATGGATTAGAATTGCTATTGGCACACGTATTTTACATTAAGGCGCATCAAATAACGCCCTTTCTAATTATTGATTCCGGCAGGAAATATTTATACTTACCAAAAACATTAGCAGTGGAGCTTAATAATGGCAAAAAATTTCATGTTCATCATCATCAAAGGTTCAACAAGTTTGCCCTACTTAATCTTGCCACCTTTTTTCAAGCCCTCTATGATGATGTTGGAATAATTTGTATCACCAACGATTGGCAGATCAATGGTACAGCTGGTAAGTTCTTTGTTCCATTTCACTACAGGTTGACCGGTTTTATTCACGGTATTAATGGTTATCAAAATTCTGCTTCCTACCGGTCTCCATCCCCCTGCTACGCCCGGCCCTCTTTCAGGATTTAAAAATTCACCAATTGTTGTAAGGGTCGTCATGGCAAGTTCATAACCATTATCTGTTAGCTTGGTATCCTTACCATTTAATATAATATGTAATTTCCCTTTGATTTTAGCAATTTCTTTAGCGCATGCAGATCTTTGTTCAGCAGAGGTATTTACTGAAGTTTTTTCAGCAGAATTTAAAATATCTGTACCATAAACCTTATCAAAATATTTACCTAGATATACACTCAAATAAGAGAAAGTTGAAATATCAAAAGCGCGTTTATCGGATAAGATTCGTGTATACATTTCAGCAGGACCATTCAAGGTTACTGTTTCTTCAATTACCTTCGCCCTTGCCCAACCATATTTTTCTTCCAAAACTTTCACAACATCTGCACTTGTTTGTGCATGTACATAAAAATTTGAGGCCATAATAATAAGGGCGCAAATTAAAAGCTTTTTCATTTTTTCAACTAATAGGGTGATAATTAATATATTCGGTTATTATATGGTCTACAACAACTAAATACTCACTTTGTTTGTTATTTATGCTATTCAATCCGATAAGGCTTACCTACAAATAAGCTGCATATTATCCAGTAGAATTAATAATTTAATCAGCATTATTTTCAATAGTGGTTAACCTTGTAGATGGGCAGCGCTAACTCATAGAAACTCAGCGCAAATAACGAAAAAGAAAAATCATACTTTCTAAAGTTGCCGGGTTACCTGAAGTTCTGCGCAGGTACGGTGTGATAAAACCAAGGAGCAAGAAAAAAACAGCTTATGCTGATGGTCAATGCAGCTTATGATCCTATCTTCCTTACTATCTCATTAACGGTAAGCGACCCAAGTGGTAGTATTACCTTTTTTTAGCTTTATCCATTACACTATAAAACTCCTTAATGAACCGGTCGATGCTTTTTTCCCTAAAAAGCGAAGCGATGGTAAAAGGGATTTCCTTATTGTTCTTTTCCGGTAAGGCGAAGATGAGATTAACCGAGGTCCTCACATAAATCAGGTTTACGGTGTGCCGTATGGTTTGAATACCTGAAAAGTTTTGAAAATTATATTCTTTGTGCAAGAAGCTAAAAAGACCAGTACGCCTTACCGTCCCTGCATGGGGATCGAAGATCAGTTTGGTAAATGCAGCATTAATAAATACGGCACCAAAAAGAAATAACAGACCAATGCTGAATACCATTGCTAAAACACTATCAGCGGGTATGGTTAATAACCACAAACCCAGCCCAATTAGAATTATACCTGCCAGGAGTGCACCGGTTTTATTACTTTTTACAACGTACATACCAGCTTCCTGACTAAAGTATTTATAAGATGTAATAGGTTCGGCAACAAAATCACCAGAGGTATCGTATTGATCAAGGTAGCCATGGATAATTGGCACAGCCTCTCGAGTAAAGGCCAGGGCATTTGGATCATCATTGCGGGTATAGGCCGATGATACTATGATACCTTTTCCATAACGTGCATTTTTTCGGTACAGGCTATAATGGTAACTACCATTAGTCATACCGCTCACCAGATCTATACCATAGAGTTCGGAAAATTGTATATTCTTAACAGGAAGAAACCCCATGAACAGTTTACGCATACGGCCCTGGTGATTATCGAACACTATGTAAGTGTTTGCTGCTCCCCAAAACAGTACAACTATCAATAGTATGAGCATTAAGATAGGCAATGATTCCATAAAAGAGGCATTTTGGTAATACATATATAGATAAAGCAGACCAATTCCAAAAGGGATATTATGGTCACAAAGATGTAAAACACGCCTGAAGGATAGATAATGACGCGATTAGGTTCAATCTTCCAACTGGTTTTGGCCAGAGTTTTTAGTGACATGAGGTTAACATTTAATTATTCTTAAACAGAAAATATCAGAGAAGGTTTGTGCAGCAACCCAGTTGACGATCAAACATTTCATCGTAACAAACGTTTCATACTGCAACAAATTCATACCTGTATTTACTTATGCGATCCAAATTCCTTTACCTGTTTTTATTCACTATTACCGGTTTATCAATCCTTGCGCAAACGCCTAAATTAGCAGTTTCCATTCCTGCCAATATGAAACAATTTGTTCTAAAAGGTTATCAGGTCCTTAATATTACCAAAGGCGATCTGAACAGAGATGCTTATTCTGATGCGGTAATGGTACTTTATAAAAAAGGTGAAGAAAGAACATCCGACGTTATTAGTCATCCCGAAAAAAGACCCTTGTTGATTTTGCTTGGTCAGGCTGAGAATACCTACAAAGTGGCTAGCCGAAGTGATAATACAGTTTATTGTGTGGATTGCGGGGGACAAATGGGCGACCCTTTTACTGGGGTAGTCATTAAAAATGGATACTTTTCGGTAGAACATTACGGCGGGTCCGCTCAGCGGTGGACAAGGATTATTACATTCAAGTTTAATGCTGCAACCAAGAAATGGCTTTTACATAAAGATGGACATGAGTATTTTGATGCCACTGCGCCGGATAAATCCGTATCAGAAGTCCAGACTGTCAAAAACTTTGGAAATGTGCCATTTGAAAAATTTGATATCTATAAAGACCATTAAAGAATTGGTTGCCCAATATAAGGAGTTAAATATTATAGAACTCATATGTCAGGCATCTATACCTGAAAATTAAAATCCACGGCACCGTCGGTATTTAAGATTTCGGATGTGCATGATTCCCTTTTTTCTCATCAAAACCAGCCTGGCTGTTGCGGAAAAAAGCACCATAAATAATGATGAGCAATAGTGCGGATATACCCAGAACGATCAGCGTAAAACTGCTTCGGAGAATTGTCTGCAAGCTCAGCATCTCTATATTCCAGAGACGTAAAATCAATACAACTATAAAGGCCAGTGAAATCACGACGGCAAATAATCCAATCAATCTTTTCATAATTTTCAGTTAAAGTTTATCGAGCCACTCTTTCTTTTTTGCGGCAAATTCTTCCTGTGTAATGATACCCTCGTCGAGCAAAGATTTTAACATCTTCAGTCTGGCAACTGGGTCTGAGTCATTTTTAACTGACGTTTCGTCTTTTGCCGCGTTGAAAGTTTTACCCAAATCCATCCCTACGCCGAACTGTAAGCCTGCACCTGCCAGCCCTCCCTCGTTGCGGGCAGCATCACGCAGGGCTTTTAATTTCTCCATTTCTACATAACTCAGGCCGCCCTCCCCTGCTGCCATGGTTTCTGCAGTAATATCGGCAACCTTGCCGATACGTTCTTTCGTAGATTGGTCAAAAACAGTTCCGTTTAGTTTAAAATCAGTCAGCTCAAAACCCAGGTTGTTCATTTCTGAAGTAAGCTGCTCTTTTATAAGACGAGATAATGCGGGTAACTGCGCGTCAATTTGCTGATAAGATATACTGCTTTGCGCAAGCACAGACGAAAGGTGTTCCGGAAAGCGGTTTTGAAGCAGCTGCCTTGCTTCCGCTACTGTATAAGTGTCTTTTGCACCGATTACATTGGAAAACAGATAAAGCGGGTTGGAAATTACAAATGAAAACGAACCGTTTGCACCCAGTTCCACCGGGATTTTGTAAAACGGATCCATATATTTGATCATTTGGGGCGTGCCCCAACCTTGATTTGTGGTTTCTGCTGTGCGGTAAAACCAGATTTTCAACTTATGCTCACTTTCAAAATTGGTGCGCAAGTTTAAAAGTGTGGTCAGAAAAGGGTGGTTATCGGTTTCCAGGTCAAATAAACCCACTTCACTCAGATGATCCACAACCTTACCCTCATAAACCAGAATAGCGCCCTGACCGGGCGAAACAATAAGTTTACTGGCGTTCTTGATCTCGTCATTTACAGAGGGGAATTTCCAGACCAATATATCTGATGGCTGATCTTTCCATTCAATAATTTTGGAGAGTTGATCTCTAAAAAAGCTCCCGATACCCATGTTAATTGATTATTTTAAATTCCTTAATTATTTTTCCCTTCATATCAGTGATATACATCGCCTCATAAGTTTCCAGCACAAAACCGTTTTTATAATGATAAGCGGTGTGAGCTATTGATCTTTTTCTGTCTACTGGCATGCTAAACATGATCTTTCCATCGGGCACAGAAAGGCATTGGATAATGGTATTTGAACTTGCTCCTGCTGTTGCCTTAAACATGATGAGCACATAATGGTTATCATAATATAGTATTTCCGGAGAATAGTAGGATCTTCCAGGGGTGAGATCTTTATAGCTGATCACAAGTGTGTACGT
>NZ_AJLG01000203.1 GCF_000258495.1 Pedobacter agri PB92
ATTAGATCATGGGAAACTTATTGAAAAATCAAAAACAATATCATTTGTACATCCCACGGGCGAATTGTTAGATGAAAAAAGGGTAAGCATCATTACCGGGCTGTTCACAGCAAGTTCGGGGGAAGTTGTGGCAATGGCATTTAAAGGCAGATCAAATACTAATTTTATTGGACAAAGCACGTATGGCGCTACGACAGGGAATATTGCCTGTAAATTGCCTTTTAATATTACGATGGCCCTAACCACATCATATGATTGTGATAGAAATGGGAATTATTACGAGAAGATTATACCGGAAATTAGTATTTTCAAACAGGATAATTTTGATAATTTACTACTTGACAAAAACATTCAGCAGGCAATAGAATTTATAGACGTTAAGTAGTAAAACATCAAAACTGATTAGCTATTTATTTCGAGCAATATTTTTTAAAAATGCTCCTGGCTCACCAATTCACTCACGTCATAACCTTTTTCCCGGCATCTTTCAATAATATCAACCAGTAACGCCGCTTCCATTTTTGGTTCTCTGGCCATAATGAATAAATACTTTTCATCTGGATGACCAACAACAACATAACTATAGTCGGCTGCGATCTCGATAATCCAGTATCCAATTTTAAATGGCCATAAAAACTGAGCTTTCATATCGCCATCAGGCCGATCTTCATCAAAAAACAACTTTGATGTAATTGTTTTTTCTTCAGGGTTCCCCTCTTTATGGTAGGTGGTCAGCACATCAAAATGATCATCATCTTTTAAAGTGTAAGTTTCAGTGGTTTGTTTCCAATTTTTATCCATTAAAGTCGGAATGGAATATAGAGAGTACCATTTACCTTCGAACGCTTTATAATCAATATTGCCAATAGGTTTATTTTCCATAATATGAGGATTTAATTCGTCTTTGAGACTCGTAATAACTAAACCATTCCTTAATTATAAAGTTTTGAAAAGGATTTTTTAACCTTATATTTATTTCTACCTTCGATTAATATTTAGGATGAGCAAACCATTAAATAAAAATATATGAAAGTAACGGTTGTAGGTGCTGGCGCAGTTGGCGCTACTTGTGCAGATAATATTGCCAGAAAAGAATTAGCAAACGAACTTGTTTTGTTAGATATCAAAGAAGGTTTTGCCGAAGGTAAAGCGATTGACATGATGCAGACCGCTACCCTTTTAGGCTTCGATACAAAAATTACTGGTGTAACCGGCGACTACAGCAAAACTGCTGGTTCTGATGTTGTAGTGATTACTTCAGGCTTACCACGCAAACCCGGAATGACCCGCGAAGAATTGATTGGCATTAATGCTGGAATTGTAAAAGGTGTTGCTGAAAATATATTAAAGTTTTCTCCAGAGGCAATCATTATTGTGATTAGTAATCCAATGGATACCATGACTTATCTGGCACTGAAATCTTTAGGGCTTCCTAAAAACCGTATTATCGGTATGGGCGGAACTTTAGATAGCAGCCGTTTTAAATTCTACTTATCTCAGGCTTTAAATTGCAACCCAGGCGATTTGCAGGGTTTTGTAATAGGTGGCCATGGCGATACGACAATGATTCCATTAACCCGTCTGGCAACCTATCAAAGCTTGCCGGTAAGTAACTTGTTAGATCAGGCAACCTTAGATAAAGTTGCATCAGATACGATGGTTGGTGGCGCAACATTAACGGGATTAATTGGCACCTCGGCGTGGTATGCCCCTGGTGCAGCGGGAGCAGCTTTGGTTGAAGCAATTCTTCGCGATGAGAAAAAACTGTTTACCTGCTGCGTGTCATTAGAAGGTGAATACGGCCAGGAAGATATTTGCTTAGGGGTCCCGGTAATTATTGGCCGCTCGGGATGGGAAAAAATCATCGATTTTAAATTAACAGATGACGAGCAAGCTGCATTTAACAAAAGTGCCGATGCCGTTAGAAATATGAACAGCGTTTTGGCTGACATGAAATTGGTATAAATGAGTTCAATTTCAATCCCATTAAAATTACTGAACTTACAGGATGACGGCTTCCACCTTTTGGTGGAAGTTGTTGTTTTTAAGGAAAAACATTTTGCCGTTTTAGATACCGGCGCATCAAGAAGCGTTTTCGATAAGTTACTGATCGAGCGGCATCTTGCAGAAACACTTCATGTATCTGAAGAAATTAACGCCGCTACCCTCTTCACCACCACAACGACCATACAGGCCACTATTCCTGAAGTTAAAATCGGGCCACTTAAGATCAAAAACTACGAAACCGTTGCATTTGATCTTCAATCGGTTACTGAAACCTACCAGCAATTCGGTCATCCACCAATTATAGGAATTATCGGAGGAGACATTTTAATGCAGTATAAAGCGGTAATTAACTATAAAAAGCTAGTCCTTCGGCTGTATAAATAACGCTTTGGTATTAATCACGAGATCAATTCTGAGTATTTAGCACATATTTACATTTTATGAAAAACGACATTCTTAATCGGGATGACCTGATCCATCTGGTTGATACGTTCTACACAAAAGTGCAGCTCAACCCCAGGATTGGGCCAATCTTTACTGATGTTGCGAAGATAGATTGGTCGCACCATTTGCCTAAAATGTATGATTTTTGGGAAAGTATTTTGTTTGGTACAGCAACCTATAAAGGCAACCCGATGTTGATTCATTTTGCATTAAATGATAAGATTGCTTTAAAGGCTGAAGAATTTAATGCCTGGAAGCTCATTTTCATGGAAACCGTTGACGAACTTTTTGCTGGTAAAAATGCAGAAACCATTAAACAAAAAGCGCAATCCATTGCCGATTTGATGGATTTTAAAATAAATGCTCCAAAATCCAAGATCAACATTGTTTAATATTTTTTGATTTATCTGGTTTCTTATTAAATTTAATTAACCAAACAAATCAAATATGAAAGCTTTAAGAATTATTTTCGGCATCATCGTTGTCGTGGCGATTATTTTCGTTGTGGGAAGTTTCTTTCTACCAAAAACATATTCTGTTTCCAGATCAACAGTGATCAATGCTCCGGATAGCGTAATCTACAAAAACATTGCTGATTTTAATGAATTTTACCTTTGGAATCCCTGGGCAAAAATGGAACCTTCTGCCAAAACTACATTTTCTGGCACTCCTGTAACGCCGGGGCATCAATATAATTGGGTGGGCAAAGAAACCGGCTCAGGATATATGAAAATAGAATCACTAGAGCCCAATAAAAAAATAGACATCGAGCTGAAATTTATTGAGCCTTTTGAAAGCGTAGCGGATACCAAATTTGATATTGTGCCTGATGGAAACGGTCAAAAGGTAACCTGGACCATGAGTGGAGAAAACAACATGATCAGCAAGTGGATGTGTGTTTTTATGGGTGGAATGGACGGCATGATTGGAAAGGATTTTGAAAGCGGACTAGCAAGCCTGAAAGAAAAATCAGAAAAAGAAAATTAGTAAATTTTAACATCATTCTCAAGGCTGTATCATCAATCGAATATCATCCTGAGCCAGTTGAAGGACTTATAGAAACTGCTTTAAAGAGCATTTCGACAAGCTCAACAAGACAAAGTTCAGGCGAAAACCGATTTATAATACAGCCTTTTTATTTCTCCCCACTTTTTAATAAATAAACTTTTATGTCGTTATTGCGTTAAAAAGCTTTAATTTCAAAAATCTATCATCATCAGATTTTGTTATATCCTTATTTTTAGATTATTTGCCCCGCATGAATTTATTACTAGTAGAAGATGAGCCAAATGTGGTTTCTGTTATTTCCAGAGGCTTAACCGAAGAAGGTTTCACCGTAAGTGTAGCACCTGATGGCCTCATCGGTAAACAGCTGGCTTTAGAAAATGAATTTGATTTAGTCATACTGGATATTATGCTTCCTGGAATAAATGGATTGGAACTTTGCAAAATTATTAAGGCTGAAAAACCAAATGTACCCATCATTATGCTTACTGCTTTGGGCACTACAGAAAATGTAGTGAATGGTTTAGATAATGGTGCCGATGACTATTTAATTAAGCCGTTTAAATTTGCAGAACTTTTTGCCCGCATTAGAATGTTATTGAGGCGTTATACAGGATCGGCAAGCCTTGACCAGGTAATAAATGTTGCTGATTTGCAGATAAATTTAAGCGCCAAAAGTGTAAAACGAAACAATACAGAGGTGGTGCTCACTGCAACTGAATACCGTTTGTTGGAGTACATGGCCAAAAACAAATCGAAAATCCTCTCCCGCATTGATATTTTAGAAAGTGTTTGGGATATTGATTTTAATCTCGGCACCAACGTAGTTGATGTGTATGTAAATTATCTCCGCAAAAAAATTGATAAAAATTCAGATCAGAAACTGATACATACCGCCGTGGGTTTGGGTTATGTGCTAAAAGGATAGCCAATGGATATTGCCAAAAAAATCACGCTACTATTCGCAATACTTTCGGCGGTAATTATTTCATTATTAAGTGGTTTTGTTTGGTATTTCTCTAATGAGTTTGCCTTTGAAGATTTTTACAAACGTTTAGAAGCGAGGGTAAACATCGCAGCCCAGATTAAGCTCTACGAAGATGACAATAACAGCGTGGTTGCCCAAATGCGTAACCAATACTTGGAACGTTTACCTTCTGAACAAGAATTTATTCTTGATGCCAGTCAAACAGAAAACAAAGTTGACCGTGAACTTCCCAAAAGCTTCTACGATAAAATAAACACTGGTTCGATGGCCAGGTATCGTGTTGAAAATCATTTTTATGCAGGTAAGTTTTTTAGAAACGGACCTAAAGGATACATTGTAATTGTTTCTGCCAATGATCCCTTTGGCTTCCGTGAGCTTCGAGACCTTCAAAAAATATTGATTATTGGCTTTTTCCTGTCGGTCTTTTTGTCGTTCGTTGTGGGCTGGCGATTCTCCAATTACATGCTTATGCCCTTGCGAAATGTGATAAAAAGCGTAAAAAAAATAAAGGCAGAAAACCTCCACATGCGTCTAGACGTAAAAAAAGGGACCGATGAAATGTCGCAGCTGGCACAAACCTTTAACAACATGTTAAACCGGCTGGAAACAGCATTTGAAACGCAAAACAACTTTATCAGCAATGCGTCGCATGAATTAAGAACGCCATTAACCATCATTAGCGGCGAGGTAGAACTGGCTTTAAAAAATGGCGATGCGCAGAAGCAACATCTGGCGTTAGCCAAAATTAAAGATGAAGCCGAACGACTCGAACATATTTTAACCAGTTTACTGGGATTGGCTCAGTCGGGATTTAATGGCAAAAACCAACCCTGGGAATTGGTTAGAATGGATGAATTACTTTGGGAAATCAAAGCTTCTGTAAATCAGGTTCATCCCGAAAGTAAAATTGAAATCGATTTTTCTAAGCTTCCTGATGATGATGAACTGTTGAGTCTGAAAATCAATAAAAACCTCATTAAACTTGCCCTGACAAACATTGTAAGCAATGCATGCAAATATTCGAATGATAAGTTAGTGAACATTGCCATCGAAACTAGCGCTAATTCACTTTCCATTGCGGTAACCGATCAGGGTATTGGAATTCCACAAACGGATATTCAGCACATTTTTGAACCATTTTATCGGGCATCAAACACCAACTCTTTTAAAGGTTATGGAATTGGTTTGCCACTTTCTCTGAACATTATCAGGTTACACCGCGGAAGCATTGCCATCAAATCGCAGGAAGGAATAGGTACAGAAATTAAAGTACTGTTGCCATTAACCAGCATTTATTAGTTTTGTCGAAAAATTCTTATTTATTCAGATGATAATTTTACTTTTGCCTATCCAAATATGTAAACTTCCATTTTTTACAACCTAAAACTCTAAAGTTTTTAAATTCTAATCTCGCTTTAATCTCCTTCTTAGTTCGCTGTAATCTCATTGCGCTAAACTTGTATAAATATTTATTCATTTAACAAGATAAAACCATGAAAACAGTATTAGTACCAACAGATTTTAATTTAGCGAGTACCAAGATTATTGATGGTTTAACGCAAACTCAACCCAACGAAACTTTCAATATCATATTTGTTCATGCTTTTAAATTATCAGATTCGATTACTGATATGTTGATGTTAAGCCGCCGAAGCAAAGATTACGAAAACATCAGTGATGAGTTTTATCAAACGCTGAATAATTATAAAGTGAAGTATGCCAATCAAATCAACAACATTGGTATAGAATATTTTTATGGAAGTACTGTTGCAGCATTTAAAAATTTCATTGAAGCTTTTGATGTTGAAGCCATTGCTTATCCGAAAGACTATAGTTTCAAAGCCATCAACAAATACAGTATTGATCCAAAAGTATTAACAGCTCGCTGTGGCTGCGAAGTATTGGAATTAAACATCATGACGCTTCATAATCAGGAGAACCTGATTGAAACCAAAATCCAGGAGCCTAAATTAAAAGCGGCAAACGCTTAATTACTCACGAAATAAATTTAATAATATGCTGTTACGAAATAATATTCCGCTTACTTATATATTCGGAAAGATCAAAAAAGAACTGCTTTTTGTAATTGCTTATTCTATAGGAATTGTAGTTCTTTATCAGAACTTTCACGTTACCCGGATTTCCATTCCGATAACAGTCCCTGCCTTACTGGGAACAATTATCTCATTATTGCTGGCTTTCCGGTCGAATCAGGCTTATGACAGATGGTGGGAAGCCCGTATTTTGTGGGGTGCTATCGTAAATGACTCAAGATCGGTATCACGTCAGATTTTATCGTTCGTAGAAAACCCTTATGACTTGCATGAGGTAGAGGCTTTCAAAGAGCGCTTTATCAAACGACAAATTGCCTGGACTTATGCTTTGAGCCAATCATTAAGAGGTTTTAATCCTCGAAAAGGACTGGAAGAATTTTTAGTTGCTGATGAGATAGCGTTCCTTAAAAAACGTAAAAATGTAACCACGTCTATTTTGGAACTGCATGCTATGGATTTGAAAAAAGCTTTGAATGAAGGCTGGATTAACAAATATCAGCAAATTGAAATCGATAAAACCCTCACTGCATTATGTAACCACATGGGTGGATGTGAGCGTATTAAAAATACTGTTTTCCCGGTAACTTACAGTAAATACATCAACATGTCGATCCATTTATTTATTGTGCTTTTGCCATTTGGATTGATTGAGTATTTCGGTTATATGGAAGTTCCGTTAGTGGTTGCGATTGCTGCATTCTTCCTGTTGGTAGAAAAAATGGCGGTTCATCTGCAAGATCCTTTTGAAAATAAACCCACAGATACGCCAACTACAACGATTTGTAGAACCATTGAACGCGATCTTTGCCAAATGATAGATGATAATAAAATCCTTGAAGACAAACCCCAAACGGAATTGGCTCAAGTTGGTTCATATTACATCTTATAAAAATCTTAATTCTTAGTTCTGTTCCAGATTTGGAATGGTTAGTTAAAAACAATAGGTCTTCTCCCTGGATGGGGAGAAGCTTATTTATTTAAACCTGATCGCTTTTAGCGGAGATACTTTGCTAATTAACAGCGAAGGAATGATCAATACGATTAAACAAACAACCACAGTTAATACATTTAAGCCCAGTACATCGATAAAATGAATTTCAATGGGTGCATAAGTTAAAAAGTACGAAGACTGATTGAGTTTAAAAATGTGTGTTGCCTGCTGGAAAAAGCCTAGGCCCAATCCGAGGATATTACCCAACAACAAACCGATACCAATTAAATAGGCCGCATTATAAAGGAATATCTTCATGATACTCCAATTGCTTGCACCAAACGATTTCAACATTCCGATCATATTGGTTTTCTCCAGAATCATAATGAGCAGTGCCGTAACCATATTGATTACGCCAACAATTAGCATTAAGATCAGCAACACGTTCGTATTTACATCAAGTAAACTCATCCAGTTAAAAATGTTCGGAAAGTTTTCTACAATCGAAAATGAACGCAGATTTTGAGGTAAACTTTCAAAAATTTCTAACGATACTTTATTGAGATCTTTAAAGTTTTTAATGCGGATTTCAACACCTCCAATTTGGTTCGCATTCCAATTATTTAAGCGCTTAATAATATTCAGGTTACCCAGCACAAAACTTTTGTCGATATCCTCTACTCCAATATCGTAAATCCCTACGATTTTGAATTTCCTTGGCCTTAACTGATTTTGCACAAAATACATGATGAAATCATCGCCGGTTTTAAGTTTCAAACGGTTTGCGGTATAATTTGAAACTAGTAATTCCTGCATAGCAGCCGTACTATCCGAAAATCAATAATAGTTCCGCTAATAATATGTTGTTTGATGTAAT